>HF994127.1:10877-11160 GCA_000436915.1 Prevotella sp. CAG:1092 | reverse complement strand
AGTGTATCGGTAGAGAAAGGCTTGTCGGAAGTTATGATGTCAATATCTTCAGGCACCACACAAGAGTCGAAGTCGGAACCTACCAAGAGGTGAATATGCTGAATAGTCTTGTTTCCCATCAGTTGGCTGATGGTGGCTTGAATGCCTTCGAAGTCGGAACAAGGCAAGAAGCAATCTATTTTTTCTCTCATTTTTATATATTTTTATGTAGAGTTATTGTTCTATGGTTATTGTTGTGGGTTAGTATTATTTTTGCCAAGAGAGGCTGCTGTCTTGGCAGCAA
>HF994127.1:0-10861 GCA_000436915.1 Prevotella sp. CAG:1092 | reverse complement strand
CTGTCTTGGCAGCAATCTTGGCTTTCAGCTCGCTTGAGCTTATGCCATCGGTACGTCCGAGCACGATGTGCTCTTTGCCATTCTCTTCGCACCATCGAATAGCCTTCTGGAAACCTTCGTGACATTGGTCGGGACCAGTAACGAAGACATCGAAGTCTACATCTTTCACAATATTGTCGACATCAGTATACGTAATAACCTCGTCGACATAGCGAATGGCCTTTATCATGTATTTGCGTTCCTCGGTAGAGTTCATGACCTTGGCCTGAGGTTTGTATTTCAGAATGAAGTCGCTATCTTGGGCAGCCACGATGAGATAGTCGCCCAAACCCTTGGCACGGCGGAAGAGTTCCACATGCCCTTTGTGTAGCAAGTCGTAGACGCCAACCGTAAGCACCTTCTTATATCGGCGAGGCTTCATGCTTGCCAGCTCGAAGTTTTGTGGCAACTTATATCCAGCCTTTTCGCTGCGCAGTTTGAACTTCTTGAAGTCCTTTTTGCGGTGTATCAGCAGCCAATAATAGTAAATGGCGTCAGGCATGATGTCTTGAAGCTTTGTCTTTGTCCAATTAGCAAGTTTAGAGAAGAAGCTTGAGGAATAGAACACCGTCTGCTTAGGAGTTGTCCAGTCCTTACCATATTGGAACGTCAAATATTCGTCGACATCTACAGGCACATTCATCTCTATGCCCATGAAGTTCCACTTCACGGTATTCTGCAGATATTTCTCATGGATGAAGTCAGAGCCGCCAGTATGACGAACGTCGCTACTAATCTTGTGGAGCACAAAGAACTTAATATACTGATCGTTGCGACACAGATAGTAGAGTCCGCGGCGCTCATGACGGATAAGTTCGAAGCCCTCGTCCTTTAAGAGCCACAACACATCCTTGAAGCGCTCTTCGTCTTCCTTAAGAATATAGATGTCGAAGACGGGTTTCCAAGGTTGGAAATCGTTGTTGCGCACAATACCAATCAGCGTACCAAAGGCTGGTCCCCAATTGATGTCAATCTTGTCGAGGTAGGCAGCCAATAGCCTGATGTTGTCGAGCATCAGGTCTTTGTCTAATACCTTGTCGCCGAAGAAAGGTATTTTGCTTTCGTATTTCAGGAATCCTTTGGAAGTTTTGATGTGTGCCATGGTAGATTATTAAATCCAGAATTTGTCAGTCTCTTTGTGAATTGGAATATTTATGGTGTCGGTATTGATGAGCGCTTCGTAGAGTTTTGAAGCAAACACAATATCGTGGAGAGCCAGACCGTAGTTGTAGTCGAGAATACGCTGCTTGTCAGACTTTCTGCCAGGGTCGCGACCCGACAATACTTCACCAATCTCGTTGTAGTCGCGGAACTGAGAGAAATATTTGAATCCCTTTACATGGTCGGTGTCGTCGCCAAATACACGGTCGAAGGTGGTGTCGCAATTCTGCAAACCACGCATGTGGACAGGAATGACAGTTACTCCAGGCTGGAATATCTTCTCATCCTCAACCAAAAGACCGTTAGCGCTCGTTATGCAACTAATGAAAACATCAACAGTTTGTGCAAGTTCTGATATGCTGTCAACAATCTCGAAGTCTACGTTAGCATAGTCGGTGAAGCGTGCGATGAATTGCTCAGCCTGATTTTTGTATCTTAGCAATTTTACCTTAAACTGCTTCTCAGGCTCAGCCTCGAGAATGCAGAGCAGAGAGGCGCGAGCAGTATTGCCCAAGCCCACAAAACCATAAACCGAAGCATTGCTCTTGCGCAAAGCTTTTGCAGAAGCTGCAGCCACCGCACCAGTTCGCATGGTGGTTATCCAGTCGCCATCCATCAACGCAAGCAGTTCGCCATTCTTGGCATTATAGAGCATGATGTCGCTACCCAATGATGGTACTGCGCCCTCAATTCTATGCACCTCTTTTATTCCGAAAAATCTTATATCGCCACCATTGTCAGGAAGCAAGCAAGGCATAGAAGTAAAGAAATCGTAGTCAGCAGGATGCACACTTATCTTTGCAGGAAGTTGAGCCTCGTGCTTCATGGCAAAACTCTCATGTATCCACTCCACACATTGGCGAGGCGTGATGGCAAGAGAGCGAATTTGCTGTTCGGTGATTATTTTCATATTATATCAGTTCTTTTAATGCTTTTATAAATCTCTCGTTGTCTTTATGACTTCTCACGGCAATGCGCATATATTTGTCGGGCTCAATGCCTTTTTTTGCTAAGCAAGCACTTGCCAAGATTTTATATCTCTTGAGAAGAATAGCGCAAAGCTGCTTTGGCTTGTAAGGTGGCAACACCTCAAGGAAGAAGAAGTTGGCTTGCGACGGCATTACATGGATGAAAGGAATTTGCTGTAGTTCCCTTTCAAAATCGTTGCGAGTAGCGATAAATTGGTCGCACGCCTTTTGGTAGTCAGCCCTATACTTAGGATAGATTTGCATGAAGAATTCAGCGAAAGAATTGATGTTCCAGATGCTCACCTGCTTCTTCATGCGCTGTATCATATCGGTGTTGGCAGAACAAAGAATGCCAAGGCGCAATCCAGGCACACCATAGCTCTTAGAGATAGATTTCATTACACATACGTTGTGGAAAGTTTCGAGCAGCTGGTTGCTGATGAAAGAATTGTTAGCATAACCCTCGCTGAAATCAACGAAACTCTCGTCGAGGATAAACTTTATGCCATTATCCTTAGTCCATTGCGCCAACTTGATGATGCCTTCCAAAGGGATGAAGTTGCCCGAAGGATTGTCTGGATTGATGAGCAAGATGTTTTCTACGGCATTATTGCCAAAGAATTCTATCAAATCGTCTGCATCATAGCGGAAGTCGCTATTCTGAGGCACGAAAGTTACCACTCGTTCTGCAGGCATGCGGTTAGGATATTCCTCGAAAGTAGGTCTTACCACACCCACTTTGCCCTCTAAATGCTCCATCAGCAGTTTTATCAATTCCGCAGCACCATTGCCAGGAATAATATATTCTTGCTTTACGTTCCAGCATTCGCTTGCCAACATAGAGTTGACATTCATGCCCGAAGGATATTCAGCAACGAGGGTAGGGAAGAAGTCTTGCATCTCCTTGATGATGCCCGAACGATTGAAATAAGGATTTACCAAATAGCAATAGTCGAGCATATCGGGAAATCTCCAATATCCACCATATCTGCTATAGTATTGCTTCAAGAGCTTTTCGTCTTCCGTATTGTTGATGTTCATGATGAAATCTTGCTTGTAAGTTGTTGGCTGTTGTCATCAGCAGAGTCTGCTGGCGCCAGTATATTAATGTAAACTTATCGCAAAGTTATTAAAACTATTCGGAAATAGCAAACAGAACATCTTATTTTTCTGACTTTTGTATATTATCGACTTCAATAATGAAGATAAAGCTTTACATATAGGCGCTGAGAAGCAAAAAACGAGACTTTTGTTTTGCATTGTCTTGATTTTGTGCTAACTTTGCAGAAATTAGGCTGCACTCGGCAAAATATCCAAGTAAACTTGATGTATTTGCGCTCGTTTGCACTAACTTTGCAAAAATTATTCTCATTCGGATATGAACGATAAGACACCATTGTTGGGAATGACTTTGGCTGAGCTAAAAGAAGTGGCAAAAAATATTGGTTTGCCTGCTTTTGCTGGCGGTCAGATAGCCCAATGGATTTATATAAAGCATGTGCGTAGCATCGACGAGATGACAAATATCTCGAAGGCAGGCAGGGAAAAGCTCTCTGCCCAATATACTATTGGCTGTATGCCACATCTCGATGCTCAGTATTCTAAAGACGGCACCATAAAATACTTGTTCCCTACTCAGAGCGGAAAGTTTGTTGAGACGGTGTTTATTCCTGAAAACGACAGAGCAACATTGTGTGTGTCGTCGCAGGTGGGATGCAAGATGAACTGCCTGTTTTGCCAAACTGGTAAGCAGGGGTTTGAAGGCAACCTCACAGCATGCGACATCATTAATCAGATATATTCTTTGCCAGAGGCTGACCGCCTGACAAATATCGTCTTTATGGGACAGGGCGAGCCTATGGACAATCTCGACAATGTGCTGAGAGTGACAAACCTCCTTACTGCCGACTATGCTTATGCGTGGAGTCCAAAGCGAATCACCGTGAGCAGCGTGGGAGTGAAGAATAAGCTAAAGAGATTTATCGAAGAGAGCGATTGCCATCTTGCAATAAGCTTGCATTCGCCTGTGCCTGAGCAACGCTCAATGCTGATGCCTGCCGAAAGAGGATTTCATATTCAAGACATCGTAGAGATGCTTCGCAACTATGATTTCTCTCATCAGCGTCGCTTGTCGTTCGAATATATTGTGTTTGGAGGCTTAAACGACTCTATGACTCATGCTCGAGAGCTCGTGAAGTTGCTCCATGGCTTAGATTGCAGAATAAACCTTATTAGATTCCACAAGATTCCGGATGTGCCTCTCGATGGTGCGCCTGAGGAAAAGATGGAGGCTTTCCGCGATTATCTCACCAATCATGGCATATTTACTACCATCAGAGCAAGCCGTGGACAAGATATTTTTGCCGCTTGCGGACTGCTGTCGACGGCAAAGAAAAACGAACAATAAAAAAGAGTAGTGACAAAACTGACAATAGTCTAAATAAAACAACTATCAAGATAAATGGAAAATAGAAAGATACGTGTAGCCATTACTCAAGGCGACACCAACGGTATAGGATATGAGCTGATTTTTAAGACATTTGCCGAGCCTGAGATGCTCGAGCTGTGCACTCCTATTGTGTATGGCTCGCCAAAGGTGGCTGCTTATCATCGCAACGCATTGAATATGCAGGCAAATTTCACAATCATATCAAATGCTGATGAGGCTAAAGAAGACAAGCTAAATATTATAACAGCCTTCGACGAAGAGGTGAAAATAGACTTAGGATTGGAATGCGCTGAGGGTGGCAAGGCTGCTCTTGCTGCTGTAGACCGCGCTATTGCCGACTTCAAAGATGGTTTGTTTGATGTCTTGGTGCTCGGCCCTGCAAGCGAGAATAATATCAAGCCTGAAGGTTTCAATTATCCAGGCAACTTTGAATACATCGAGGCTTGTCTCGGCGAAGGCAATAAGGCCATTCGCGTGATGGCTACAGAGCAGGTGCGCATGGCTTTGGCTACCGACGGCTTGCCTCTGCGCAATGTGGCTGCTGCAATAACAACCGAGCAACTTTCGGCAAGTATCAAGGCTTTCCATACCGCTTTGAAGCGCCATTTCCGCATCTCGTCTCCTCGTGTTGCGGTGCTTGCTCTAAATCCGCAAACAAGCAATGGAGGCAAGGAAGAGCAAGAGATTATTGCTCCAACTATCGACCAGTTGGCTACCGAGGGCATTAATGCCTTTGGACCTTATGCTGTAGATGATTTCTTTAGCAATGGCGACTATTATGCTTTTGACGGAATATTGGCAATGTATCACGATCAGGGCGTGGCTCCTCTTGCAGCCTTGTCTGCCGACTATATGATAAACTTCATTGCAGGAATGCCTGTAGTAGTGACAGCTGCCGATATGAATCCTCGTTTCGACATCGCAGGCATGGGTAGAGCTGACGAAACATCTTTCCGCCATGCTATTTATTGCGCTATCGACGCTTTCCGCAATGCCATCGACTATGATGAGCCATTGGCAAATCCTCTGCCTAAGCTGTATCATGAAAAACGCGATGATAGCGAAAAGGTGAGATTTGCAATACCTAAGAAGCATGAGAATGCTATAAAGGAAAGACAACAATAAAAGATATAATGAAGAAGAGATATCAGAATATATTCTTTATATTTGGTATTGCCGTGCTGGTGGTGATGGTCACACAGCTCGACTTTCAGCAGGTTTGGCAAGGACTACGTCATGCAGGATATTGGTTTGTAGCAGTATTGGTGCTGTGGATATTCCTGTATATATTTAACACCTCGGCATGGTATCTTATCATCAATGCTGGTGGAAAGTCGAAGGTGAACTTCTGGTGGCTGTATAAAGTAACCATCTCAGGCTTTGCCCTCAACTATGCCACTCCAGGCGGACTGATGGGCGGCGAACCATACCGCATTATGGAACTCGCACCGAAGATTGGCACCGAGAGGGCTTCGTCGTCGGTGATACTATATGCAATGACGCATATCTTTAGCCATTTCTGGTTTTGGTTTATCTCCATATTCCTATATGTGGCTACACAGCCAATGTCGGTATTCATGGCGTCATTCCTTCTTGCGGCAGCGGCATTCTGCATGCTCGGCCTGTGGTTTTTCATCATTGGCTATCGTAAGGGATTGGCAAACCGTGTGATGAATCTTCTGCGCCACATGCCGTTGGTGAAGAAGTGGGCACAGCCATTTGTGGAGAAACATCGTGAGCAGCTCGACACTATAGATACGCAGATTGCAGCCCTGCATAAGCAGAGTCCAAAGACCTTCGTTATGGCGGTGGTATTGGAAGTGGCATGCAGAATATTGTCGGCGCTCGAGGTGTATTTCATCCTCTTGGTGGTAAATCCTGGCATCAGCTATGTGCAATGTATTCTAATCATTGCTTTCACCACGCTGTTTGCCAATATGCTTTTCTTTATGCCGTTGCAGCTTGTTGGTCGCGAGGGTGGTTTCCTGATGTCGGCAACTCGCCTTGGCGCTACTGCCAGCGGTGGCATATTAGTAGCCTTGATAGTGCGCTTGCGCGAACTCGTGTGGACGGGCATCGGCCTTTTGCTAATAAAGTTTGGCAAGTCGGCTAAACAGGTAAAGTAGGATTACACCTTATTATATATATAAGGGGAGTGTGACTTATAAAAGTTCATAACAAATAAGGCTTTTCTCAATAAAAGTTTGTAATTTTGCCAAGAAATGAACACAGAAGAACTGCAAAAGATAAAACAACGATACAACATCGTGGGCAACTGCGATGCTTTAAATCGTGCATTGGACGTTGCCATGCAGGTGGCGCCCACAGACCTTAGTGTGCTTGTAGTTGGCGAAAGTGGAGTGGGCAAGGAGATTCTTCCTCGCATCATCCACGACAATAGTCCACGCCGACGCGAACGCTATTTTGCTATCAACTGTGGTTCTATCCCTGAAGGCACTATCGATAGCGAACTCTTCGGTCATGAGAAAGGCTCGTTTACTGGTGCTATAGGAGAGAGCGAAGGATATTTCGGTATTGCAAACAAGGGAACCATCTTCCTCGACGAGGTGGGCGAACTGCCTCTTGCCACTCAGGCTCGCTTATTGCGTGTGCTCGAGACTGGCGAATATATTCGTGTGGGCGGAACAAAGATAATGAAGACCGATGTCAGAATTGTTGCTGCCACCAACGTGAATATGCAAAAGGCAATTACTGAGGGACGCTTCCGCGAAGACCTCTACTATCGTCTTAACACCATTCCTATTCAGATGCCGCCTTTGCGCGATCGTGGCAACGATATTTTGCTTCTCTTCCGTCTATTCGCTATGCAGATGGCAGAGAAATACCGACTGCCAAAGATTACTCTCTCTGAGGATGCTAAGCAGATTATGCTCGGCTACAAATGGCCTGGTAATGTGCGACAGCTGAAGAATATCACAGAGCAGATGTCGGTGTTGAGCCAAGAAAGAATCATCGATGTGGAAACGCTGAAAAGGTATATTCCGCAAGATCCTGAAAGCATGCAGCTCGCTATTGCTGGCGATGGAGGATCTCACTCTTTCGAAAGCGAACGCGAGATACTATATAAAATATTGTATGAGCTTCGTGGCAATGTCAGCGACTTAAGACGCGAGCTAAACGATCTTAAAAAGCAGATGAAAGACCAGCATAGCATGCTAAATACTCCTGCTCCTGCTCGCTTGGCTCCTGCTCCTGCTCGCTTGGGATATGTTGACAACGACTATCATCAGCCAGAACCTACAGCCGATTTTATTGATGCCGAGGAGGTTACTACCGACAAGCATCACGATGAGGCTCCGGCTTCAAACGATAATTTGAACCTCAAGGACTTTAATCGAAAGATGATAGAGAAAGCCCTTGAACGCAACAACGGCAACCGCCGTTTGGCTGCTGCTGAGCTTGGCATCAGCGACCGCACACTATACAGAAGAATTAAAGAATATGGACTTGACAATTATGAAGAATAACTCTCTGAAGTTTCGCATACGTCGTTTGGCTTCTGCTGCCATAGCCTTAACAGCACTCATGGTGGTGGCAGCATGTAGCGTGTCGTATAAATTTAATATGGCAAGCATCGACTATTCAAAGGTCAAGACCATACGCATAGCCGACTTCCCTAACCGAAGCACATATATCTGGGGACCAATGGCGCCAATGTTCAACAATCAGTTGAAAGACGCTTTTGCCAACCATACCAAACTGCAGCAGGTGAAGCGTGGTGGCGACCTCGTGATAGAGGGACAGATTACACAATATTCGCAGCGCAATAAGTCGGTGTCGGCAGAAGGATATTCGGCTCAAACCGAACTCTCGATGACTGTTAATGTGAGATTTGTCAATAATACCAACCACTCTGAGGACTTTGAAAAGCAGTTTACTGCCACATCTACCTACGAGACTACTAAGAGCCTCAATGCTGTGCAAGAGGAACTCGTAACTCAGATGGTGAAAGACCTCACCGACCAGATATTCAATGCCACCGTGGCTAACTGGTAATGAGCGTTGGCGACAAATAATCGAAATACTTAATCATTAGAATCTACATTACAAAAACATTGCTTAACAACAACATCAATACCCATATGGATTTAGCAGAGCTTATCAAACATCCTGAACTATTGGATAAGGAGACCCTTTACGATCTCCGAAGCCTGCTTGCGCTCTATCCTTATTACCAAACGGCAAGATTGTTGCTGTTGCAAAACTTATATTTGCTCCACGACCCTTCGTTCGACGAAGAATTGCGACGCTCGGCTATCTATATCACCGACCGCAAAGTGTTGTTCAATCTTGTTGAGGCTGCTCATTATAAACTTGCAGCTGTAAACAAAACCGAGAAAGCTACTGCCAAGGCTGATGCCGATGGCGATAGAACAATCTCGCTCATCGACAACTTCCTCGATTCTATTCCTGCCGACCAGGAAGAGGACAAAGCTACTAAGCGCAAACCTACTCCTGCCGATGCCACCATCGACTATGTGTCGTATCTGCTTGAAACAGAGTTGGAGGGCGATGGCGATAGCCAACAGTCGCCACAGCTTAAGGGACATGATTTGATAGATAATTTCATATTCAATGAGGGCGGAAAAATCCAACTTAAAGAAGAACCTGAATATCTACCAGATATCGATGATAGCAATGACGACGACGCAAAAGAGGGCGAAAATGGATATTTTACAGAAACTTTGGCTAAAATTTATATCAAACAAGGCAATTATTCAAAGGCACTTGAAATTATTAGTCAATTAAATTTGAATTATCCAAAAAAAAATGCTTACTTTGCAGATCAAATACGTTTTCTTGAAAAACTGATAATAAATAACAAAATAAATAAGTAAAAAAAAATGGTTTACACATTATTCGTTGTACTCATTGTAATAGTATCGTTGCTCATGATTGGCATCGTACTTATTCAAGAGTCAAAGGGAGGCGGTTTGTCTTCTAACTTCTCTTCGTCTAACGCCATCATGGGCGTTCGCAAAACTACTGATTTCGTAGAAAAAGCTACATGGACCCTCGCTGGTCTTATGGTTGTTTTCAGCGTTATTTGCGCTTATGTTGCTCCTACAGCTTCTACTGAGAGTAGCGTAATGGAACAGGCTGCTACTCAGAATCAGGCTACAAATGCTACAAACACTCAGGGCTTCGGCGCTAGCCAGCAGGCTGCTCCTAAGGCTTCTGATGCTAAGGCTGTAGATACCAAAGCTGCTGCTCCAAAGGCTGCTGAGGCACCTGCAACACCAGCAAAATAATAAGGGCTTGAAAAAAAGTACGAGAAATATTTGGTGGTTTCAATTATTTCTCGTACCTTTGCAACCGCTTAAAAACAATAAGCCAACATGGTGCCCGTAGTTCAGTTGGTTAGAGCGTCAGATTGTGGTTCTGAATGTCGTGGGTTCGAGTCCCACCGGGCACCCTGCAAAAGTCCTGAAAGTTTATGCTTTCAGGACTTTTTTCGTTTATACCCCTATAATACCCCTACAATACCCCCTATAATACCATTTCCATCATCTTTAAAAACTCTTTTTGATAACATGAAAACTTCCCAACCAACATCCCTTCTCTTCGTATGTCTTGGCAATATCTGTCGCTCTCCGGCTGCAGAGGGAATAATGCAACATATCGTAGATGCCGCAAACCTTAGTGATAAGTTTCGCATAGACTCTGCTGGCATCGGACCATGGCATGTGGGCAATCTCCCTGACCCTCGCATGCGCAGTCATGGTGCCGACCATGGTTACGATTTCTCTACTCGTGCTCGTCAGATTTGCTACGATGATTTCTCGCGCTTCGACTATATCTTAGTTATGGATCGCGAAAACTATCATGAGCTAATGTCTATGGCTCGCACCGAGCAAGATCGCCAAAAAGTTCACATGATGGCAGATTTTGCTACTCATCATCCTGGCCACACCGTAGTTCCTGATCCTTACTATGGTGGCGACCGTGGTTTCGAGCTCGTCATCGAGCTTCTCGAAGATGCTTGTCAAGGCTTGCTCAAGCATATAAGTGAAGAGTGAAGAACGAAGTGTGAAGAATGGAGAGTGAAGAGTGAAAAGTGAAGAATCAAATACCCAGGGGTTGGGTTTGCGGCAACTCGGTTGTCGCACTTAATCTTCCCTTACGAAAAGAGTGAAGAGCGAACAATCAATAGCCATAAAGTCTATTTGATTCTTCACTCTTCATTCTTCATTCTTCATTCTTCACTCTTCACTCTTCACTC
>HF994126.1:44723-50359 GCA_000436915.1 Prevotella sp. CAG:1092 | reverse complement strand
GTTAAATCAAAGTGTTGCGGAATTAAGGTTCTTATATAATTACATCAAAAATTATCGTAAGTATTTTATACAGATACTTCTCGGATTAATAGTTGGTTGTCTACTTCAACTTATACTACCTTTTCTAACCCAGACCATTGTTGATACAGGTATACGTAATAAAGACATAGGCTTTGTCTGGTTAGTATTGCTTGGACAGCTAATGCTTACAGTAAGTAGAACCGCTCTTGACTTTGTACGACGGTTACTATTACTACATATCAGCATGAGAATAAATCTTTCGCTCGTTTCTGATTTCTTTATAAAGCTATTTCGTCTACCTATGGCTTTCTTCGATACTAAGCTTATGGGCGACATACTTCAACGTATTAACGATCATGAAAGGGTTGAACATTTCCTAACTTCACAGACACTAACAATTGCGTTTTCGATATTCTCTATGGGAGTTTTTGGAATAGTTCTTTGTTGTTATAATAGTGCTATATTCATTATATTCCTTCTCGGAAGTATAATCTATGCACTATGGATAGCTCTTTTTCTACACAAAAGAAAACTGATTGATTATGCATTGTTTGAATGTATGGCATCAAATAACAATAAGACTTATGAGATGATAACATCCATGCAAGAAATAAAGCTTCAAGATTGTGAGCAACGCAGACGTTGGGAATGGGAAGACACACAAGCTGATTTGTTTGCTGTACAGATAAAAAGCCTTAAATTGCAACAGGCACAGGAGGCTGGTAGTATTTTTATTAATGAATTAAAGAATATCATTATTACTGTAGTAGCAGCAACTGCGGTGATAAAAGGAGAATTGACACTTGGTATGATGCTTGCTGTGCAATACATTATTGGACAGTTGAATTCGCCAGTAGAACAAGTAATGAATTTTATCTATAGTCTTCAAGATGTAAAAATAAGCCTTGAGCGTATCAATGAGATACATCTAAAGACAGAAGAAGATAGTAATAGTGAACAAATCGTAGACTTGGTAAAAGATAATGGCAACATAAAGTTAAACAACGTTTCTTTTAGATATGACAAAAACTCCCTCAAAAAAACTATCAATAATATAAGCCTTAATATAGAAGAAGGTAAGGTAACTGCCATTGTTGGAGCTTCGGGTAGCGGCAAGACTACATTGCTGAAGCTGCTGTTGGGATATTATCCTGTTGAAAATGGAGATATAATGATAGGAAACAATAATCTAACCGACATTAATAAACGTTGGTGGAGAAGACAATGCGGAGTGGTAATGCAAGACGGAGTGATTTTTTCTGAAAGTATTGCCAGAAATATTGCTGTTGGAGACGACGAAATTGATGAACAAAGACTTAAAGAAGCTGCAGAGACTGCTTGTATATACGATATGGTAATGGCTCTACCATTGAAATTCAATACTCGCATAGGACATGATGGTATGGGGTTGAGTCAAGGACAGAAGCAAAGAATACTTATAGCACGAGCTGTTTATAAAAACCCACGCTATATCCTTCTTGACGAAGCAACCAACTCTCTTGACGCACAAAATGAGCGAAACATAGTAGACAACCTTGAACGTTTTTACCGCGGACGCACCGTGATTATTGTGGCACATAGGCTTAGTACGGTATGTAATGCCGACAAAATTGTTGTGATAGATGCAGGGAAAATTGTAGAAGTGGGCTCTCACAAAGAACTTACTGCACTGCGTGGTGCATACTATAAATTGGTAAAAAACCAACTTGAACTTGGTAACTAAATAATAGAATATGGCAAATCAGAATCAAGAACATTTAGAATTACGTAGCGAAAAGGTACGTCATATCATAGGCAACATTCCTTCATCACTTGTTTTGATTAGTGGTATTGTAATAGTGCTTTCCACTATTGTTCTCGCATTTTTCTTATGTCTTTTTGGAAAAGATGTTATTCACTCATTTATTCCGTAATACAAACTTCTATACTTTATGAAAGAAAAGACCTCATAGAAGCAAGTGGCTACATAATTTAGGTTGATTGCTCATGGTTTAACTAATATTTAGACAAGAATAGCTACTCCAGTCGTTTGACAAAGCGACCGAAGGAGCATTTTGTTATCCCCAAACCTTACCAATTACAATTACTGTGCAACTGCGCTATCTGCAGGAGCTTCCACAGTCTCTGTGGTTGCGCTGGCAGTGTCAGCATGAGTCTCTGTAGCTACATTTTCAGAAGATGTATTCTCAGAAGCTGCTGTTGTATCTGCAACAACTGGAGCATCTACTACTTGCTGGCTTGCAGAATCTGTTACTACAGAATCAGACTGAATACCATTGTTTGCCTCAAACTGCATTGCTGACTGATTAGCGAATACGTTGCTAACACAAACTATAACCATTGCCGAAACGGCTGCGAACATAAACTTTTTCATAATTATCATGTATTTATTGTTATTATTATTTTGTTGTCTTATTCACTGGTAATAAGGACAACTGCCGTGCCAAAAAACACATAAATATGTTACACCGCTGATTATGAGAGAGTTAACTAAAAACCCCACTTTTCACAAGTTGTGGAAAGTGGGGAAATACTGTGGAATTATTCCACACTTTATTGTGGAATGCCATATTTCTGCATCTTGTTATATAGCGTCTTACGGTCTATTGCCAAGAGCTGTGCCGTCTTTGTCTTGTTGCCTCCTGTTGCAGCCAACGCATCTTTTATACGTTGCAGCTCCGATTCCTCGTCATGGAGAGCCATAGGCTTTGGTTGCTGTAACTGCTGACCTATGCTAAGTTCGGCAGGAGTGATATATTTACCACGAGTCATAAGCACCGCCCTTTTTATCACATTGTTTAGCTCACGCAGATTGCCTGGCCAGTTGTAGCGTGCCAAAAGTTCTGAGGCTTTAGCGTCCAAGCCTAATACCTCGCGACCAAGTTCCTCGTTGGCATGCTTTATAAACAAGTCGGCAAAAAGGAAGAGGTCGGCGCCACGCTCCTTTAGACATGGCATATAGATAGTAAACTCGTTGACACGATGGTATAGGTCTTCACGGAATTTGCCTTCAGCAACTCTCTGTGCAAGGTTTTCGTTGGTGGCACATACCAATCGTATGTCTACCTCAATCTCCTTAGTTGAGCCCAATGGTCTTATTCTATGTTCTTGCAAAGCTCTGAGCAACTGTACCTGCACATCGTAGCTTAAATTTCCCATCTCGTCGAGGAATAGTGTGCCACCATTAGCTATTTCAAAAGCACCCTGCTTATCAGCATCAGCACCAGTAAAAGCACCTTTTTTATAGCCAAAGAATTCAGATGCAGCAACATCGCGAGGTATAGCTCCGCAGTCGATGGCATAGAATGGTTTGTCGCTTCTGTTGCTAAGTTCATGAATTCTACGAGCCACATACTCTTTACCTGTGCCGCTGGCTCCCAATATCAATACCGACATTGGCGTAGGAGCCACCAACCCTACATATTCATATAGCTGACGCGAAGCCTCACTCTTACCTTCTAAATATTTAGGTGTAGCAGACTGCTTAGCATCTTTAGCTTCTTTGTTTTCTTTATTAGGCTTTACCGCAGACTGAGTTTCAGACTTTGCTATAGGAGTAGCCACATTAGCCTCAACAGGTGCAGCCAATGCATCATTAATCTTCTGTAATAATATGTCTGGCTGTATAGGCTTAGAAATATAATCAGAAGCTCCCGACTTCATAGCCTGTACAGCATTTTGCACTTCAGCATAGTTTGTCATCACAATAAATGGCAGTTGCATTCCCTTCTTGCGCAACCACGCAAGCAGTTGCAAGCCATCGCCATCAGGCAAACGAAGATCAGACAGCACAAGACTAAAGTCGGCATCATCTTCCACCACCTTTTTGACAGCAGCACCAACAGAGCTAACCTTGTCTACCTCAAAACCTTTCTTGCGTAGCCAAGTTTGCATCATAGTAGCAAAAGCCAAATCGTCTTCCACGATCAACAAACGATGTGTAACCATTATCTCTACTTTTTACCTTTTATATATACCACTATTTAGAGCCTATCTCTGAAATAGTGCGCTAAGTTACAGATTATTTTCCACACGGCAAAGGCATAAGCGGAAAAAAGGTGATAGTCAGAATATCAACTATCACCTCATTTTGCCAATTTTATCCAATAAATGCAGTCGTACTGGATAAAAAAGCCGATTTTTATCCAGTAGAAGGCTAATTATTGGATAAAAAGCAGTATATTTGCCACAAATAACTATACTGCATAGGCATATGAATACAATAATTCAAAACCAACGCAAAGAGCGCGACGAGCTATTAGCACGTCATTATCTTATGCGAAAGTCGAATACTGATGTTAAAACTCTGCTTGATAATCCGATGATAAAACTTATCACCGGACCTCGACGCGTTGGTAAATCAACATATGCATTACTCATGCTACAAGGCAAAAGCTTTGCATATTTAAACTTTGATGATAATCTCTTGCTATCAGCATGGGATGAAGAGCTTGTAATGAGAACTCTTGATGAAGTGTACCCAAACTACGAATTCCTACTACTTGATGAGGTGCAAAACTTAAAAGACTGGGATGTTTGGGTTTCTAAGCTATACCGACGTGGCAAGAATCTCGTAATAACAGGTAGCAACGCTAAAATGCTTAGTGGCGAAATGGCTACAGTTCTCACGGGACGATATTTACAAGTAGAGATGTTACCATTTAGCCTTACAGAGACTATAGAATGGAAGGGTGCCAATATCAATAGTATTAGCAACGCAAAACAAGCTGAAGCTGTCGCAATTGCAGACGATTACTTGCGAAACGGTGGATATCCAGAAACTATTGACATGCGTAGCATCACACGCAATTATCTATCTACGTTGTTTGACTCTATAATATGGAAAGATGTTGCTAAGCGCCATAACATTCGCAATATTACAGATCTCAACAACATTGCATTATATCTGTTATCCAACTTTTGTAATCCACTTTCAGCCAACGACATTGCAAAAGAACTATCAATGACGAGCGTCACTACAACACGCAAATTCATGGATTATCTCCATGAGCCTTATTTATTCTATTACCTACCACGATTCAACAATAAGCTAAAGTTGATGAAGAAAGCGGCTAGTAAGGTGTACGTAATAGACAATGGATTTGTTGCAGCAAAGACATTCAACCTCAGTGAGAATCTCGGTCGCTTATTAGAAAATGAAGTATTTGTAGAATTGCTTCGCCAAGGATATCAGGTAGAAACCTCTTTATTCTACTATCGTTCACGCAACGATCGTGAAGTTGATTTCGTAACACGGCAAGGAACTCATATAAACCAACTTATCCAAGTTTGTTATGATATGACATCACCAAAAACAGAGAAGCGCGAAGTTAATAGTCTGATCGAATGTGCGGGAGAGTTAAAATGCAACAATCTGCTTATCATTACCAATAATGAAGAACGAGAAATTCATACTGATGGATATAATATAAAAGTTATACCATTTATAAAATATGGATTGGGTAATATTTAGAATATGACTAAGTAAACAAGCCTTCATTTACGTAAATATAGTATATAGAACTTTCGCAAGTTCAGAAGTTAGAGTATAAAAGAAGTTAGCGCTCCCTGGCGGTCGCTATAAGTTAAAGCCATTAGCCTTTTTGCTGGAGCTT
>HF994126.1:31261-44657 GCA_000436915.1 Prevotella sp. CAG:1092 | reverse complement strand
TAAACATTAAACACTAAACACTAAACATTAAACACTAAACACTAAACATTAAACACTAAACATTAAACTCTAAACATTAAACACTAAAAAAAGATGAAACCATACAAGTTTGAGCCATATCTGAAAACCACTATTTGGGGTGGCTATCAGATAGCACCATTTAAGGGAATATTCACCGCGCAACCTAACATCGGTGAATCATGGGAGATTAGTGGTGTGCCTGGTCATGAGAGTGTTGCAATAGAGCGCGGACTTGTTGATGATGTTGACGTTGGACTCAACCTCGTTGAACTTATCGACAAATATAAGAGTAAGCTTGTGGGTGAAAAGGTTTATAAGAAATATGGAAATAAGTTTCCATTGCTCATCAAGTTTATCGACTCTCGCCAAGACCTGTCTGTGCAAGTACACCCAGACGACAAACTTGCTATGGAGCGCCACGGATGTGCAGGAAAAACAGAGATGTGGTATATCATAAAGAGCGATGTTGGAGCAAAGATATATGCAGGACTCTCTAAGAGCATCACTCCCGATGAATACGAAAAGCTTGCTACAGCGGAACCTATAAATGGACATTCACCTATGCAGGATGTCATTGCCACTCATGAAGCTCATCAGGGTGACCTCTACTTTCTGCCTGCAGGCCGTCTGCATGCTATTGGTGCGGGCAATTTCCTTGCCGAAATTCAGCAGACTTCTGATATAACATATCGTGTTTACGACTTCGGACGCAAGGATGCTCATGGCAACCCACGCGAACTACACATAGAAGAAGCTAAAGAAGCCATCGATTATCAGGTTTGGCCAGAATACCGCACTTCGTACGACAGCACCAAGCCTACAAGCCAACTTATCAACTGCCCATATTTCAATGTCAATCGTGTGGTAGTGCAGGTAGCTGCACAAATAGACTTCAAAGTCGATTCTTTTGTAGTGGTAGTATGCCTATGGGGTGAAGCTAACATCAACGGCATTAAGGTTCGCCAAGGCGAAACACTCCTTGTGCCTGCATGCGAAAATATCCTCTACATTTTTGGCAATGCCACATTCCTTACGGCAACGATGTAAATAGAGAAATAGTAATTATTAACATCACTATTTTCTTTAAAACCATCAAATATATCAAAAGATTATTGTATATTTGCAGAAAGATAAACTAAAATAATAAGATTATGCAGTCAACAGTATCTACAGAAAATGTTTCAATATCGCTGCCTATATCTGATTTATCATTCCTTCGTACCCTTTCCAAGAAAATGGGATGGTCACTTAAAAAGCAGAAAAAGAGTAAGATAGAACTTGCACTAGACGATGTTAAAACAGGGAAAGTCTTTGAAGCAAGTAGTGTTGAAGATTTGATGGCGCAGCTTGAAAAATGAAATACAGAATTAAATATTCTGGAGGATTTAAGAAATCGTATAAACTTTGCAAACGCAGAGGATACGACATACAACTTCTCGAAAAAGCTATTACATTATTAGCGAATGAAGGAAAACTTCCACCAGAATATAAAGCTCATATCCTTTCGGGACGCCTTTCGGGTATTTGGGAATGCCATATAGCTCCAGATTGGCTAATGTTATGGACACAAAACGATTCTGAATTAACTCTTATATTATTGGAAACTGGAACACATTCAGATTTGTTTTAAAACAATAAGCACATTAACCATAACAGCATGATGGTTTTTATATATAGAAACCTACCATGCTGTTTTTTGTATTTATGCACTCAAACTTATAATTTACTCATTTTTATACCATTCTAAACAACATATTTATAATAATTATTAAAAAATATATTCTAATCATCATATATTTTGTACTTTTGCAGAAAAGTTTCGAAACATCATTTTTTAATGCGCGACGCAAGAATTTAAAAAGCATTTAAAGGTTTGATATCTCAATGACTATTGTCGAATGCAATAGGCTAAAAATTCACATATGTATATATGAAAAGACTCATTTTTACTTTATCAACTCTGATGATATGCTCAGCCTCTATGATGGCAATACCTGCAAAGCCAGGACAATGGAAAATGTTGAAATTGGCTAATGGCACAGAGATTAGAGCAGAATTAGTAGGCGACGAGCTATGCCACTATTGGCTTGCAGCTGACGGCAAGGGCTACGCATGGAGCGCAGCTCAAGGTTGCTATGTAGCTATTGACAAGGAGGCTGCAAACAAGGCAGCCGACCAAAAGCGCAATGCAGCAAACAAGCGACGCATGGCAAAGGTAACAAAAGCTAAAGCCAACGACCTGTACACAGGCGAAAAGAAAGGTTTGATAATATTAGTGGAGTTCCCTAAGCGTACAGCTACAAACACTCCAGAGGTAAAGTTCTCCAGAGAAAGCTCAGGAGTTTTATAATCGCGTAGCTAACGAAGAAGGATTCTCTGACCCCAAGACAGGTTTCACAGAGAGTGTATACGACTATTTCCTTGCTCAGAGCAGCGGAAAGTTTAAGTTCAAGTTTGATGTTGTAGGTCCTTACAAATTGGGCAATACATATAACTACTACGGCGAAGACTCTGGCGGTATGCAAGATGCACACCTTGGTAAGTTTATCTATGATGCTTGTAGAAAGGCAGATGGCGATGTTAACTTCGCAGACTACGACTGGGATGGCGACGGAAAGGTAGATCAGCTATTCATTCTCTATGCCGGACAAGGACAGAATGTGAATGGTGCCGACACTGGACTTATCTGGCCACAGGAAGGAAGCCTCAACTCTGTAGGTTCCGACCAGCAACCATTCGAAATGGATGGAGTAACCATCGACTCTTATGCTTGCAGTTGTGAACTTGGTGAGAACAAAGTTATCGATGGAATCGGCACAATTTGCCATGAGTTCTCTCATTGCTTCGGATTGCCAGACACTTACGACAAAGGAACATCGTTTGGACAAACCGAACTAAAATATGGCACCTACGTATGGGATCTGATGAACAATGGCAACTACCTTAATGGCGGCTACACTCCTGCTGCCTAGACTGCCTTAGAGCGTATGCTTACAGGATGGAAGGAGCCTATAGTGCTTGACAAGGATGCAGACATCGTAAATATGAAGCCTTTGGCTGACGATGGCGACACATATATTATATATAACGATGGCTACAAGGATGAGTTCTACATGTTGGAGAACCGTCAGAAGCAAGGCAATGAAGCAGGTCTATATGCCAGCGGACTCATGATTACCCACGTAGACTATAGCCAAGAGGCATGGGAAGCTAACGATGTTAACACCACCCGTGAGCGCTATGCTATTATGGCTGCCGACAACTCAAAAGCTCGCACCATTCCAGATGTAGAGGGCGACCTTTATCCATTCAATGGCAACAACTCGTTTGGTAACACAACGATTCCTGCAGCAACTCTCAACCATGCAAATACCGACGGTTCTAAGTTGCTAAACAAGGAGATTACCGATATCACTCAGAATGCCGATGGCACAATATCGTTTAAGTTCCGCAACAACAATACCACAGGTATATCTGAGATTAATGCCGAAAGCTCTAAGCCTGCCATATATAATATGAATGGCATCATGATGGGCTACGACCTTGATAAGTTGCCTAAGGGAATATACCTTTGGAAGGGGAAAAAGGTAAAAAAATAAAAAGGTAAAAAGGTAAAAGAGTAAAAAAGTAAAAAACAAAAATAATAATAACAATTAAATATAAACTATCATGAAGAGATTTTACACATTAGCTTTGGGCTTGATGATGGGTGCTACTACCCTTTTCGCCCAGAAAACTACTGATTTGCAGTTTGTAACTATCACAGGCGAAGGTGACGAGGCTGTGGAGACTGGTACTATTAAAGATGGCGCTGTAATCGACGCTACAGAAGAAACTTTTCAAGGCATCGCTTCAGGCGTGGCTCTAAAGAATGTTAGCGGAAGTGACCAAAAGATAGTAGTAAAAAGCGAAGTTCTCGAATTGGATAATGGTGCTTTTTCTTTCTGTATGGGTACTACATGCAGTAGTTGGAAAGAATTAGGTACATACTATAAGCCTACTTTACAAAAGGAAAACGACGATATTACAGGAGGCTTTACTGTAATTGAATCCAAAAAACTAAAAGATATAGAGGCTCACTGGGTTACAAATGGCAAAGGTAAGTGCGTAGTTAAATTCACAGCTTATAAGGGTGTTGTTGACGAAGAGATCTCTGATTCAGAATGGCAGGCATACTACCTCGTAGAGGGTCCAAGTGTAACTGTAAACTTCCTCAATGGTGTGCCTTCAAGCATCAGCAACATTGAGAACAAGGATGTTGACAACAACTATTACGACTTGGCTGGTCGCAAGGTTGCAAAGCCTACAAAGGGTATCTATGTAAAGAACAACAAGAAGGTTGTCGTAAAGTAAAGAAGCAACGATATATATAAAAAAAATATTATCAACACTTTGTCTGATGCTCGTGGCTATGGTGTGCTGCATCTAAGCCAATGCTCAGACAGCTACAGGAAAGCCTAAGTTCCTGTACCAGAAGTTTGCTGACTATGCTATTGCATTCACAACCTCTGATAACGGTAAGTGGGCTGTAGTTTATGGTGCTACCACAGAACAGCAGAAAAACGGTAAGGCTCGCATCGTTAATGTAGAGACAGGTGAGACTACCGTAGTGCGTCACTCAAGCGAAGAAGATGACGATGCTGTTGGTCTGTATGAAATCCGCGACATTACCGATGATGGTAATACTGTAGTTGGTGCTGCCGGAGGCGTATTCTCTGAGGGAGGTACATATACAGGTAAGCCTGCATATTGGAATAAGAAGGACAGAGACTGTAACCTTCTTCCTATGCCAGCGGGTATAACAACTGGTATTGCTGTGAGCATCACCCATGATGGTAAGTATGCAGCAGGTAGAGTTGAGGAAAATGCCAACGATGCTTTCTCTTCTTCTTCACGTGGTATTATGTGGGATATGACAGGAAGCGAGCCTAAGATTGTAGAACTTAAGAACTTGCCTGAAATGCCAAGTACGAAGGTTCTACAGGCAAGAAGCACGTTCAGGAAGCATTTACCCAAATTACTGCCGATGGTCGCTACATCGTTATATACGGCAACCAAAGCTATGGTCCTATAGGATATATCTATGACCGCCAGACTGAAACTTACTTCAAGTTTGGTGAGAATGCAAACGAAGGTCCTACAGGCGATTATGAGCTCGAGGGTAAACCTGTATTTAGCTTGAATGGCAAATATGTGGCAGGCGACATCCGCGACAAAGACGACAACATCTTCCCAATGGTTTATAATACCGAGACTGGTAAATATAAATATTTCAATTCTCAGGAAGACAACGATTTGCTTATTTGCTGCATCTACAACGAAGGAAACCTCTACGGAAGTGCTCCTGGCACCTCTTCTCCTGTTCGTGATTGGAGAGTATGTGTAGACAATGTATGGTATCCATTCGACCTTATTTTAAAGCAGCGCTACGGCATTGAGTATAGCGACTATACAGGCTATGATAATACAGGTACCTTGTGGTCAGCTTCTGCCGACACCAAGACTCTTTCGTCAATGGTTTCTCCTCAGGGCGAAAGCTACGTGGTGACAATGCCTGAAACTATGACAGAGGCATGTCGCGCCATCAACTTGCTCAACAACTATACAGCTACACCAGCTGCTGGTTCTAACTTCAGCAACGTTGCAGTAGTAAAGGTTACCTTCACTCACGAGATTACTGTTCTCGGCAATAAGGATTGCGCAGTTTTGAAGAATGCTGAGGGTGCAGTACAGAGAAAGTCTATGGGTTTTGCTGTTGACAAGACCAACCCTAAGGTGTTGATTGTTACCTCCGTAACACAGAAATGAAAGCAGGCGAAAAGTATACTGTAGAGATTCCTGCAGGAACTGTTGCCTTGACAAAGAATACCGACAAGCAGAACGATATCATCACTATCAACTATGTTGGTAGAGAGAATGTGCCTGTTAAGATGCAAAGCGCATTCCCAGAGAACAATGCAGAGATTGCTCGTTTCGACAACACCAGCAACCCTGTAATCTTGACTTTCGACACCAATATTTCAGTAAGCGACAACGCTAAGGCTTCGCTTGTACAGCTTGATGGTGAGAACGAGAAGACTATCTGCTCTTTGTCGGTACTTTCAAACGAAAATCAGGTGGCGTTGATGCCTGCAGCTTCACAGTATCTCTATAAGGGTTCACAATACAAGGTGGTATTGGAGGCAGGTTCTTTGACCGATGTTTCCGGGTCTTCTAAGAGTGCTAACGAGCAGATTGTATTGAACTATACTGGTACTTACGAGCGCCAGATCTCTACATCTGACGCTACTCTCTTCAGCGACAACTTCTCTACTCCAGACCAATCGTATAAGAACTTCATGCGCTATGAGGGCGACCACAACACTCCTACTGCTGCAATGAAGAAGATTGGTTTCGACAAGGACAACACACCTTGGTTATTCAAAGCAAAGGATAATAACGATAGCAAGAATTACTTCGCAGCATCTACCGA
The DNA here is from genome assembly GCA_000436915.1 of Prevotella sp. CAG:1092. GTDB lineage: Bacteria > Bacteroidota > Bacteroidia > Bacteroidales > Bacteroidaceae > Prevotella. The sequence continues at coordinate 38,164 of HF994126.1, read as the reverse complement.
AAAGAATGAGAAGGTAGCTACAGCTACTTGCGGCGATATAGAGGGCGGAATGTATATTAAGTTCTCTCCTGCCATCACAGAACCTGGAACACATACTGTTCATATCGACGATTATGTTTACTTCGTTGGTACTGGTTTCAATGCAGCACAGAATGAAAACCCTGTAGAGTTTAAGTATACAGTTGTTGCAGCTCCAGAGGAACTTCAATTCACTACAGATCCTGAGAACGAGTCGACAATCACTTCACTTGGCGAAATCGTTATCATGAGCGACAAGGATATCTACGGAACTACAACTCCTATCCAAGCTTATTGTGACCGTCAGGTATTCAATGGAACATTGACTATGGGCGATGTAAACCGCAGAGAAGCTTATATCGAGTTTACTGACGCTGCAGGTGAGCCTATCACTGCTGAAGGCGAATATCGTATCGAAATTCCTGCTGGTGTATTCGGTAACAAGGCATGGTATGACAGCGATTGTTTGTCAGGTGCTTGCAACGCAGCTACTACATTATATTATACTGTAGGCAAAGAAGCTACTGAGATTACATACACAGCTGATCCTGCTAATGGTAGCAAGGTTGACGCTTTGGGAACTGTTACTATCGACTACAACACAACATCTATAATGGCATCAAGCGGCCAAATAGTGATTTACAAGGATGGTAAGGAGCTCAAGAAAGTTGAAGCTGAAGTAGTATACAAGGATCCTAATGACTTTAATGAGGTTTCTCACAAGGCTACTGTTGCTGTTAACGCTACAGAAAAGGGTGTTTATACTATCGAGATTCCAGAGGGATACTTCGTTGACGAGAATGGCGATAATATTCCTGCTGTAACTTTGACTTACTATGTAGGTGTAGCAAGCGGTATTCAGAACATCAATGCTGCTATTGCTAATGGTACTGTTTACAACTTGAATGGTGTAAAGGTTAACAAGGCTACTAAGGGCATCTTCATCGTAAACGGCAAGAAGGTTGCCAAGAAGTAAGCACACATTATATATATAATGAGAAAAGGGTAAATGTATTATCCTGCTCATAATATAACCTAACAAGAGGGTATGTCTACGACTTTGTCGCATGACATACCCTCTTCCTTTTATATAAGATACTTCTTCGTCAAAATTAGATACTATTTATATAACTAAATATGCATGTTAGTAACCTATATCATTTTTTAAAGTTTAAAATCAAAATTTAGAGACCATACGCTTGGTCGTAAAATTAAATTATTGTAACTTTGCAACCGAAATATTACACCTAACATATTTTCATCTTAAATAAACTGTAAAATCCCCAAAAATATGAAGAGTGAACTACTTGGAATGCTATCATTGACCGCCCTCTCTTTGGGTATGGTATCATGTAGCAGTGAAGACATTGAGACAACAGGCAACATTCTGACACAGAATGCTCAGAAATATGGAACACACTCATCAGAGGTAAACTTATATTTCGGAGGCAATAAGATTGTAGGCACTCGTGCTTGCGACGTAAGTGGCAACCAGTGGGGGGCCGAAATGCCAAAATATCCTACAGAAGAAGAAAAAGCTGGTATCCTTGACTATGTTTGCAAGAATCCTGAAGCATCTGTAGAATGGCCAGGCTATACATGTTATTTTGTACAGCACGTGATTAGTGCAAACAACAAGTATAGCTATAAGGATCGGAATAATACTCTCCATGACAATATTGATGGTTCAACTAATTTGAACGAACTCCAAATCAAAGAGAACAACGGCAACTACACACATGTCAACAACTTCAATTCTGGTAAATGTGAGAACGCCGCCACTCACAATGCAGCTCTTATGACTCAGGGTTTCCAGGGTGCACGTGCTCACGATTCATACGGCAATACAGATGTTGACAACTGGAGACTATACTACTGGAAAGGTAACTACTATCTTGGTATAGACTACATGATGGTAAAGGATGAAGGTAAGATTGAACCAGATGGCACCTACGATGACTGGATCGTGAAGATTATACCTGGTAAGGGTGAAACTCCTGTTGTTCCTTCAACACCAGACCCAAATCCAGCTCCAAAGCCTGAGCCAACTCCTACACCTACACCTGAGCCAACACCAGTAGTTCGTGAGGGCGAGGTTGAGTTCGACATCCATCAGCAGGAGCACAAGGATTGGAACGAGATTAAGACTTCTATCCACGTACGCGATACAGCTGCTGTTCACGTATTCCTCCCTATCCCTATGGAGAGTCAGGCTGTAGCTGACGACTTCGATATCCGTACTGGTAATGTTTATCAGTATGTTGAGAGCTTCGAAGCTAAGTTTGAATTTGCAGGTAAGGAATTCTCATTCCCTGTAGAAATCAATCATACAGCTACTGGTATTAATATCTTGATTGACTGCACAACAGCAGAAGCTAAGGAAGCTTTGAAGTTGGCTCGTGGCGTATTCGACGATGGTATCACATTCGAGATTCATAGCTACGTAAATCCAGATGTTGCAACAGAGCAGATTTGGAATTGGCTTAAGACTGTGAAGTTGCCAAGCACTAAGACTTCACAATGGCCACAGGATGGCGACATCTCTACTCATGTACGTGGACAGGTTTCATCTGCATACCACATGGACGAGATGATTCATTTCGATGAGCGTCCCGTCCATAAGGCGAGAATTTACAAAGCTGAATAAAGCAAACAATAATACTAAGAAAGTGTATCAAACAAATCACACAGTTTGATACACTTTTTTTGTGGTTATACCCCAGATAACAATAATACCATATAAAGACAATAGAGAAAAAGTAATGTTCATAGTAATATTATTCATATTCCTTGGTATTAGCGTAGGCTATATCATACGCACAAAGATAAGCTGCGACAAGCAGCTATCTATAGGCACGTGGGCTGGAAGAACAACAACATGGCTGATATGGACGCTACTGTTCATGCTTGGCATAGAAGTGGGAAGCAACGAACAAATAATAAAATCGTTGCCTACATTGGGTGTTGAAGCATTGGTGTTGTCTGTATGCGGGACATTAGGCAGCTGTGCTTTGGCATGGGGATTATGGAAGATGGCTAAGCAAGAGAAGAAAGGAGGCGAAGAATGAAAGGTAGTTTGATAGTGGTAGGCTTTTTCATTCTCGGACTAATAGCCGGACACACCAATTGTATGCCAGCATGGGTGATGGAAAGCGATACAAGTTTCATAGCGTTATGCTTCCTATTGTTCTTCGTAGGCTTAGGCATAGGAATGAATCCTGATATGAAGAAAGATATCAAAAGTCTTAGTCCACGATTGGCACTATTGCCTTTGGCAACGATATTAGGCTCATGGCTCGGAGCTGTGGTGGCATACTTGATAATGAACATAGACCTCACAAGCGTCTTGCAACATCGAAGCCTTAGCGACTGTTTGGCTTTGAATAGCGGCTTTGCATATTATTCGCTATCGAGTATTTTCATAACTGAATATCGTGGAGCAGAACTTGGCACCATAGCCTTGCTTGCTAATATAATCCGCGAGATGACAACGCTATTGCTAACACCATTATTGGCAAAATGGTTTGGACCATTGGCTCCTATATCTACAGGTGGAGCTACAACCATGGACACCACCCTACCAATAATCACTCAAACTATTGGTCAACGCTATGTTGCCTTGAGCATATACCATGGTTTCGTTACTGACTTCAGCGTACCTTTCCTCGTTACCATGTGGTGTATGCTGTAGTAAACAGACTGTAATATACATATAATATTGCTGTATTATGATTGAAATATCTATGAAGTACCTTTGTCACAGAATTTAAGGCTAAAGATAAAGGGAATCATAAAAACAGCAATACAATGAATTGCCTCAAAATGCTTGGAATTAGTAAAGGGCATGTCACTCGATAGTGGCATGCCCTTGTGGTTTATCTTAGTACATATATAAATCATTAGATTTGATCCAAAGCCTGCTTGATATCGGCAAGGATATCTTCTACATCCTCAATACCTACAGAAAGGCGAATAAGGTCTGGAGCGATGCCTGCCTCAAGAAGTTGCTCTTCGGATAGCTGACGATGGGTGTGGCTTGCTGGATGGAGCACACAAGAGCGTGCATCAGCTACGTGGGTAACGATAGCTATCATCTTAAGGGAATCCATAAACTTGATGGCTGTCTCACGGTCGCCCTTCAAGCCAAAGCACATCACACCGCATGAGCCATTAGGCAAATACTTCTCGGCAAGAGCATGGTCTGGATCATCGGCAAGACCAGAATAGCGCACCCATGCAACACGTGGATCGTCGTGGAGGAACTCTGCCACCTTCTGTGCATTCTCGCAATGACGAGGCATACGAAGATGCAATGTCTCAAGACCGAGGTTGAGAAGGAATGAATTTTGAGGACCAGGAATAGAGCCAAGGTCGCGCATGAGCTGGGCTACGAGTTTAGTGGTGTAAGCCATCTTGCCGAAAGCCTTGGTATAGGTGAGTCCGTGGTACGACTCGTCAGGAGTGCAAAGACCTGGGAACTTATCAGCATGTGCTTCCCAATCAAAGTTGCCGCTATCTACAACGCAACCGCCCACCTGTGTGGCATGACCATCCATATACTTGGTGGTAGAGTGTGTAACGATGTCGCATCCCCACTTAAAAGGACGGCAGTTGACAGGAGTTGCAAAGGTGTTGTCGACAATAAGAGGCACACCATGCTTATGAGCCATATTAGCAAAGCGCTCTATATCGAAGACATTGCAACCTGGGTTAGAGATGGTTTCACCAAAAAGAGCCTTGGTGTTAGGCTGGAATGCTTTCTCTATTTCTTCGTCAGAAGCTGCTGGGTCGATGAATGTACAATCTATGCCAAGCTTCTTCAAGGTTACACCAAAGAGGTTGAAGGTGCCACCATATACTGAATTGCTAACAACGATATGTCCTCCAGCCTCACAGATATTAAAGACAGCATAGAAGTTGGCAGCCTGGCCACTCGATGTGAGCACAGCTCCTACTCCACCCTCAAGGGCAGCAATCTTAGAAGCCACAGCATCGTTGGTTGGGTTTTGAAGACGTGTATAGAAATATCCTTCTTTCTTAAGGTCGAAGAGCATAGCCATCTCTTCTGAGTTGTCGTACTTGAAAGTGGTGCTCTGGATGATAGGTAGCACACGCGACTCACCATTCTTTGGAGTCCATCCAGCCTGCACGCAGAGGGTGCCAATGTGTTTCTTTTGTTCCATGTTGTTGGTTGTTTAATTATTAGCTTTTTATAATATTAGGCATTATAAGCAAAAAGCAGTTCCTGCCGAAAGGGGCAAAAACTGCTTTTTATCTCTTTGCGATGAGTTCTTTTTACTCGCCAGTAACGACACGCTTTTCCTTGATACGTGCCTTCTTACCTGTAAGAGCACGGAAGTAGTAAAGCTTAGCGCGACGTACCTTACCATGCTTGTTAACTTCGATTGAATCGATGTTAGGTGACTCAATAGGGAAGATACGCTCTACACCTACAGTACCAGACATCTTACGAACTGTGAAACGCTTCTTCTCACCATGACCTGTAATCTTGATTACAACACCACGATAGAGCTGGATACGCTCCTTAGTACCCTCGACGATTTTGTAAGCGACTGTGATAGTATCACCTGCCTTGAACTCAGGGAACTTCTTGCCGGTTGCAAATGCTTCTTCAGCAACTTTAATTAAATCCATTGTTTTGTTTGATAATTAAATATTGTTTGTCGTTCCAACGTAACATTCATTGTGACTCATCCACAATCAGCGGTTACGCCGAAAAGCGGTGCAAAGTTACTACATTTTTCCTAACTGACAAAGAGTTAGCAACTTTTTTACTATATTTTAGGTATATCTTTAGTACAATGAAAGAATAGACAAAGAAACTTTATTTGGCAGTTTGACTTTTTTCTCGTATTTTTGCACAGATATTTTATAACCCATATATGAAAAAGACAACAAGACATTTGATTGGCGCCATTGCCTTTGCGGCAGTATGTGGCGCTTGCGGCTCTTCTTGGCATATGACAGGAATTGAACGCACAAGAATAGTGGTTGACGACAAGTATGACGCTTATCCTAATACCGAAGCCAACGAGTGGCTTAAGCCATATAAGCAAAAAGTAGACTCGGTGATGTGTCCGGTGGTAGGTCAGATAGCTCACGACATGAGAGCAAAAAAGCCTGAGAGCGACCTCTCTAACCTATTGTGCGACATCTTGGTATGGGAAGGACAGCGCAGAGGCGAAAACCCAGACTTCGCAGTATATAATATGGGAGGTATGCGTGCTTCTTTCTTAAAGGGCGACATTACATATGGTGATGTATTGGCTGTGGCTCCTTTCGAGAACAAGATTTGCTTCCTCACTCTTACTGGCGAAAAGACTTTGGAATTGTTCCAGCAAATAGCAAGCGAAAAAGGTGAAGGATTGAGCCACGGAGTAGAAATGGTGATGACAAAAGACTATAAGCTGAAGTCGGTGAAGCTACATGGCAAGGAGATTGATCCTAACGCCACATATCGCATTGCTACTATCGACTATTTGGCACAGGGTAATGGCGGATTGTTGGCTTTTAAGTCGGCAACAAACCTTGTATCACCACAGGACAAAGCCAACAACGCAAGATTTATCATCGTTGACTATTTCAAGGCAGCTATGGCTCAAGGAAAAACTGTAGATAGCAAAGTGGAAGGAAGACTGGTTATTGAATAAATAAAGAAAGGAGCAAGAAAATGAAAAATAATATGAATATCATGCGTACTACCATCACTGCTTTGGCGATAGCTTTGATGCCATTATCAATGGCGGCACAGAAGGTTAAGCAACTAACAATACTTCATACCAACGACACTCATAGCTGTATATTGCCTGTGAAAAAGAATCTTGCCGATACCACATTGGCTGGCAGAGGTGGTTTCGCACGTCG
>HF994126.1:26725-31247 GCA_000436915.1 Prevotella sp. CAG:1092 | reverse complement strand
GTGGTTTCGCACGTCGTGTGGCTGTACTGAACGAAGAGAGAAAGAAAGACCCAGACTTGCTATATTTCGATAGTGGCGACTTTTCTCAGGGGTCTGCATACTACACAATGTTCAAAGGTGATGTAGAAGTGGGACTGATGAACAAAATGGGAATTGCTGCCTCTACTATCGGCAACCATGAGTTTGACTTCGGCGTAGAGAATCTCGCACGACTGGCAGACAATGCCAACTTTCCTATCCTATGCAGCAACTACGATTTCACTGGTACCGCTCTCGAAGGCAAGATTAAGCCATATATCATCATTAAGCGCAAAGGACTGAAGATAGGTGTGTTTGCGCTTGACCCAGAGCTTGAAGGTTTGGTAAGTGCAAAGACTTGCAAAGGCGTAAAGTTCCTCGATCCAAGAGTAAAGGCTAAGGAGATGAGCGAATTCTTGAAGAAAAAGAAGAAATGCGACTTGGTTATATTGATTTCCCACCTTGGCTGGGGCGACACCAAATACGAGGATCCAAGCATCATTGCTAATAGCAGATATATCGACTTGGTGTTGGGCGGACATAGCCACAGCTATTTCCAAACATTGAAATATGCAAAGAACCTTGATGGCAAGGATATTCCTGTAGACCAGAATGGTAAGAATGCAGCATTCATTGGTAAAATGACATTAACCGTCGAGAAATAACAGATAAGCAGATTGTTTATATCATATAAGTTTATCCTTATATTCTATAATAATAAAGGGTGGAATTCTAATTGTTTAGAGTTCCACCTTTATCTTTTATTCGAAATAGAAGCTCAGTACAAACATCTTGCTACGAGCCTTGTTTACTGAGTTTGTATAAGGTAACTTTGATACGTCGCGGATGTGGTTGGCATGGTCGGTGTCAAGACAGTTTGTTAAGCCATAAAGGAACTTAATTTCTGGACGTATCTTGAAATATGGCAGATAGAAGTCGCAACCTAAACCTGCTTCAATAAACAGATCATATCTCTTTAACTTCAAATAATCATCGCTCTTGCCCGTGAGATTAATCATTGGATTAAGACCTACAAGCATATACGGACGATGATTGTTAAAGCGCTGAGAGGCGTAAATAAGGTCCATAGCTGCAGATATATAAGCCGACTTAATATTCTGTGTCTTCTCATAATCTTTAGCTCCTGCAGCTTGGGAAGTTAGATTAAGGAATGTTAGATGGCGAGTGCCGAAATACATGGCTGGAGCAACACGAAACTGAAACGACTTGTTCAACCTTAGCTCGCCAACGATACCTACTGTGAAACCATTGTCCCAACGGTCTTGGTCACAAGTAATCAAAGCTTCACCCGTGGTTCCATCCTCATTTGTTATGGTCTGCATACCTACATTTACAAACTCCAAATCTTGAAGATGGGTACCTGCTACAATTCCAAAATGGAATGGACGTAGGTCTGTATAAGGACGATTTTCTACCGTTCTCTGCTGTGCTATAGCATGCAACGAAGATAGCATGCAAAGCGCAATAATAAGCATATTATATCTTAATATCTGACTATTTATCATTATCTAAACTCATATAAAATTATATAAACCTTTATTATAAACGCACAATAACGACTGTTATTGCATAGACAGCTATTAAGAAAATGTTTAAATTATAAAAAAAAGCAATACCTAATTGTAGGTATTCCAAGATAAATGTTTATCTTTGCATACACAAATCAAAATGGGCAATACCTAAAAAGTATAAGCCCAAAAGAAACTAAATTTATTTACTTAATTTAAAAATATTATTATGGCTTACGTAATTAGCGACGACTGCATTGCATGCGGTACATGTATTAGCGAGTGCCCATCAGGAGCTATCTCTGAGGGCGAGAAGTATTCAATCGATCCAGAAGTTTGCACAGAGTGTGGAACTTGTGCTGACGTTTGTCCTAACGAGGCAATCTCTCTTGGCTAATCGATAGACTTCGACAAAAAGACATAAGGGTGCAAGGTATTAGCCTTTGCACCCTTAATTATTTAATATCCTTGTGATTAGCCGTTGCTACGGCTATTATCACCAAAACAAACTACACAAAAATTATGAAAAGCGATCCAAAAGATTGTCTCTATTGTCAGAACAATGAGACATTGCACAACCTTATGATTGAGGTTGCAGAATTGTCTGTATCACGTGTGTTTATCTTTAAGGAGCAGACCTATCATGGTCGTTGCCTCGTGGCTTACAAAGACCATGTTGACGACATTAACCTCCTTAGCGACAACGACCGCAACGCCTTTATGGAGGATGTGGTAAGGGTTACACGCGCTATGCAGAAGGTGTTTAATCCAGACAAGATTAACTATGGTGCATATGCAGATACCTTGGAGCATCTACATTTCCACTTGATACCTAAATATGTTGGTGGACCAGGCTTCGGTGGGGTATTCCAGATGAATCCTGAGAAAGTATATCTCACCGACGAGGAATATGCTGACATGGCTGAAGCTTTAAAGAATGCTCTTTAAACCCAAATCAATTATAAAATATTATTTAAACTAATCAACCAATAAAAATAATAAGGGTTGGAACTTCTGAAAGTTCCAACCCTCATTTCTTATTAGTGCAAGTACTATAAATAAGTACTAAATATCAATCTATCTTACTTCTTCTTACCAAGAGAAATGCTAAGAGCCTGCTTTGCTGTTTCGTTCTCTGGGTCAATCTCAAGAACCTTGTTCCAATAGATGTCTGCATTAGCCTTGTCGTTCTTTACCAAGTAGTAGTAGCCAAGATAACGATAAGACTCTACGAGACGGATGTTATCAGTTTTGTCACGGTTGGTATTAGCAGCAAGAGAAGTAGCCAAAGCCTCATAGAAAGGCTTAGCAAGACCTTCTGTTGTCTCAGGGTCGAGAGAAGAGTTGATACGAGCACGCATAAAGTTAGCGAAGTCTGTCTGTGTAGGATGAACCTCTGCAAGCTTTGCATAAACGCTATCAGCGCTCAACAAAGCAGTCTTCTGAGCCTCACCTTTGAGAGAAGAAGCCTGCTTCTGGTAAATAGTACCGAGACCTGCAAAATCGAAAGCAGAAGGCTTATCAACGTTGCACAAGTATTCGTTATAGTACTTGATACCATTTGCATAATCTTCCATTGCAACATAAGTATCAGCAAGGTTCTTACGTGTCATGTTCAACTGCTCCTTGTTGTCCTTGTTCTCCTTTGCTGCATTATGGAACATCTCGATAGCCTTGTCATACTGCTTAGCATTCTTCAAAGCTGTACCATAATATGTATAGTCGAAACCTAAAATCTTAGCACTATCAGAGTTGTTGAACAAAGCATCAGCATACTTCAAAGCTTCGTCCGACTGGTTCATATCAGTAAGGTTGTAGAAAGCCAAACGGTTCCAAGCTGCCTTACGTGCATTCTTAGAAAGACCATACTTAGCAATCTCCAAGCTCTTGTCGCGCAGCTGAAGCATCCAAGAAGCTGTAGCATAGTTGGTGATATCCTCGTCTGCGAGCTTAGAATAGTCAGTTACCTTTGCATAAGCATCAACACTCTTTTGCATCTTGTTTGAAGAATAGTAGATACGAGCTACAAGAGCGTCTACTGCGATATCAGGGCGCTGTGTGCGCAACTCCTCAAGGTTTTGAGCAGCCTCCTCAGGGCTACGACCACGAAGGATGTTTGCATACTTAAAATATCCCTCAGGATCCTTAGGATCAAAATATTTTGCTTGCTGATACTGCTCTGCAGCCTTACCACCATCGTCAGCAAATACTGCGATGTCGCCAAGAAGGATAAATGCCTTAGCATACTTCTTGTTACGAGCAAGAGCGAGGTTAGCATACTTAGACGCATTAGCAGTGTCCTTAACTTCGAGATAAGCACGACCCATACCAAGCAAGACCTCAGGGTTCTTCTTGTTGGCTTTAAAAATAGCCTTAATAGCCTCGCCATCACCATGAGTCTTAATGAGCTTGCTTACTTCTTCAATAACGGCATTGTTGTTCTGTGCCATTGCAGGAGCACCGAATCCTATCATCATGGCTCCTAAAACGAAATATTTAATTGCTTTCATAATATCTAATTAATTATAGATAGACATGCATTAGTGGGTCAAAATAAGACTCCATCTATTTGAATAAACGAACAAACTTCGATAAAGTTATCGTTATTCACCTACTTTAACATCTCTTATAGTAATGTTACCATATACTGGCAATAAGCCCGACTTCAAGATAATGAGCTGTCCCTTAGGCGAAGCTATAAAGCTTGCAAAGCCCCAAGGCAATCCGTTGATAGGATCGTTGATAAGAGCATAGACTGTACGAATTAGTGGGTAATTACCATTTAACAAGTAATATTGGTATGGTTTCCAACTATTGGCAGGAGTAGCTTTCGGTGCTTTACTTACAGCCATCAGCCTAATGTTGGAATTAAAGGTAAGATTGGTAGTATCTCTTTTATCATTGAGCCAATTGCTACCGATAATTCCGATGGCACTTGGCGTTTTTTCTACATATTTAATTACTTCGGCTGAAGT
>HF994126.1:22144-26690 GCA_000436915.1 Prevotella sp. CAG:1092 | reverse complement strand
CTGCCACAACATTCTTACTCTTAATAGCCTTGCCACCAAGGATAGAATCTTCTGCAAAGTGAACAGCACTCGACTTAGGATTGTCGAACACAAGGGTAATCTCTCCCCTCTTAGACCCTGGATAGATGTCCTTCCAGTCATTAGCATCTCCATTCAAGATACGCTTGATATCATTAACAGAGATACAAGTGTCAGTATTTGACTTATGTACGATAAGAGCTAATCCATCGTACGCAATCTTTTGAGCCTTTGGCAAGAAGTTTCTATCCTTCAAGCCCTGAAGCTCTGCGTCTTTAAAATTACGCGCAGTGATGACAAGCCAAGTATTCTTAGCCTTTAAGAGATTGGTTATACCCTCACTCTCGTTAGTATAGATAGGCTTAATCTTGGCATCTCTATAAATCGATTCGAAGACCACACGCTCTTCTTCGACTATTGGTTGAAAACTTTCGTCAGAGGTGATCGAAATCACCCCTGACGAATATGTATCTGTACGGCTGTTCTTGTTCTTCTTTTCATTACAAGAAGAAAAGACACATGCCGCAAGTGTTAATCCTACTAATATGTAAGATACGTTCTTTTTCATTTAGTTGTTTATTACTGTAATCTGAATGCTACAGGCACGTTGTACTTAACGCGCACTGCAGAACCGTTCTGCTTACCAGGAATCCAACGAGGCATAGCTCTAACTACGCGAGAAGCTTCCCTGTCAAGTGATGGGTCAACACCACGAACAACCTTAACGTCGGTAATAGAACCGTCACGCTCTACGACGAACGATACTACAACACGACCCTGTACACCATTCTCCTGAGCTACTACAGGATACTTGACGTTGTTGCTAAGCCATTCCATGAGGGCTGATGGGCCACCAGGGAAAGAAGGCATCTGCTCTACTACGTCGAATACCTTTTCAACTTCAGGTTTTGGTTCTGGCTGAGCAACGGCCTCCTTGATTTTGAGCACCTCACCATTTGCATCATCGTTACCCTTAACGTCAAGGGCACCGATAGCGGTCTTGGTGCTCATCAATTCGTCCTGTGTCTTAAGCTCATCCTCAGGCTTAACCTCATCGTCATTCTTGATGACAGGTGCGGTAAACTTAACAGAGCTCTTAACACGCTCAACAACTTTCTCAGGCTGCTCAAGCTTAACCTTCTTCTGTTGCTTAACCTCTGCCTTTTTCTTAGGCTGATTAAGAGCAGAGAGCTCAGCAACGCTTGTCTGAGCTACAGACTTGGTGCGTGATTCCACAAACTTAACAAGTGAAATACCACCCCAGATAGCCAATGCAGCAATAAAGATAGTGATCAGAGAGTATAGGTTTCGCTTTCCGGCATTCTTACGAAGTCTGTAGGCTCCGTATTCCTTGTTCCTTCCTTCGAAGACCATCTCGGTCCAATCACGAGAAATCAAATCTATTTTTGCCATTTGTTCTTCTTTTTAATATAGTTAGCAATATATCGACTTACTCGACTCCCTTTTCTTTGAGAAGTTTCTCATCGTCAGGATTAATCTTGTCGATAACATACTTACCAATGCTGCATATCTGCATTTCGTCGAGAGCATCCACAAGGTTCTTGTACTTAGACTTGTCGGTAGCCTTGATGATGACTGTCATAGTCTGAATCTTCTCACCATTAATGATACCAGCCTTAATCTTTGACAATTCCTTTTGGTAAACAGAATCTGGCATTGAGTTTGTAAGGTCACCAGCCTTCTTTTCATCAAGCTTAGCCTTAGCCAACATAACCTGCTGAACAGGCTGTGTGCCATCCTCTGTTACGTGTGTAATCAGGACTTTACGAATACCATCCTTACCCCAAGTTGTTTCCTTAAGGCATGAAGGGTCATCATATTTAGGAAGTCCTGCAACATAATAAATCTTGTCATTGGCACCTACATAGATAGTTACTGTGTAAGAAGCCTTTGTTACAGACTTATCTTCATCTTCCATGTTCTTATCATTACTTGGCATACTCAATTCCATTGTCTGTGGCTTTGCCAAAGAGGTACAGAGCATGAAGAAGGTGATAAGAAGCATCATCATGTCCACCATAGGGGTGAAGTCTACGCGGACATTAATCTTCTTTTGTCTACTTTCTTTCTTTTTAGCCATTTGTTAGTCCTCCTTTGCCAATGTAGTGATAAGATAATAACGGTTCTCATTCATGTCCTGAAGTTCAGACATGATCTTTTTCACGATGCTGTATGGAGTAGCCTCATCAGCCTTGATAGCGATCTTGATGTCTGGATTAACGTCACGAGCCTGACGTACCCAAAGCTGGAATTCGCTTTCCTTACCGTCGATAGAGTCGGTAGGAATACCAAGACCTGGAAGCTGTTCAGACATGTCCTGAGTGCTCAAAGAAAGATATGCTTCAAGCTTATCCATAGGCGCACCCCACATAGGGTCGTTCTGGAACTTCTTAACCTGAGCCTTTGTAAGACTAATGCCATACTGACCAGTCATACCTGAAAGAACGTCAACGACGTCGTTCTGATTGTCCAAGCTCATGAATATCTTACCTGTCTTGTCGACAAGGATATTGAGCACGCTCTTTTCAGGCACCTTAATCTCCGATACCGAACCTGGAGAGTTCACCTTTACTGGCTCCTGCTTAACGAATGTAGATGTAAGCATGAAGAAACACAGCAAAAGTGTCATCACGTCCGACATAGGAGTCATATCTATCCAGACGTCGCTTTTCTTAATTTTTACTTTACCCATAGCGATAAAATTTTAAAGGGTTAGTAGAAAATTAAGCTTCTTCTGTATGGTTTGCTTCGTATGTCTGAGCGATAGTGTAACCAACCTCGTCAAGTGCGTATGTCAGCTTATCAATCTTGTTAGTGTATGTGTTGTAAGCAACTACAGCCACCCAAGAAGTAGCGATACCTGATGCGGTATTAACCAAGGCCTCTGAAATACCCAAAGAAAGAGCCATAGAGTCACCACCACCACCAGCAGCAAGAGCCTGGAACGAACCGATCATACCGAGCACAGTACCGAACAAAGCGGTAAGAGTACCGAGGGTAACGATTGTAGCGATGATAGGGAGGTTCATCTGAAGAGTTGGCATCTCGAGCTGAGTAGCCTCTTCGTGAGCCTGCTGGATCTTAGCAACTTTCTGTGCCTTCTTGATACCAGAAGTAGTCTCCATCTCGCAGTAAGCGTTAACTGAAGCTAGTACAACGTTAGCTACAGAACCCTGCTGCTTGTTGCAAAGCTCGCGAGCCTTGTCGAAATCATTTGCCTTAACAGCAGCCTTAACTTGCTGAACGAACTTAGTAAGAGAGCTCTTACCGAAAGCTGTACGGAGAGCGAAGTAACGCTCGATACTCAAAGCTACAACGGTAAACATCAAAGTAAAGATAAGACCTACTACATAACCACCATGGTATACGGTTCCCATCAAGTTCAATGGACGGCCCTCGTGTGTACCACCTGCGAAGTTGTCAGGGTTACCGAGTACGAAGTACCAGAAGCCATAACCAAGGCATAAGCATATTGCCATTACCCAAATAGCTGATTTAATACCTGTGAAGCCCGAGCTTTTCTTAGGGCTTGCTGCATTTGTTTTTGTTGCCATAATGTAAGTGTTAATTTTTAGTTATTAATAAAATTAATTATAATTTTCTTTTTATAGATTTTTATCGATTGGTCAGACCGATGAGGGTTAGTTATTTCCCATTTGGGGTAACAGAATCTATTAGTAGTCACGCTATTACACGACAAAACGAAAGACCATGTTATTATATTTCATTCAAAATAATAAAGTCTTTGTCTATATCTACTAACATTTTCCACGCAAAGATAACAATTAAACGGTAATTACAAATGCAATTAAGAAGTTTTAACGGAATATTTTTCACATGTCTTCTTTAGTGTAGTTGTACACCTAAGTTCAATTGTTATCTTTGCACGGTCAAACCTTGATAATATTTATCGTCTTACTTCAACTTAGCCAAAGTTTCCTTGATTCTCTTCATAGCCTCGCGGATGTTGTCATCACTTGTAGCATAGCTCATACGGAAGCACTCAGGGTCGCCGAAAGCATCACCACCAACTGTTGCTACATGACCTTCTTCGAGAAGGAACATAGCGAGATCGGTAGAGTTGTTGATAACCTTGTCTCCACAAGCCTTTCCATAGAAGCTGCTGCACTTAGGGAAGAGATAGAATGCTCCTTCAGGTACATTAACCTCAAGACCAGGAATATCCTTTGCGAGTTCTACGATGAGATCTCTTCTGCGCTGGAATGCCTGACGCATAGTCTCTACACAAGTCTGATCCATAGTATATGCAGCCTCAGCAGCCTTCTGGCTTACAGAGCAAGGACCGCTTGTATACTGTCCCTGAAGCTTATTGCATCCCTTAACAATCCACTCAGGAGCTGCGATATAACCAATACGCCATCCAGTCATAGCATAAGCCTTAGAGACACCATTTACGATAATAGTGCGCTCTCTCATGCCTTCAGCCTTAGCGATACTTGCATGCTTGCCTACGTAGTTGATGTGCTCATAAATCTCGTCAGCCAAA
>HF994126.1:10262-22079 GCA_000436915.1 Prevotella sp. CAG:1092 | reverse complement strand
AGCGTCGAGCTCTTCCTGAGAATATACGCTACCGGTAGGATTGCTTGGTGAACAAAGGATGAGCATACGAGTCTTTGGAGTGATGGCAGCCTCGAGCTGTTCTGGAGTCATCTTGAAGTTCTGCTCAAAACCTGCATTCACGATAACAGGCTCTGCTCCTGCGAGCTTTGCCATCTGAGGATAGCTAACCCAGTAAGGTGCTGGTATTATCACCTCGTCGCCATCATTGCACAATGCCATCACGGTGTTACAAACGCTCTGCTTGGCACCATTAGAAACGAGAATCTCGTTTATGCCATATTCAAGTCCGTTCTCGTTCTTTAGTTTAGCAACGATTGCCTTTCTAAGCTCAGGATATCCAGGAACTGGTGAATACCTTGAATAATTCTCGTCGATAGCCTTCTTTGCAGCCTCCTTGATATGATCAGGAGTATTAAAGTCAGGTTCTCCTACACTCATGTTGATAACATCGATACCCTGCGCCTTCATTTCGCTACTCTTTTGCGACATTGCCAAAGTAGCAGATGGTGCGAGTCGATTGAGTCTATTAGATAATTGTGCCATGATATAAATATATGTTTGTATTATGCAATAATTACGTATTTTTTGTTTATCCCGAAAAAATGAAATAACTTTTTCACATATTAATCTATGTGAAGAGTATGTCCCATTCTATCACGTTTTGTCTTAAGATATTTGTAGTCGTATTTATTTGGCTCTATCTCAATTGGAACATTCTCTACGATTTCGAGTCCATAGCCTTCCAAGCCTACGCGCTTGGTAGGATTGTTTGTCATTAGTCGCATTTTGTGGATGCCAAGATATCTTAGCATCTGTGCGCCACAACCATAGTCTCTCTCGTCTGGTTCAAAGCCGAGGTGTATGTTAGCCTCAACGGTATCAAGTCCTTCTTCCTGTAGCTTATAAGCAGCTATCTTATTCATGAGTCCGATACCTCTACCCTCTTGCTGCATGTAGATAAGCACGCCTTTACCTTCTTTCTCTATCATCTGCATAGCCTTGTGTAGCTGTTCGCCACAATCACAACGCTGACTACCGAGGATGTCGCCAGTAGCACACGAAGAGTGAACTCTAACGAGTACTGATTCGTTCTCGTTCCATTCGCCCTTAACCAATGCCATATGCTCCAAGCCATTACTCTGCTGACGGAAAGGAATGAGCATAAAGTCGCCATAGCGAGTAGGCATATGTACTTTCTCGCCTACTTCGATGCTTGTTTCCTTCTGCAATCTGTAAGCGATGAGGTCTTTGATGGTGATAATCTTCATATCCCACTCTTTGGCAAGAACCTGCAACTCTGGCATACGTGCCATAGTACCATCCTCGTTCATGATTTCCATCAAAGCACCTGCAGGATACAATCCTGCCAACTTACAAAGGTCAACAGCAGCCTCTGTATGACCAGAACGGCTCAACACTCCGTTATCTTGAGCATAGAGAGGGTTTACATGTCCTGGGCGTCCGAAAGTAGAAGGCTTTGAGTTTGGGTCTGCCAACGCCTTAAGGGTTTCTGCTCTATCGTGCGCTGAAACACCTGTTGTGCATCCTTCCAATTTATCTACGGTAACGGTAAAAGGAGTACCCAAGACAGATGTATTCTCTATCACCTGCTTTGGCAAATCGAGTTCCTCGCATCTGCTCAAGGTGATAGGAGCACAAAGCACACCACGCGCATTCTTAAGCATGAAGTTCACCTTTTCGTCGGTAACTTTCTCAGCTGCTATAATAAGGTCGCCTTCATTCTCACGGTCTTCGTCATCTACAACGATAACAAACTTACCTTCCTTGAAGTCCTTTATAGCCTCTTCTATAGTATTGACTTTGAAATCCATATTTATACTTTTATTCTTATACATTATTATATATAGGGGACATAAGCAGAATCATAAGAGAATAATAAAAAGAATTTAGAACACTCAAAGCTATTTGATTCTTCACTCTTCTCTCTTCCCTCTTCACTTAATATCTCTCATTCTAACGATGATAGCCTGATTGGTTTGGCGAATCTGTCTGAGGTCGCGATACAGACGCAGACGGAAGGTCCACATTCTGATATACAGAACCGCACCCACAGGCACCAACACTCCTGCGATATTATTCAACCACTTATATTCGAAAGGTCGGGTGTGAGCCTTCGTTGCAAGTATTGGATATTTGTTCATCTCGTGGAGCAATATCTTATCCTTGGTATTTGCCAAGTCTTCGATTACCGATTCCAAGACTTCGCTTATGCGCTCAATCTCATTATCCTTCTTATATTTGAAGAATACGTCTATGATATTCGGAGCAGAAACCAATCGATGTTCCTTAGAATAAGCATCGATATCGGCATTCATCTGCTTCAGCACTATTGTATCATTTGCATAATCAGGGTCGTTGATGATAACCTCCTTTGCAAATACATGGCGTTTGAGTCGCAAGCCCAATAGTCGCATAAAGAACTCCTTATAGAGGTCTGCGTTGAACACCATAGAGTCTTTGTTTGCCTTATATGTTACGAATATCGCTATAGGCGTAAGCACCACTGGTGCCAGTCCTTTACCAAACCATACTGCCCACATTCCACCACGTGCCATACGGTAGCCTGAGTTGTCGAGGATATAATAGACAATGAACACCAATACCGAGATAAGGATAGGATATCCAAGTCCACCCTTACGGATGATAGCTCCGAGTGGTGCTCCGATAAAGAAGAAGAGCAGACATTGCAACGCAAGCGTAAACTTATTGATAGCTTCTATCTCATGCATTCTGAGCAGTCGGTCGCCATCACTTGTTATCATACTCCTGAACTCAAGGTCTGAGACTCGTCCCTGTACGCTATTCAAAGCATCGTTTACAGCATTTTTCTGAACATCCACAGATTTCTTTCCGAACAAGCTATCGAAGTTTGTCTTATCAGCCTTTGCCATCTTCACAGCATTCAGCGAGTCGGCTTTATTCAAAGACACGTTATAGAAATACATACGCTTGGCATCGTCATAATACGAGCGTCCGATGCTGTCGTAGACTTGGTTGATAGAGTCCATATCGTGGAATATCTGTCGCAATCCCTTACCCTTAGCATTGTTAGCCAATGATGCTGCATCTTGCATATTGAAGTCGCCATCAAAGTCAAGCACTATCTGCTTTGCCACAAACGACTCACGACGATATGGCACCGATGCGCTATTACCAAACTCCGACGACTGCATATTCTCAAACCATTCTCCGCTCCATAATGTCAGCAGTAGGTGTTTCTTCTCTGCCGTAGTCTGCATCATTCCTGAGTCGGCAAGGATTATGGCTTGATCTTCGTAGCTGCCTGTCATTCGGTATATCATCATACCATAGAGTTTACCTGTCTCTACATCCTTCTTCTGCACATAGATGTTGCAATTTGGTATTCCATCATAGAATATCCCCTCAGGAATCATAAGCTCCGGACTCTTCTGCTTCATAGAAATGAGCAACTGCGAGAGCTTCATATTGGCTTCAGGGCCAATATTGTTTTGAAAGTAGAACGACACTCCACATATCACCAGCGTAATGGCGATGAGTGAACGAAACGACTGCATGAGAGAGATACCTGCAGACTTTATGGCTGTAAGCTCATAACTTTCGCCCAGGTTACCAAACGTGATGAGCGACGACAGCAGGATAGCCAAAGGCAAAGCCTGTGGCACCAGCATCAACGCCATATTCCAAAAGAACTGTGCCAAGATTTCCACGGACAGTCCTTTTCCTATAAGCTCGTCGACATATCTCCATACGAACTGCATCATCAGCACGAATTGGCAGATGAAGAATGTTCCTACGAAAAGTAGACCGAACTGCTTGGCTATAAATATATCTAATTTCTTTATTCGAAATGTCATTACCTTCTAAATTTGCACATTGTGCACATATCAAGGTGCAAAATTAGCACAAAAAACTCAAATTCTCACCTATTTTGTTTTTTTTTATAATATTATAAGGCTACATAATGTTTATTGAGTGGTTTTATACGGCTATTCGAATTGGGCTATGCGACTATTCGAATTGGACTATGCGACTATTCGAATTGGGCTATGCGGCTACTCGAATAGACCATAACGAGTATTCGCATCCGCCAAATGGAATATTCCTCTGAGCGAATGCGAATTCTCTTATTTTTCTATAACTATAGTTCCTTTGGAGTATAGATGGCGTTCCACCATGAGTCGTCGTTCTTCAGATATTTCTGAAACCATGCCATTATAGAGTTTATCCATTTGGTGCGTTTTGCAGGATCCATGATGCCATGGTTCTCGCCTTCTACTTCTATAAAGGCTGTTGGCACGCCTAATATTCTCAAGGCGTTGTACATCTGTATCGACTCTCCTATAGGCACATTGGTGTCGGCTGTACCATGGGTGAAGAGGATTGGTTTCTTTATCTTGTCGGCATTATACAGAGGCGAACGCTCCACATAGAGGTCTTTGCGTGTCCAAGGGAAGCTGTTGGCTGCCGAGGTTTCGCTATACGAATATCCCCAATATCCTTCACCCCAATAGCTGGTGTGGCTTGATATTCCGGCATGCGACACTCCGCAAGCGAAAGGATTATCCTTTGTCATCATATACTGAGTCATAAAACCTCCGTAGGATGCTGATATGCAACCGATATGGTCGGCATCGCATTGTGGCACATCTTTCACAAACTGTCTTGTGGCATCGATGATGTCTTGTGCTGGTCCTTCGCCCATGGTGTTTACATGGCGTGAGGCCCACTCCTGACCAAAGCCTGATGCTCCAGAAGGGTTTACTACGAAGGTGATGTAGCCCAAAGCATTCCAATAGTGAGCAGGATAGTGCGAGCCATTGCCAAAGCGTCGCGATGTTGGCGAGCAACCTCCATAGTAGTGTACGATAACTGGATATTTCTTCTGAGGGTCGAAGTCGGCAGGCAGAGTGTAGAATCCAGTCACCTTATAGCCACGTGTGGTCTGCATGCTCCACGACTTCTCTGTGCCAAACGGCATATCGGCATAGTCGTCCTTGTTAGGTGCCAAGAGCAAGGAGGTCTTAGCATTCTTGGCTGGCGACGCGATGTTGTAGACCTCGTAAGGTACACACATCGAAGAACCATCAACAACGATGTTGCCACCATTGCTTGCTATGCTGAAATCAGAGATTACTTCTAATGGCATGCGCACCATCTTCGACTTCCANATGCGCACCATCTTCGACTTCCATGTCTTTGTGTCAAGACGGAACAGGCTTACGCTATCTCTATTCTGAGCAGTATAATATAAGCAGTTGTCTGCCTTCGACCATTCCATATCTTCGATACTTGTTTCGTCGTCGGCAGTAAGTGGAGTTACCTTCAAGGTGTTGGTATCCATCACGTACAGATGATAGTCGAATGTGTTTGGAGTTCTGCCTTCAGGCACTCTGTTGCCTATTCCATCAAAAGCCTCTGTACCTGCCTTAAACACCACGCGGTCTGTGCCTCCTGCATACAAGGCTCCACCTATGAAGCCGTCCTTATCCACGAGTTTACGGGTTGTCATGGTAGCAAGGTCAAGGTCGTAATATGTAGCCCGAGTGGTAGGACGCTGAGTTATAGAGTCGGAAGCCACACTAAAGAGGATGTGCTTACCATCGGGCGCAATGTCTGAAAGCCATACGCCATGGTAGCTATATGTTAGCTGTTGCACCAATCCTGTCTTGAAATCATATCGAGCCAACGATGTTCTGTTGCGCCAACCTGGCTGACGGTCGTCGGGATGTACTATTTCGAACACTCCTTCTTCCTTCTTTGGACCATCTGTAGAGTGCATTAGGATGGCGTAATCTTCTGTTGGCGATATCACGAAGTAATCGTCGGGCATGTCTTCTGCCAATATCTCTACCTTATTATTTAGTGGGTCTACTGTCTTAAGCAGGTTTTTGCCTCCAACTTTTTCGGTATAATAATATCTGTCAGAAGTTGGCATCCATGTCATCGAGCCGTCAACGAAGCGCTTGCTGCCAGTCTTCAAGTCGGCAAGGATATACTTATATTGTATCTTGTTCTTCTCATCATACCATCGATAGCCCATCAAAGCCCAACGGCCAGATGGCGAGAGTGATGGTGCTGTGGTAATCTTTGTGCCAAGCACATCACGCATCGTAAAACTACGCTTTCCTGTTTCTACAAACGACAGAGCATCGTTGGGCAACGATAGAGCCAAGCCTGTGCTGTCGGCAACAAACTTCATCACGATAGTATGTTGACCTGGCTGCAGGGTCATACCGGCAGTCTGCTCTACCCCATCGGCATAAACCTTATATTTCTTTGCGCCCTTTACCGAGAGTTTCAAATCTTTCAAGTATTTCGATGCCATCACATCAAACTTCACAAGATGAAGTTGGGCTGTATCTAACTTTAATACTGCAAGATTTTCCAAAGGCTTCTTATCGGCAATAGTCAGCGACAAACGAGTATCGAGCAGGTTGTCTGCCTTAAACTTATTCTGAGCATTGTCGATGCTGTCAAAGACTATTGGCGCCACCACCTTGAATGGTCCTGCATGTCTAACATGCGCAACATTGATGTCGGCAGCATTAATTGTTGTGGTCATAACCAAACAAAGTGTGGCTAAAGATAATTTCTTCATAATTATATTATTATGTATGATTATTCTTCAAACGTACGCTTTAGGCTCTCCCAACTTTGGAAGCCTGCCAACAAAGCCAACTTATCCAACGTTTCTTTAGTTGGCTTCTCCTTACCCATAAGTATTGCTGATAGTTTACGCCAAGCGTTAGCATCAAGTTTTATTTCGTGCTTAGTGAGAAAATCCGATAGTTTCCTAAATTCCCGTATCATATTTCTATAACATATTATCGTGCTGCAAAGTTAGTGCAAGTGAGTGGAATGACAAAAGAAAACACGAAGTTTTTCTTTTTCATTCCCGAACGCAGCCTAACTTATTAAAAGTTAGTGCAAGTGAGTGGAATGACAAAAGAAAACACGAAGTTTTTCTTTTTCATTCCCGAACGCAGCCTAACTTATTAAAAGTTAGTGCAAGTGAGCGAAATGACAAAAGAAAACACGAAGTTTTGTATTGACAAGGGTAAATATCATTATACGACGAGTAAATATTGTTATTTTTATATCTATTTTTATTTTTTAGATAATCATAGGAAAATTATTCGTATATTTGCCAGTACTAACAGAACTATACCAACTATTATTTAACGAAAGAACCTAAAAGCATGAGAAAAACTTTGTTTACTTGTTTGTTGGCATTTGGTGCGTTAGCATCATATGCTCAAGTAGATCTCTCGAAGTATTTGCTACAAAACTATGGTTTTGACCAAGACTTCGACTATAAAGCGTCACAGTCGAATGAAGTTACGCAAGAAATTAAGGATGTGAAGGGATGGACAGCCAACCTTTCAGCCAACTACACCATCGTGGGAACCTACGAGTATGGATTCAAAGGAACTTTTAATACAGCCACCGTGCCTACAAAAGGCTACAACGGAGAAGCTGGTGGTGGACTTGCCATTTCTACAGGCTGGGAACAGACTTTCTTGTTTAGCCAAGAGGTTACATTACCTGCAGGCACATATACTATCAATGCACCTACTTATAATGGTAGCAATGTTACAGCTGCCACTTCGCAGTTGGCATGGATTCCAAATGCAGGCACATCTAAGAAGTCGACTGTTACCTCTTATTCAGCCAACACCTGGACTTTGGACAAGATCACCTTTACCCTCAACACTACTACCAAGGGCAAGATACAGTTTGGTATGAAGGCGGCAGCAGGTGGTTCTGCCAATACTGCCAAGTTGGTGGTTGACTATGTTCAGATTCTCGGTGAGAATGTTGCTGCCGACAAATCGCAGCTAAATGCTACCATCGCTTCTGCCAACAAATATTATGGCAACGGAAATGGAAATGGTGCAGCAGATTTAAAGTCAGCGATAACTGCAGCCCAGACTATTGCCGACAAAGCTGATGCCGACATCATAGCAATCTATGAGGCAACGAGTGCTCTTGAAGAGGCTATCAGCGCATACCGCAATCTGAACATTAGCGAGCATAATCCTATTGACAAGACGGAGTATATCCTAAACAATAGTTTTGAGGATGGTACAAAAAATTGGACTGTTGATGGTCTTGTATCGCAGGGCAACTCATCGTTCACAAAGAAAGAGGGTAGCAAATATATCGAGAAATGGGTAGGACAAGGCAATAATGTGGGCAACGCAAGCGTGAGCCAAACTATCACCTTACCTAATGGTATATATATGCTTACCGTGGCTGCACAAAACTTGAACCAAGCCTCAACTTCTCAGAAATGTGAGGGTGCAAAGATTTATGCAGATGGCAACGAAACTACTGTTTATACTCCTGCCAACTATAGCGTAAAGTTTACTAACCTCACGGGCAAGGCAACAATTGGTTTCGAGGCTGTTGATGCTACAGGCAACTGGCTTGCAGTAGACAACTTCCGCCTTGGTCTTATCGGAGAGATTACAAGCGATATTATCATTAGCGAAGTTCAGCGCTTAGTTTCTGAAGGCGAAAGCTTGCAGACTCAGATGATGTATAAGGCTGAAGCTCAGAATCTCGCTACAGCCATTGAACAAGCAAAGAAGATTACTGCAACTTCTACCGAGGCTGATGTAGCTTCTGCAGTAGAAGCTATCAACAAGGCTATCAAGGCTGCCATGGTTGCCATCACAGAATATCAGGCATTGCAATCTGCTATCGACAACGCTCAGGGTCAATATGATGTTGCAAAGAATGACGCCGACAAATTGATGGAAGAAATCAACAAGGCGCAAGAGTTGATGAAGAATGCAGAGGCTACAAAGACTGGTATCGACAACGAAATCATTGCATTGGAGAAGGCGTTGTTAGCATTCAATCTTGCTAACGCAACTCCAGGTTCTGGCACAGCACCAAAGGTTACTCTGACCAACAAATATGTGGCTACTGGTGCTACACAGGCATTGGTAAGAGCCACTGTGACAGGTTCAAACATTCTTGAGCGTGGTGTATGTTGGAGCACAGAACACAATCCTACTGTTCTCGACAATCGCACTACTAAGTCGTTCTCTCTAAACGGCACCATCTTCCACATCAAGGGCATGAAGCCTTCTACAGTATATTATATTCGCCCATACGTGATGAACAAAACTTATACCGTGGCTTATGGCGACGAGGTAAAGATTGTAACTCATCCTGCTGGCGGATGTACATGGTCGTGGAACGAGGGTGCTCCTGACGATGCTGCCAATACCCGTTGCCGTAATGCCATAAAGGAGACTATCGACTACTTCAACGAATGGACTGGTATCAAGGGTTTCCATCTTACCGGCAACTATGGTTCGGGCACTCCTACTGCCGACTGTAGTTATGGTGGATGGATGCGCATTGGACCTAATGCTGCTTATCAGGCTATCGGAACCGTTCTTCACGAAACTGGCCATGGCGTAGGTGTGGGTACTCATTGGATATGGAACAACTGTTCTGATACTCGTCAGAATACAAGTAGCGGCAAATGGCTCGGTAGAGCTGCTACTGAGGTTTATCAGTTCCTTGAGAACAAATATACTGATGATTACTACTTCCAAGGCGACAAAACTCACGGTTGGGGTCGCAATGCCACATATGATTGGCTCGTAAATGGAGCCGACAAAGATAAGCACTCTGAATTGCAGTATGCTGGTGGTATGTGTATCATGTATGGTTTGTTCCTCGATGGTCTATGCCCTACAAGCAATCACCCAAATGGTATCGCTGGCTACACATACAACTTCGACGACTCTAAGAAGTATTATATAATGTGTAAGAATTCTGAGCGTGGTCTTGGCGATGGTCTTCTATTCCAACGTAACACCATCGCAGCATGGAAACCTTATTTCAACACCACTACCGAGGTCAACGACTCTGCTGCATGGTATTTGGAGTTTAACCCTCTCAACGGTTACTATTCATTCAAGAATGCTGTAAGTGGTAAATATCTAACTCGTTCTACTACAACATCTGGAATGTCTGTGAAGCAGACTTCTGTGCCTTCTACCGCAGAGCAATTCCAACTTATGCCTGACCGCACAAACGTTACTCTTGGTGCTGGTAAGAATAAGGTTACTACTCATGGATATTGGTTTACATGGTACAACGATGGCAACAAGGCTATGAGTGCTAACGCATTGGGCAAACGTTCTGGTTATGGAACATTGGAACAGACAGCATTCAACTTCAGCAACTCTGCAACAAAACAACAATGGATTATCATCAGCGAAGACGAGTTGGAGGAATTTCGCCAAGCTGCTATAGCGACAAGTATCAAGGATATCAATACAGATACAGCAACCAACAACTCACAAGCTATCATCGGTATCTATAACGTTGATGGTTCAAAGAAGAATGATATCTCACGTGGTTTGAACATCATAAAATACAACGATGGTTCTACCAAGAAGGTATACATAAAATAAAAATGCATAAATAAAAATAGGAGCTAAACGAGAATCATATTCCGTTTAGCTCCTATTTTATATTTATGCTTATACTTGTTTTTTATTATGTGTAGCAGATTTTCTTAATAACCACAACAAAATACCTATTTCAAATCAGAAATTGTTGATTATAGGTGCGGTGGTATAGTAAGTAGCTTTCATTCAATAATTTAGCCAACTTCATTCGCTATCGATGTTACGTTCTATCAATCTATGCTTTCTATTCTCAAACACTTTTTATATGCACTTTCGTGTAGGAAAAATGGCATTCCACAATAAATTGTAGAATTATTCCACAATATTTCCCCACTTTCCACAACTTGTGGAAAGTGGGGCTTTTAGTTAACTTGCTTATAATCAATGATGTATATGCTTGTGCTACTTTTTGGCACGCATCTTGTCCTTATTACTAGTGAATAAGACAACAAAATAATAATAACAATAAAAACATTAAGATTATGAGAAAGTTTATGTTCGCAGCCGTTTCGGCAATGGTTATAGTTTGTGTTAGCAACGTATTCGCTAATCAGTCAGCAATGCAGTTCGAGTCAAACGATGTCATTCAGTCTGATTCTGTAGTAACAGACTCTGCAAATCAGGGAGCAGTAGAAGTTGCAGCTCCTGTAGACACTACAGCTTCTTCAGAGAACGCAGCAATTGAGAACGCTTCTTCAGAGAATGCAGCAACAGAAAATGCTGAAACTGAGGTTCCTGCTAAATCAGAAAGTAATGCAACTGCAGAGAACGCAGAGGCTACTGTAGATAGCGCTGTTGCACGTTAG
Organism: Prevotella sp. CAG:1092; assembly: GCA_000436915.1. GTDB lineage: Bacteria > Bacteroidota > Bacteroidia > Bacteroidales > Bacteroidaceae > Prevotella. The sequence goes on along the minus strand of HF994126.1, from coordinate 10,810 downwards.
ATTTGGGATAACAAAGGGGCTCTTTCGGTCGCAATATAAACGACTGACGGAGCCTTTTTTCATTTGTTTTAAAAACGACAATACTGACAATTATAGACAAATATAATGTTATGATTTACTATAATGCTTTCCGAAAAAATGTCACTTGTGACATCTTTTCGGAGTAAAGACATTCCCATTATAATACTCTTTCTTACCTTTTATAATATGCTTTTTTGCCGATACCGGCAAGAAAGTGGGTGTTTTATGTGTGATATTTATGGTTTATGCCGCAAAACGGTATGAGGAATGTTTATTATTTATTGTTTTCTACTTGTATACCAGATTCAACGAATACAGCTTATATAATAAGAACAACTAAAGATACACGTTGATGATATTTAATGGCTTTTGCGTTCAACAACTGTTGAACGGTCGGAGAAGTTAATATACTTTGCGATTTATATTAATATACTTTACCGTTCAACAGCTGTTGAACGAAGAAGAATATTCTATTGGAGGCTTTTGGCGAGTATTTATGTCGTTCTAACAAGCCATTTAGGCAGTTT
>HF994126.1:0-10245 GCA_000436915.1 Prevotella sp. CAG:1092 | reverse complement strand
CAAGCCATTTAGGCAGTTTTTTTCAAGCGGTTTAACTCGCTATCGCAAGCCATTTTAGTCGTTTACGATATTAGCCTCGGTCGCATTATGATTGCTATCAAATGTTCGTTTGCTTACTATCAAATCTATTTTTGCTTACTGTCAAATACTGCTTTGCTTGCTATCAAATATATTTTTATAATAAAAAAAACAGGGAAAACACATAATAAAGTGTGGCAGAACGATATATTTTACATAATGGTATAATACGTAACTTTGCACCACCTAATGGCAACATTTTACACAAAACAAATTGGGGGTTAAGGATAAAAGCATTATATTTGCATGTGGTTATTATGAACCCACGATAAATAAAAGATTAATCAAGGATTATCCCACAATTAACCCCTATCGTAAGCGAATCTACCATCTTTATACAATATCGCTATGGATATAGAGCAAGTTAGAGAATTCACGTTGTCGCTATACGGCGTGACAGAAGATCAGCCCTTTGGCGACGACAACATAACCTTCAGAGTTGAGGGCAAGATATTCCTATGCCTTTGGTTGGGCAACGAGGAGCATAGCGCTTTAGACGGTATGCATAAGTTTGCCTGCAAGCTGAGTCCTGATAGGAATGAGGAGTTGCGAGATAGATTTGAAGCCGTAACGCCAGCTTTTCATTGGAACAAGAAACATTGGAGCGACGTGTATTTCGAGCAGATAGAAACCGAGGTGGTAATGGCATGGATAAGGGAATCGTATCAGCTTATCGTAAGCAAGCTACCTAAGGCTGCGAGGGCGAAATATCAAATGTAAATAAAGCACATAACAATAAACAAATGAAAGCATATACATATATAGAAAAAGGTAAGTTTGCCTTGATAGATAAACCGAAGCCTGAGCTTCAGGAAAGTACCGACGCTATAGTCCGCGTTACGTTGGGTAGCATCTGCACCAGCGACTTGCATATCAAGCATGGTAGTGTGCCAAGGGCTGTGCCTGGCATTACCGTTGGTCACGAGATGGTGGGAGTAGTAGAAGAAATTGGTGCCGACGTTAAAGGCGTGAAACCAGGCGATAGAGTAACGGTAAATGTGGAGACATTCTGTGGTGAATGCTTCTATTGCAAGCATGGATATGTGAACAATTGCACATCGCCACATGGCGGATGGGCATTAGGTTGCCGTATTGATGGCGGACAAACGGAGTATGTGCGTGTGCCGTTGGCTTCGCAGGGACTGAATCGCATACCAGATAATGTGACAGACGAGCAGGCGTTGTTTGTTGGCGATGTACTTGCTACAGGCTTTTGGGCTGCACGCATTAGCGAGATATCGGCAGAAGATACCGTCTTGATAATTGGTGGTCTGCCCTGATATAGATAAATATATGTCAAAGTTAATCTAATTTATAACCAAACAAGCATTTTGGTACGAAATTTAATAAACAGACAATATTTTTCTTTGCCATATCATGTTTTTGCAGTATATTTGCAAAAAGTTTGGTCGATACGCGATGGTAAATCTAATTTAGTTTTATTATCTTTCGTCAATTGCACTACCACGTTTTTCAGTACTTTACATAGCCCTTAGAAAATGACATCCAAATATTTAATATTATTTTATATATTGGTATTCCAGATTGCCGTCAGTTCGCTCTTTGCCAACAATCTGACAGACAGTAATATTGTTTCCCCATCTACATTCGGTTACAATACTATACCATCAGTCTCTTTCTCGCAAGACAAACAGATTGGAAGCATCCCTACCAAGGTAGGTGTTTCGCCAACAGGTGCTTCTATTTGTGAATTGGCAATTGACGTTCCTACAGGACCGGCAGGAACAAGACCACAATTGTCTCTTGTATACAACAGTCAGACAGGTATCGGCATTGCAGGATATGGATTTGACGTTGCCGGAATATCCATCATAACAAGAGGGGCAAGGGACATTTTCCATGAAGGAAGGGCAAAGGGAATAACATACACAGACGAGGATGTGTTCTATATTGACGGTAAGCGACTGTACTTGGTTTCTGCTTCCAACAACGAGAGGGTTTACAATCCCGAAGGAGACGTGAACACCTTCGTATATATGAGACATGACACAACATCTCCGACGGTTCCGGTATTTACCATAAAGACAGCAGACGGGAAGACATGCACATTTGGATCTTCCGCAGCTTCAAGAAACGATGTTGTGGCTACCACGGGTGGAATACAAACGTCAATATGGTATATGGACAAGTGGGTGGATAGATGTGGCAACATTATCATTTACCAATATCTCAAAGACCAACTACATGTATATCCTTCGAAAATAGTGTATGGCGACAACATAAGCAAAACCTCTTCCATAAAAAGCTTCGTAGAGTTCGAATATCTGAAATTGTCTGACACAGAAGCCGTGCCTTACAGAACTGGCGGCAGACAGGCATACATAGGAATGCTTCTTAATACAATAACCACAAAGACCGGCAATGATGTGTTCAGAAAATACCTTTGCAAATATGAATCTGCTAACAACGACGAAATGTCTGGAAGATTGGTGGAGGTATCCGTAAGCAACGGATACGGAGAAACTTTGCCACCGATAAAAATCACATGGAACGAGATCCAACCAGAATACAAGGCTTCGGAAATAAAGATGCAACTGATGTCTGAGACTATTGACCTTAAAATTCTAAACCGCAGGTACCAGGCCTTGGATATCAATGCAGATGGATATGACGACATTGTAGAGATTGCCGACGTCAAGGAGAACAACAGCCATTATTTCACTTATCTGAATTTCTATGTCAACAAGGCAGAGTTGGGGAACGACTATCCAGAGTTCTTGCTGGCAAAAACTCTCCAGGTTTCTCCGAGCGTGGGCGACAAATGGACGAGTTACTGGAACATGCCAACAACAATAGACTATGATGGTGACGGATTGCCTGACTTTATAATGCCGCATATACATGACGACAGCTACGTCAGAAGCATATACTGGTATATAATACCTGGCAGCAACATTGCTGCAAAAAATTGGAACGGTATAGGCATTAACGTATTAACACGCAGCAACGGCTCACGAAACTTGTTTGCATACGGCGACATTGACAATGACGGACGCACTGAAATCATACAGTTGGAACAGGACAATGTATCGGGAACATTTCCATGCCATATCATAAAACACTCAGGAAACTATACCGCAGGGGAGAAAGTTGTCACCGACTTCAACCTAAAATTCGCTACAGAGCCAAAAGACATATACTTGGCGGACTTCAACGGTGACGGCTTGGCGGATTTACTTACAGTCTGCAAGACTGGCTACACCATATTCTGGAACACTTGTGACAGTATTCCATTCACAGATTCTAAACAAACCTACAGGGCTAGTCTGAGCCATGTGTCAAACATACGGCTAGGTGACTTCAACGGTAACGGACTGCCGGATCTGATAATGAACCAGGAAGGAAGTGCCGAATACAGAATTGCGTTCAGTAATGGTGACGGCACTTTCACCCTCGGTAGCACATTTTGTCCGCCACTTGCAAAGAAAAACACAGATAAAAACAACGTAAGATACACCATAGAAGTGGCGGACTTTAATCATGATGGACGCTCGGATGTAATCTTGGGCAAGGCGAAATCTGCATCCGATAATGATTTTGTATGGATGTATTCCAACGGCAGTATCATGGTTCCAAAGTCACATATAAGCACAACTGGTGAGGAGGATTCTAAATGGTTCAACACAATTATAGGCAATTTTACAGGAAATGGTGTGCCTGAAGTAATACACTTCGGAGCAGACTTGCTCGGCAAGGAAAGAACTTCGGCAAAGAGAATTTACTACGATTCAGCATGGAATTTGGGGACAGGACTTGTGAAATCTATTACTGACGGAATGGGAAACTACAACAGTTTTGAATATTCCAACCTGCTTGACAATAATATATATTCATGTTCAAAACCGTCTGTATGGCCGACTGTAAACGTAGTGCAACCATTGACAATAGTAAACAGGCTTTCAAAAAGCAACGGAATTTTGGCAGAACAGGAAGATACCTACAAGTATGCAGACCTGCAATTAGGAGTGACAGGCAGAGGATTATTACCTTTTGGAAAGATTCAGGTATATAACAATGTCTCAGAGACAACCTCTATCACGGAAATAACGAAATGGGATACAGAATTTCAACTTCCGATTTCTACCAAAACATCTATAGAGGGCAAAGATTGGAACTGCATAACATCAGTAGAATCCACGCTGGCTAAGAAAAGTAACTGCAATTACCAGTTATTGTCTTCATCTGTATCCGAGAAAAATTCAGACGGAACAATACGAGACATCGACAATGTATATGATGAAACAAATGGCTATCTAACTGACTCATACAAGATTTATGACGACTATGTACAAGAGATCATTAGATATAGTGGTTATAAAAATATTGGCGGAACGTGGCTTCCTGCAATAATAAAGGCAGAAACCAAGCATCCTGACGATACCAAGTTCGTGTCGACAACCACAGAAGTGGAATACAATGCCATAGGGCTACCTGTACGCACAAAATCAAATGCAGGAACTGACAAGGAAACTATTAAGAATACAGCATACGACATATGGGGCAATGTCGTGTGGGAAAGTGTCGTACCAAGTGCAGCAAATTCAATAGAGGAGAAATATACATACGACAACACTGGACGTTTCCTTAAAGGCAAGTACACATATCCATCATCCGAAACCATGACTTACGAATACGACACATGGGGTAACGTCGTGGCTGAAACCATACTCACAAATCCTTCACATGCACTGACTACCCAACATTCATACGACAACTGGGGACGGCACATAGGGTCAAAGTCACCACGTGGGGCAATCTCTGCAAAATACTACTGCCAAGCAGAGAATGGCGGATATGCTTTCGTGACAATGGGCAACGGCATGCCGTGGACTGCCGTATGGTATGACTCTATGAACCATAAGCTTAAGGAACAAGTCATTGGTATGGGTGATATCGTTTCCACAAAGACATATTCATATGACAAATGCGGAAATGTAGTGTCTAACAATGTTGCAAGTGGAAACTTTAGAAATTCCGAGCAAATGGAATATGACAGTAGGAACCGTATTGTAAAATGGAGTGACAATACAGGAAAAATGGTTGCATACGGATACGGCAAGAGGTCTGCAAGTGTAAGGATAAACGGTAAAAAATACAACAAGACTTATGATGCATGGGGAAATGTGCGAATGGCTACCGACCCGCTATGCGATATTAAATACAAATATTTTTCCACTGGCAAACTCAAACAAAGCGGCATAAAGCCTATTTATGTAAATATGGAATACGACAAGGGCGGCAATCTGACAAGTCTAACAGACATTGACGCAGGAACTACTAACTATGAGTACAACGGATTCGGACTGCTCTTAAAGCAGACGGATGCAAGGGGTACGGAAACAGAAAATTCATACGATTGGTTGAACAGGCTCGTAGCCACAAGCATCGACGGTGTTAAGACGACATACAATTTCGGGACATCAGGCAATGACACGAACCTGCCAGTAAAAGAACAGACTGGCAACATGACGGCAGAACGTGAGTACAACGAATATGGGGAAGTAACAAAAGAAACGAGAAACATCAATGGTAAACAAATATCATATTCGTTTGCGTATGACTCATTGGGGCGCATAAGCGAGCGAAGGTATCCCAACGGACTGAAACTAAGGTATGTCTACGACTGCTACGGCAACAGAGTACAGGCACTCAATGACAACAGCAATATCTGGAAATTTCTCTCTACAAACGGACTTGTCAGCAAGGAATTGTTGGGTAAAGATTTCGTACGTACTACCACTTTGGATAAAAACGGCTACCTGTCGTCGATAAAACTTGAGAAAGGCGGCAAGCCTCTGCATGAGATGACATTCGTATACGATCCGGTTTCTGGCAATTTGCTCTCACGTAAGGGAATGGAACAATACGGCACCACGGAGAGGTTCACTTACGACAACCTCGACCGTCTGACTTCATACACAGAACAAGAACATTACACGAGAGAAATGGAGTATGACAAATATGGAAGAATACTATATAAATATGGTGTAGGCGAGTATGAAATCGGCATGGGGTATCATGTTTCGCTCGTCACCAACGAGTTGGACTCCATAACAGGATATCCCCAGAGAATTTCGTACAACGGATTCGGCAAAGTGGCACATATAAGCGGTATAAATGGTGATTTAGAAATAATGTACGGACCAGACCAGCAGAGATGGATGGAAACTAACGACAGGAAACACACCACGACATACTTCTTCGGTGACTATGAGCGTATTGACATGCCATCGGATTTCCTCGACGTGTGCTATCTTGATGGCGGAGTAATGCACATGTCGTCGCGCCATTCGTCGGGCATATTTGTGCCTTTCCTCGACAATCTCGGCTCATACGTAAAGATTTACTCGCCTTCGGGTAGCGAAGTGTTCCACACGACATACGACCCTTGGGGCAAGCCTACATGCTTGCGCAACGACATGGACTTCCACCGAGGCTATTGCGGTCATGAAATGATAGACGATGGATGGCTCATCAATATGAACGGGCGTGTCTACGACCCATGGCTCGCAACGTTCCTAAGCCCAGACAACTACATACAAGACCCTCTCAACAGCCAGAACTACAACCGATATGGATATTGTCTGAACAACCCGCTCAAATATACTGACCCAAGCGGAAATTTTTGGAATCTTATCATAGGTGGGGTTATTGGAGGTATATTCAATTGGGCATCACATGGATTTCAGTTTAACGCTAAAGGTCTTGGCTATTTTGCGACTGGAGTTGCTGCAGGAGCTATTGGTGCGGGAATAGCGTCTGGTGTAAATGTAGCTATAGCAGGAGGTAACTTTTGGACAGGAGCTACTGGGATTGCAAATGGAATATCTTCCACAGGATTTATTTCAGGTCTAGCTTCTGGAGCAAGTGCAGGTTTTGCTGGTGGTTTTGTTTATGGTGCAGGCAATTCTTGGGTTGCAGGTCACAATTTTAAGAATAGCCTTCTTGCGGGAGTACAATATGGATTTACAGGTGCTTTAGAAGGAGGTATTGCAGGAGGAATATTCGGCGGTATTGATGCCTTAGAAAAACACACTAACTTTTGGACAGGTACAGCAAACATTGATATTAATACGGGATGCGCATATTCAAAAATGGAAGCGGATGGTATATTTGAGAAAATAAAAGAGCAAAATGAAAGAATAAAGGTTAAATATGTTGGCGAATTTGAAGGGCAACGTGTCTACGAAAGTGCGAATCTTGGCGTATGTTCCCCAAGTGGAGGCTTTAGCGGTGTAACGTTTCCTGATCGTGGTATATTTGTCGGTAAGGGAGTTTTTACAGGAAGTACAGAATATGGACGAGCAATGATGCAACATGAATTTGGACATGTACTTCAGTATAGAATTGTCGGTCTCAAAAAATATTATACTGTAATTGCAAAGGAAAGTATAGTAAGTTGTACCAAGAATGCAGATGCTCATAGTATATTTTGGACTGAAACATGGGCAAATTATCTCTCAAAGCAGTATTTTGGTATAACTTGGCATGGTATTGACATGTATTCATTTAGTAAACGGCTTTTGTACTATCCTGCTATAGATATTACAAAAGAATTAATGAGGCAAAAGTTTGGACTATAATTTAGTAGAGTTATGAAATTCAAAAATAAGAACAGACTGTGTTTTTTTCTATTGATATTTGTGTTAAATTCTTGTATCATAGATTCGAAACCTTTAGGCTATAGTGTTAAGAATTGCTCAAAAGACACACTATTTATAGATTTAACAATTTCTGATACATTACCTGATGATATCTATTGGGGTACATATCCTGAGGACACGATATGTGTAGATGAAAATGACACAACAATATTATATATTCATGGAGAAAAGATAACATTACATAATTTTTATCGTGTATTACCTGATTCTACCTCTATAGGTGTATATCCCATAAACAAAGATACCTGTTACATATACATTATAAGAGAACAAACTCTCAAACGTCATACGTTAAAAGATATTCGAAAGAAAAAACTCTATAAACGTCGAGTAATAAGAAAAAAAGAATTCAATAACCGTTTGTTTGAATACAGATAAGCATACTTTTTTTATGCAGCAGTAATAAACATTTCTGATATTACCTTATCCGTTCTATACAGCATAAACAAATTATATTTAAACAAAACCAACATATTATGATGAAGTTATTTTCAACGCTCACATTTTTCTTCATAGCATTCTCTTGTCAAGCCCAGCATCCAATCTACTATTCCTACGATGCCACCGGCAACAGGATAACCAGAACGTTGCGCTCTCAACCAAGCAAGAGCAGGGCAAGACAAGGTGATAAGGATGAAGTCTGCATATATGGCAGAAACATAAAAGTAAAAATGAATGCCGAAGGCAAACTTGTAGAGATTGGTGTTGATAATTGGAAAGAAAACGACCACATGAACATTGCACTATATTCTCTGAACGGCAAACTGTTAATGTCTAAAAACTGCGATAAGGCAACTATTACCATACCACTACTGGCAGAGTATGACAAATGCTTCATCCTTACAATAAGAATGAATGGTATAAGCACCAGTTGGACGATAGCATTATAAAATATACAAAATGTTTTGTCTTTTCGCCCATTTGCAGTAACTTTAAATAACTTACGCGGCATTCGGAAATGCAAAAGAAAGCAATTTCTTTTGCCATTTCGCTCATTTGCAGTAACTTTGCACCAAGATTCACAAAACAAACAACAATAACAATTCGACATCTATGAAAGAATTAGCTCTTAAGTATGGATGCAACCCTAACCAAAAGCCATCAAGGATTTTTATGGAAGAGGGTGAGCTTCCTATCGAGGTTATCAACGGTAGACCAGGATACATCAACTTCCTGGATGCGCTAAATAGTTGGCAACTTGTTAAGGAACTGAAAGCTGCTACTGGCATTCCTGCCGCTGCAAGTTTCAAACATGTTAGTCCTGCTGGTGCAGCTATAGGCTTGCCTCTTAGCGACACTCTAAAGAAAATCTATTTCGTTGACGACGTAAAGATAGAACTATCACCTTTGGCTTGTGCCTATGCAAGAGCAAGAGGTGCCGACCGTATGTGTTCATACGGAGATTTCGTTGCCCTTAGCGATGTTTGTGATGCTGCTACTGCAACTCTCATCAAGCGCGAGGTTAGCGATGGTGTTATTGCTCCTGGATATACCGACGAGGCGCTCGAAATATTGAAGGATAAGCGCAAGGGTACATACAACGTTATCAAGATTGACCCTAACTATGTGCCACAGCCTATAGAGCACAAGCAGGTATTCGGTATCACTTTCGAACAGGGACGCAACGAGATTAAGCTCGACGACCCTGCTTTGTTCGAAAACATCCCTACTCAGAACAAGACTTTCACCGACGAGGCTAAACGCGACCTTATTATCGCCCTCATCACATTGAAATATACTCAGAGCAACTCTGTATGCTACGTTAAGGACGGACAGGCTATCGGTATCGGTGCAGGTCAGCAGAGCCGTATTCATTGTACTCGCCTTGCAGGTCAGAAGGCTGACACATGGTGGTTGCGCCAATGTCCAAAGGTTATGAGCCTTCCTTTCAAGCCAGGCATCCGTCGTGCTGATCGCGACAATACCATCGACGTTTACATCAGCGAGGAGCATGACGACGTATTGAGAGATGGCACATGGGAGATGTTCTTCACCGAAAAGCCAGAAGTTTTGACAATGGAGGAAAAGAAGGCTTGGATTGCTCAGAACACTAAGGTTGCTCTAGGTTCAGATGCTTTCTTCCCATTTGGCGACAACATCGAGCGTGCACACAAGAGTGGTGTAGAATATATAGCACAAGCAGGCGGTAGCATCCGTGACGATAATGTTATTGAGACTTGCGACAAGTATGGCATCGCAATGGCTTTCACAGGTGTTAGATTGTTCCACCATTAATTCATAATATAAACCCCATTTATAGCATGTCAGACAATTTCACCGACATCTTAGAAGGTGGCATCGTCTTCAAGAAGAGTTCTTCTGGAAATAAGGAATCGGACAAAGTGAAGACTAAGGCCAAGAAAAAGAAATACATCACTGGTGCCCACGGCAGCGGTTCGGCTAAACAAAAGGCTAAATACCGCGAACAAAGAGCCAACAGACATAAGTAATGTAACGTGAGTTCGACGAAATATAAGTGTCT
>HF994125.1:19631-23261 GCA_000436915.1 Prevotella sp. CAG:1092 | reverse complement strand
CTTGAATCACATGCGAAAGTTCAGTCATGAGCCCACTTTAAAAAGTAAGATATGTCCCTTTTTAAAGTGGACTCAGTCATTGACTATAAATAGTCATTAATGATTCTTTTAATTTTTGTATTCTCTTTGCACAATCGAAATATTTCTACTAACTTTGCATCTTAAATTTTACGACACATTATTATATATGATAGACAGTTCGGTTTTTCAAGGCAAGAAGGCGGCTTACTATACGCTCGGTTGTAAACTCAATTTTTCGGAGACTTCTACTTTTGCCAAACTCCTGGAAGAGATGGGAGTGGTGCAGGCAGCCAAGGGCGAGAAGGCTGATATTTGCCTGATAAATACATGCTCGGTTACGGATGTTGCCGACCACAAATGCCGTCAGGCTATTCATCGCTTGGTGCGTGAGAATCCTGGAGCCTTTGTTGTGGTGACGGGATGCTATGCGCAGCTCTCTACCGAGGCGGTGAGCAAGATAGAGGGAGTGAGCCTGGTGTTGGGAGCCAACGAGAAGGCTAACCTCATACAGTATCTCTCGGATGCGTGGGGTATGGAACATCAGTATCATTCGGTGCCTACGAAACAGATTAATACTTTCCAGCCAAGTTGCTCGCGAGGTAATCGCACTCGCTATTTCTTGAAGGTGCAGGATGGTTGCAACTATTTCTGCACATATTGCACTATCCCTTATGCTCGTGGCTTTTCGCGCAATCCAAGTATTGCATCGCTGGTGGAACAGGCTAAGCAGGCTGCTGCCGAGGGTGGTAAGGAGATTGTGCTTACGGGTGTGAACATCGGACATTTTGGAGTGTCTACAGGCGAGAGCTTCGTAGACCTTGTGAAGGCGTTGGACAAGGTGGAAGGCATTGAGCGCTATCGCATTAGCAGCCTTGAGCCCGACTTGCTGACCGATGAGCTTATAGAATATTGTGCCACATCGCGAGCTTTTATGCCACATTTCCATATTCCGTTGCAGAGTGGTAGCGACGAGGTGCTGAAGCTGATGCACCGCCGCTACGACAAGGCGCTGTTTGCTCACAAGATAGAGCTGATAAAGAAGCTGATGCCTGATGCCTTTATTGGTGTCGACGTGATGGTGGGGTGCAGAGGCGAGAAGCCTGAGCTGTTTGAGGAGTGTAGAGATTTCCTGCAGTCGCTCGACGTTACTCAGTTGCACGTGTTCCCATACAGCGAGCGCCCAGGAACCATGGCGCTGAAGATTCCATATATCGTTGACGAGGCAGAGAAGAAGCGACGCTCGAAGCAGTTGCTCGATATGTCGGAAGAAAAGCGCATAGCTTTCTACCAAAAGTATATTGGCACAACAGCCGATGTGCTATTCGAGAAGGCTGCCAAGGGCAAGGCTATGCATGGTTTTACCGACAATTATGTGCGCGTGGAGCTATCGGCAACCAAGGCTCGCGAGGAATATGATAATCAGATTATAAAGGTTAAACTCTTGGATTTCAATCACGATAAGTCGGCATTGAAATGTGAGATTATAGGATAACAGCATTATGAAGAAGCGAATAGCGGTAGTAATACTGAACTGGAATGGCGAGAAGATGTTGCGTCAATATCTTCCGAATGTTGTCGAGCAGTCGTCGGAACTTGCCGAGGTGTGGGTGGCAGATAATGCCTCTACCGACGGTTCTATGGCGTGGATAAAGGACAACTGCCCTATGGTGAAGACCATAGTGCTGGATAAGAATTATGGTTTTGCCGATGGCTACAACAAGGCTTTGAAGAAGATAGAAGCAGAATTCTATGTGTTGCTGAATTCTGATATCGAGGTGAGCGAGGGATGGCTGCAGCCATTGTTGGCGATGATGGATGCCAATAAGCAGGTGGCAGCATGCCAACCAAAGCTTCGTGCCATTCACAACCGCAAGAGCTTTGAATATGCTGGAGCCTCGGGAGGGTTTATAGATAAGTATGGTTATCCTTTCTGCCGTGGAAGAATTATGGAAAACGTAGAAATGGATAATGGACAATATGACGATGCCGTGGAGATACATTGGGCTACGGGAGCTTGCCTCTTTGTGAGAAGCGAATGCTATTGGCAGGCCAATGGTTTGGACGGACGATTCTTTGCCCACAACGAGGAGATAGACTTCTGCTGGCGATTGCGACTGCTGGGGTATAAGCTGATGGTGGAACCCAAGAGCTATGTGTATCATGTGGGTGGCGGCACATTGCCTAAGAGCAACCCTATGAAGACTTACTTGAACTTCCGCAATAATCTGACTATGCTGTATAAGAATCTGCCAGCCGAAGACTTGAAGCCTGTTATGCGCATGCGCCTATTCTTGGACTATCTTGCAGCATTCAAGATGATAGTGTTAGACCGCAATCTTGGCGAGGCTAAGGCTGTGTGGCGTGGACGTAGAGATTTTCATCGTTGGCAGCACGACTTTGATAAAGATCGCAAGCTTGTGATGTCGGCATCGCATACGCCTGCACCATTAGCGCCCTTCAGCATTTTGTGGAAATATTATGCTAAAGGCAAAAAGACGTTTAGCCAGCTATAATCTTGTCGTAGATTTTATCGAAATATTGGCGAAGGAGCTCCTTGTTGACAATGATGTCGCGGAGTTCCTTTAATTTTTTCTCGTTAGGAGAGTGGGGAATCCATAGTTTGATGTAGCCATTATTGGAGTATTTTTCCTCCATGTGGCTATCAAAGCGCTTGAATTGCCACTCCTTGTCTTTGTCAGGATCATGCTCGATACCATATTGTATAGCTCGAGTGAAAACGGTATCGATGTCGATATCGCGGTCGGCTTCGGCAACAATCTTGCCATATATGCTTCGTGGCGCATGCGAGGCAGAAGCACGATGATCTTCTACCGCTTCGCGCATAATCTTTATTTGTTCTGGCGAAAACCATTTCTTTAGTCTTGCATCGGCTGTGAGAATCTTGCCACTTGTGATGTGGTGGATGGCACGAGGACCCTCCATTCCCAAGTCGTGGTAGGCAGCTATGGTGTAAGTCATATTGATGTCGGCACCCAGCATGCGTGCCAACTCTAAGCTATTCTTGATGACCCTTGTGACATGGTATAGTCCGTGGCTTTCGCCAAAGGCGGTATAGCGAGGCAGTATCTGCTTCTCTACAAATTCCATCAAGGTGAGGTCTACTTGGTTTTGCATATATTATTTTAATAAGGTGTCAAATTAATGTGGCGCAAAGCACGATGGCGATGGCTGTAGAGAGTCCGAAGACAAACATGTTGCGAGCCGTTTTGCCCAAAGTCTTGTTGAGTTCTCGTCCTTCGCCTATGATTGCCATATCCTTGTATGTTGAAATGTGCAACAGCAGATATGGCAGCAGCAATACTATCGAGATTAGGCTAAGCCAAAGTGGAAACATCATGAGCAACGAGATGGCTACGATGGCAACACCCACAATGCCAGCAACGAGATATAGTCGGAGACCATTTTCTTTGCCTATTCTCACTATCAGAGTTTTCTTGCCAGCACGGCGGTCGTTGTCGATGTCGCGATAGTTGTTTACTATCAGCAAGGTGTCGATGACGATGCCACAGGCAAGAGCTATCAGCAAGCCTTCGATATTGATGCCTTGCAAGCCTACGCCAGCTGTTGGGGCAGCGCAAAGATATTGGG
>HF994125.1:18221-19620 GCA_000436915.1 Prevotella sp. CAG:1092 | reverse complement strand
AAAGATATTGGGTTACGCAGACGGGTATGATACCAAAGAATATCAATACCAGCACGTCGCCAAGTCCGAGGTAGGAGAAGAGGGTGGTGTAGAGGAAGCAGAATACCACGCATACCAAGCCCACCATTATCATCTCTAAGCCGCCATAATAGATGAGCGGCAAGCCGATGGCGCAACCAAAAAGAGTGGTGACGATGATGCCTTTGAGCATGGCAGAAGGAGTGATCCATCCCTCAGAACATGCACGCTTAGGACCAAGACGAGTCTCGTCGTCGTTGCCACGCTTGAAGTCGAAATAGTCGTTGATGAAGTTGGCATCTATCTGCATCACGAAGGCAAAGAGCATGCACAATATTGCAGGGATGATTCTGAAATCTTCTGTTCCTGCATCGGGGAAAGCCAAGGCGATACCTATCATCACAGGTACCGCAGCTCCAGTCAATGTCTTTGGTCTTGCTGCCAAGAACCAAGCGTGTGGTGAATTGGTTTCCATTTTTTTCTATCTTGTAATTGCTTGAACTTTGTAAGTTCAGAAGTTATGGAAGTTAAAGAAGTTATCGCTCCCGTTGGTCGTTAGAAGTTAAAGCCAATAGTCTTTTTGCAAGAGTTTGCTTAGTTGAAGAAATTCCAGCTAAGACCAAATCGCAGCAAGTTTTGATTGAGCGGATAGTGAGGAGCGAAGAAGTAGTTGGACTTTCCGCTGCCAGCATTAACATGGCTCATCATGATGAAGAAGCGAGTGCGCTTGAGATGGAAGTTGAGGTAGGCATTTATCAGAGGATAGTTGCCAATCTCTACTTTCTGTTCACCCTCCTGCACGGTATATTGTCCGATGGCAGGACTATAGTCGGGAGCATAATACTTAGTGAAGTAGCGCACGTCGGCACCAAGGTCGCACTTCAAAACCTTAGCTATCTTGAATCGCAGATAGAGGTTTGAATAAACATTGAACGTTGGCACAGGCAACACGCTCTCCTTGCTTGACTTCTGGTATGTGAGAACCGTTTCCCAGTTTAGTGGTCCAAGGGTGAAATCCTGGCTCAATGATGCTGTGATGAGGTTTATGGCATCGCTCTCTTGGCGTGAAGCCACCATAGTAGATGTGCGATTGAAGTCGGCGGTGGTGGTGTAGCTCTGACCGAAGTAAGTCATATTTTTTATCTCGTCGACAGCCACACGCAGGGTGGTTCGAGTTTTGCGATAACCGAAGAGACCCTCGATGCGACTATGGATGATGGCATCCATATCATCGTTGTCCCACCAGAAGTGGCGAGAATGATAGTGACGATAATAGAACGAAGGATTAATGCGATGGAAGAATCCGCTTGCCGCCAACGTCACGGTGTCGCCAAAGAGACGGAAGTTGAGGTCGGCAGTAGCATCAATCTTCAGGTTGCCA
>HF994125.1:6661-18211 GCA_000436915.1 Prevotella sp. CAG:1092 | reverse complement strand
ATCAATCTTCAGGTTGCCAGCATCCTCGCCAGCCACATAGAGTTCGCCTAAAGCATTGTAGTGTAAGGTTTTGCCCTGCGACTTGATGAGCTGTGCACCGATGCTGATATTGTTTTCGTTGTATGATATGTCGGAAACTGCTCCAGGCAACTTGAAATGACGAAGCTCATGGGCTGCGAAGATTTTCATGCCCGATTTTGCCCATTTGTTGAAACCTTCGAGCAGCGAAATAGCGAAGGTATTTTTAAGGCTCATCATCTTAGTGCGATCATAGAGCGAGTCGCCTGTAAGTTCCTCTGCCACATCATAATAGTTGGCATAGAAATCAGCAGGAGTTTGATAAGCCTGATAAATGCGGCGATAGTTGTCGAACTGCACGGTGTGGATGAAACTTGTGACAGGCACATACTCGTCCTTCATCCATGTGGTGTCTTCGTTGATAGCTTTTTCCTTAGCCAATAGCGAGTCGGCAGCCTGCTTTCCGTTCACTTTGATGCGCTCAGCAGCAGAGGCTATCATGGTGCTAATGCTGTCGCCTGCAAGGATGCTATCATTCTTTGCCAACGCCGGACCAGCTATGCGAGCATTATCAGGGCGACCGGTAAGAGGCTTGGAAACCTTTACTTCCTCGTCGTCATCATTGTCGTCGCCATTCTGCTGTTTCTTCTTTCTCTCAGCCTCACGAGCCTTGCGTTCGTCAGCCTCTTTCTGTGAGGCAAGGGCAAACTTCTTAGCCTCGATTTCTTCGGCTGTCATAGGCACTTTGCGCTTGAAACCTACGCTATATCTATGAGTGAGGAAAGCATGCTGATTGTCGTTACGATTCCAGTTTTGCTCAAGGTTTACTGGTATTTCGTTGGTTCGGAAAGTCTCGTTAAATGCCTCAGGATGAACGATATAGTCGTCGTTGGTTATACCACCATTTTCAGTAACCTTCTGATGGTTTGTAGACAGCAAGAGGTGCGCCTGATACCTTTCGCCAAGGTAAGAGGCGTGCATAGAATAATTGAAATGCGCTGTGCTTTGGTTTTGGTAATATCCGCGACCGTAGAGATAATCAAACTTGAAGCCTGCACCAAACTTCTTGCCTGCGTTTACAGCATAATTTGCTGTGAGGTGGTCTTCGCCATTAGTCTTGTCGCCAGCGTTGTTGTAAGTGAGGTTGGTGTAAGGCGAAAGAGTATTTGTAAACTGATATTGCTCTATCGGCTTGATGAAGAAATCATAAGGCTGAGTGAAGATGAACTGCTCGTTGTCGGTAGGGCGGTCGATGAAGATACGCGCTATACGAGGTGCACCAAGGTTGCCCGTAGAATTATATTCTCCGCGCATACCAGTAGTGAAAATGCTGTTCATAAACATGTGCGACAAAGTGTCGACGCATGAAGGAGTGATGTCGCCAAATTTCCTGTCGACATTCCACACCTTTATTCCAATAGGTATCTTTTTGTCAGAATGCAGCGAGTCGCCATGGTTTCTCCCTGAATTTAACCCTCTCTGTGTGATATCTCCATTCTCGTTTATTTGCTGGAAAGACGACTGTGCATAAGCCGTTGCGCCCATGCCAATCAAAAAGCAAAAAGCGGCGAGTGTTTTCTTCATTAACGTATGAATCGTAATATACATTCTACAAACTTGAAAACCATTGCCACAATGATGACAATGGTTCCTATGGTGGTGCTGCCAAAATAGTATGTTGCCATACCAGCTATGGCACCAAGGATAAATATAATGTTCAACCAGTTTCTGATTTTCAGAAAGCGGTCGTTTCCTCTGTCTAACTGTTTATCTAAGAGCATTGCTTATAGTATCAAAAATGTTGTCTTTGCGATCTATTGTCTTAATACGGAACTTAGCAGACATTCTGTTTAGTCCTGTTTTCTTTTTGTTCAAAGCCTCCTCGTCGGTAATCCACTCTTCGGCAGTTACGTTCATGCCCTCGGTATCTGTGCGGTCCATCTCATACTGATAGCTGATGCGCGAGAGTGTGAGGTTGAGGTGGCCATCGGTGGCTTTGGCTATGATGGTATAGCTGAATACTGTGCGGTCTAATGCCAAGGCTGTATTCTTGAACACAAGCCACTCCTTAAATTTAGCAGCTATGGTGTGCTCGCCCTTATTGATTAGAGCAATCTTGCTTTTGTCGTCGATGTTCTGCACCTGGTTAGACTGCTGAGTCATCTTCTCCAAGAAGCTGTATACTATGCCATATATCTCGTCGGCAGATTTGCCTGCGACATCTTTGTCAAGAGTAAAGGTAACTTTGCCACCAACAACAGGCACGGCACCTGCCAAATATTTCTTGTCAATGGTCTTTTTCTTTTTCTCGAAGAGCGCCCTCTTTTGTACTTGCTCAGTTTGCTGAGCCGAAGGAACCTCCCATGTATTTTGTGCCATTGCTGCCATAGGGGCAAGCATAAGTAATGCTATAATTGATTTTTTCATTTTTCGGTGTTTTGTATTATTATTTGCAAAGTTACATAATAATATAGAATTACAAATGCATTAAGCATATTTTAACGCATAGCTGTTAAGGATATTTTAACGTTTTGAGGTTAGTATAACCAGCTATGGTATAGAGATTTCTTGGTGTTTGTGATATTATCCCCTTAATAGCAACAAAAATGGGATATTTTGGGGTGGATTAAAATAAAAGATGTAATTTTGCATTTTAAATAAACATAACATTATGAGCACCATAAAGAAAATAGTACTCACAGGCGGTCCATGTGCCGGCAAAACTACTGCTCTGGTAAAAGTGATAGAGCATTTCTCAAGCCTTGGATACAAGGTTTTCACGATTCCTGAAGTTCCAACCATGTTCACTCAGGCTGGTATGGACTATCTTACTAAGAATGCCGCTTTCTTTCATGAGGGCGAGAAGGCTACTTTGGAGATACAGTTGGCTTTGGAAGATAAGTTTATGCGTATGGCAGAGACCTGCACAGAGCCTGTGGTGATAGTTTGCGACCGAGGAGCAATGGATATCTCGGCATATATGACTCCTGAAATGTGGCAGGAGATAACATCAGCTGTTGGTGTTACCACTCAGCAACTCAGAGATGAACGCTATGATGCTGTGCTTCACCTTGTGTCGGCAGCCGATGGTGCAGAGCAATTCTATACCACAAGCAATAATGCGCAACGACTGGAGAAGGCTGACGAGAAGGGATTGCAGATAGCTCGTATGCTCGATAAAAAGGTTATCGAGGCATGGACAGGACATCCGCATCTTCGCGTTATCAATAATCACGAGGACTTTGACAAGAAGATTAATCGTGTGCTGAAGGAGATTTCTTCGGTGCTCGAATTGCCACAGCCTATCGTTGAAGAGCGCAAATATATTGTTGAGCTTACAGGCAAAGTGGATGGAAGCATAGACAGCAAAATCACTCAGACTTATCTTACAGCCGAGCCAGGATGCGAAGTTCGTTTGCGTAAGCGCGAATGGGATGGCAAGTGTGTGTATGTGCACACCAACAAAAAGCGCATTTCTGAAAATGAGCAGTTGGAAACAGAGCGTCAGATTAGTTCCAATCTCTATACCTCGCTACTTCAGCAGGCTGACCCATATAGAAGCACTATCATGAAGCTACGCAAGAGTTTTATTTGGAAGGGACAATATTTTGAGCTCGACAATTATCTTGAGCCTATGACAGGACTTATGATTCTCGAGACTAAGGGTGTGGCAGACGATGAGGATGTGAAGTTCCCACCATTCTTGAAGGTTGTGAAAGATATCACAGGCAATAAGGATTATTATAATTATAATCTCGCAATTAAAAAGAGATAACAAACATTATAGTGTTTACACATTAGAGATAACACATTATCGAGTTTACATATTAAGGAGATAAAACATTATGGTAAAACACATTATTCTCTGGACTCTTAATCCAGAACTTTCTGACGAGCAGAAAGAAGAAGTGAAGAAGGGTATCAAGGCTGGTCTTGAATCATTAAAGTGCGTGGTGCCAGGACTCATTGATGTAAAAGTGAATGTCGATGGTCGTTTGGCTTCATCAAATTGCGATGTGATGCTTGATAGCACTCTCGAAAGCGAAGAGGCGCTAAAGGCTTATGCTGTGCACCCAGCACATGTGGAAATAGCAAATACAAAAGTGCGTCCATATACCGTTCAGCGCACTTGCTTGGATTTTGAAGTATAAAGATCTTTAGCTTAAAGATGATATAGAGCTCACCCTTCATGATGGGGTGGGCTTTTTTTGCTTGATATTTTAGCAAGCAAAAAAAGTCAACATTTTATGTGAGTGCAACCACTATAAAGCGAGAATGCCAACTCCCGATGGGAATTGGCATTCTGTTGTTTGTTTGGAATAAGTTGGATATTATTTATTAAGCTTCAGCCTTCTTAGTCTTCTCGGCGTAAACCTCAGGAGCGAGGACTGAAACGGTGCTCTTGTCGCGACGACCCTTGTGGAAGTACACGATACCGTCTGTAAGAGCATAAAGGGTGTCATCCTTACCCTGTGCAACACCTTCGCCTGCATAGTGCTTGTTACCACGCTGACGAACGATGATGTTACCAGCGATGATTGACTGGCCACCCCAAATCTTAACGCCTAATCTTTGTGAAGCTGATTCACGGCCGTTCTTAGAACTACCTACACCTTTTTTATGTGCCATTCTGAAATCCTCCTTGTTTTAAGCGACTACTTGTTTGATTACAACCTCTGTGAACTGTGAGCGATGACCTTTCTTCTTGCGAGAGTCCTTACGACGCTTCATCTTGAAGACAACAACCTTGTCACCCTTTACCAATGGGTTCACAACTTCAACTACTACTTTGGCTCCTTCTACAGTAGGGGCACCAACTGTGACAGCACCCTCATTGTCTACGAGGAGCACCTTGTCAAATTCAACAGTCTTACCAGCCTCTGCATCTTTAAGGTGGTTGATGAAGAGCTTCTTGCCCTCTTCAACTTTGAACTGCTGACCGTTAATTTCTACAATTGCGTACATTAATTAAATTATAAAAACGGGTTTTTCCGCAAGGCGGACGACATTTATCGCCACTTCTCTGAGCCCCAACGGACTAAATCGGTCGCAAAGTTACTACTTTTCTATGAATTGGTATGCGTGTGTATGTAATACAAATGCATTATTTAAGAAAGTTTAACCTCGCACAACCTTTATACTTAATTCTATAGTCTTTGAATTTGCCTTTATAGTCTCTGAACTTGCTTTACGCCCTTTATGGTGCGGAGTTTCTTCATCAAAGCTTCAAGGCGAGTGGTGTCTTGAAGTTGGATGACGAGATTACCTTGGAAGAGGCCGTCGTTGCTATCGATGTTGATAGATCGCATCACGATTTTCTCTTCCTTGGATATTATCGAAGTGATATTGTTTACGATGCCGATATCGTCGTTGCCAATGATGCGCAGGGTGATGGCATATTGTCCGTTGCCCTTGCCGCTCCATTTAGCCTTTACGATGCGATAGCCAAAGCGTCGACGAAGTTCGGGCGCATTAGGGCAGTCGCAACGGTGAATCTTGATACCTCCGCTCACGGTGACGAAGCCAAATACATCATCGCCATAGATAGGACGACAACATTTAGCCAGCGAATAGTCGATACCCATGAGGTTTTTGTCTATCACAAGCACATCGTCGCCACCCTTGGCAAGAGCTTCGCCTGGGTTTTCGTATTCAAACTCCTCAGCCGAGCGCACCTCTTTTGGTAGAGTGGTGTTGCTGTTCTGATTGCGTATCTCGAGATACTTCTCAATCACGGTATTAGGGTCGAGCTTCTCGTCGGATATCTGCTTAAAGAAGTCGCTCGTTTCCTTGAAGCCCATCTTCTTGATGAGCTGTCCCATTATGCTTTCCTCGATTTCTATCTTCTTGTTTTTGAAGCGACGTTCGAGAAGTTCTTTCGCCATCTGACCCTCTTTTTTCTGAGTGTCTTTGAGCGCAAGACGAATTTTGGATTTAGCTCTCGAGGTCTTCACGATGTTGAGCCAATCGAGCTTAGGCTTTTGGTTAGACTGCGTGATAATCTCTACTGTATCGCCAGAGTTGAGTTGCTGGCGAAATGGCACAACCTTGCCGTTAATCTTACCGCCCACGCAGGTGTTGCCCACGCCTGTATGAATATGGTAAGCAAAATCGAGCACAGTAGCTCCCTTAGGGAATTTTATCAAGTCGCCCTTAGGAGTAAAGATGAATACTTCGTCTTCGTAGAGATCCATCTTAAACTGGTCCATTATCTCGAGATTGTTGCCAGCTTCGAGAGCCGAACGAATGTTGGCAAGCCATTGGTCCATGTTGCTTTCGCTCTTTACGCCTTTGTAGCGCCAATGTGCTGCAAGACCATGCTCAGCGATGTCGTCCATGCGCTCTGTGCGTATTTGCACTTCCACCCATTTGTTCTCAGGACCAAGCACCGTTATGTGCAAGCTCTCGTAGCCATTTGATTTTGGCACAGAAAGCCAGTCGCGCAAACGCTTAGGGTTAGGCTGATACATATCGGTGACGATAGAGAAAGCCTGCCAGCATTGCATCTTTTCGAGCTTCAGAGGAGAGTCGATGATGATGCGGATGGCAAAGAGGTCGTAGATACCTTCGAAGCCACACTTCTGCTTCTTCATCTTTTGCCAGATGGAGTGTATGCTCTTGGTGCGTCCCTTCATGTGGAACTTTAGTCCCAGTTCTTTCAGCCGCTTATCTATAGGGCCAATAAACTTCTCGATATAGGCATCGCGCGAACGCTTGGTGGCGTTGAGCTTCTCCTTTATCATATAGTATGCATCATGCTCCAGATATTTCAGCGAAAGGTCTTCGAGCTCGCTCTTTAGTTTGTAGAGTCCGAGCTTGTGGGCAAGGGGAGCATAGAGATAGCTTGCCTCTTCGCTCACTTCATGTCTTGCCTCTTCGTTCTTGGCATCACGAATTTGTCGCATCAAGTTTACGCGGTCGGCAATCATGATGAGAATCACTCTCATATCCTCGGCAAACGACAGCAAGAGATTACGGAAGTTCTCGCTCTCTATGACAGGATTCTTGCGGTATAGACTTTGCACCTTTACAAGTCCACGGATGATACCAGCAACGCTGCTGCCGAAATCCTGTTCGATGGCATCGAGACCTACGAGGTCGTGTTGCACACTATTATATAATATGATAGCTATAACTCCGTCGCGCTTTAGTCCTATCTCGTTGACAGCTATTTCTGCAGTCTGAAGTGCATGCAATATAGGGTTTATGCCGAAAACATCTCGTTGTATTCTGTTTTCCGACATAGCAGTCATTATGTTATCGTGAAGTTTCTTCTCGTCGTCAGGCTTTATAGAATCACCAATTTCAGCCTTAAGGTTGTTGAGAATAGCAAACGCTTCGCTTTTTTCTTCGGGTGTAAATTCGAATATTTGCTCCATATGCTAAAAAGTTTTGTGCAAAGGTAATGTTTTTAATCTAATTATTTCTTGTTTTCAGAAAAACTAACTATATTTGTTGCAGAATTACCATATTTATGTTATAAATATTATGCTAACTGAAAAAGATCTAAAACAAATTGCCGAAAGAGGCATTAGTGAAAAGCAAGTAGAAGCGCAGTTGAAGCAGATTGCCGAAGGGTTTCCATTCCTGAAGCTTGAAGCAGCAGCAAGTACAGAAAAGGGTATTCTTGCTCCTTCGAATGATGAGAAGGCTCAAGATATCAAGGCTTGGGATAACTACAAGGCCGAAGGTCACAAGGTAGTGAAGTTTGTTCCTGCCTCAGGAGCCGCAAGCCGTATGTTTAAGAACATGTTTGCATTTGCCGATGCCGACTATGATGTTCCTACGACAGACTTTGAGAAGAAGTTTTTCGACCATATCCGCAACTTTGCTTTCAAGAAAGAACTTTGCAACAAATGCAAGGAAAATGAGGGTAAGGATATCAAGACTTTGATGGCTGATGGGGAGTATAAGGCTATTGCTAAGAATATGCTCGAGGCTAAGGGCTTGAACTATGGCCAGTTGCCAAAGGGATTGCTGTTGTTCCACAACTACGAGGATGGTCCACGCACTCCTATGGAGGAGCACTTGGTAGAGGCTGCTCTCTATGCAAGCTCTAATGGCGAGGCTAACGTTCACTTCACAGTTTCTCACGAGCATCTGCCTTTGTTTAAGGCTAAGGTTGCTGAGAAGGAAGAGAAGTATGCTGAGAAATATGGTGTAAAATACAACATCTCGTTCTCAGAGCAGAAGCCTTCTACCGATACTATTGCAGCTAATATCGACAACACTCCATTCCGCAACGAGGATGGCTCATTGTTGTTCCGTCCAGGTGGTCATGGTGCGTTGATAGAAAACCTCAACGAGATTGATGCCGACGTAGTATTCATCAAGAATATCGATAATGTAGTGCCAGATCGTTTGAAGGCATCTACCGTAGAATGGAAGCAGATTTTGGCAGGTGTCCTCGTAACAAAGCAGGCACAGGCTTTCGAATACTTAAGGTTGCTCGATAAGGGTGCTTACAACCACGAGAAACTTGAAGAGATGATTCGTTTCGTTCAGCGTGATCTATGCTGCCGCAAGCAGGATATCAAGGAATTGGAAGATGCAGAACTCGTACTCTATCTTCGCAAGAAGCTCAACCGTCCTATGCGCGTTTGTGGCGTAGTAAAGAATGTGGGTGAGCCTGGTGGTGGTCCATTCCTTACATACAATCAGGATGGCACAGTAAGCCTTCAGATTTTGGAGAGTAGCCAGATAGATACCAACAACGAGGAATATATGAAGATGTTCCAAAACGGTACTCACTTCAATCCTGTAGACCTTGTTTGCGCTATCAAGAACTATAAGGGCGAGGCTTTCAATCTTCCTGACTATGTAGACAAGACCACAGGTTTCATCAGCTCTAAGAGCAAGAATGGTCGTGAGCTCAAGGCTCTTGAGTTGCCAGGATTGTGGAATGGTGCTATGAGCGATTGGAATACCATCTTCGTTGAAGTTCCTCTCGACACCTTCAACCCTGTTAAGACAGTCAACGATTTGCTAAGAGAGCAGCATCAGTAATCCCTCCTGCTTTCGTAGCATTACATAACCCATTATTGCTCTCTTTGCTTTAATGGCATTACTGAAATAAAAAGGAGACAACCTTTCTCATAGGGTCGTCTCCTTTTCTGTTTGTTAGTTTGAACACAAAAAAACGACCAAGGACTATATTTTTCCTTGGTCGTTTATATTAAATACTATATATAATGTCGTTTATATCAAATATAATGTCTTATATATATAATAAGGTTTGTAACTTAGAGACTTTCGTCATCTGGTCGCTCAATGTTTCTAACAACGACTCTTTTCCCTTTTTTCTTCTTCAACCATGCAGCCTTTCGAGCTTCATAGTCGCGACGTTGGCGTTCAAGAAAGTTGTCTGCCATGAGCTTACTGCTTATTTAAACTTGCTATAGATGACGCTGAGCTTCAATGGCTCATTAGGGTTTTCACTACCACCAATTAGTCGTGTGCTCGACAATGACATGTCGTGTACCACCTTTGACATGTTGCCAGACTTGTCGTAAGTCACGCTAACAGGGATAAGCACCACCTTGTTCCAATCCTTTGAACTACGTGGGCTCTGCTTCATAGCAGTAATCATGTTACCAATATTATTGAACACGTAGGTGTTGTTATAGTTTTGGCTCGATGAAGTTATGCTGTAGCTCCATGATGCGAGGAACGAGTTCTTGTAGTTTGCTATCTGATGGTTCTCGAAGAATGAGTGTATAGAATCCTTTGGAATCATCAGTAGCGTAGAAGGCACCTTCATCGAATACTTACCACCCATCTTGTTCTCCAATCTTGTTAGCGTGAGCTTTGCCATGCTTATAGAGTCTTGAGCATGTCCCTTGATGATATCATCTACAGGAAGAGTTAGCTCTGTGAAGATACCCGCTGGCGACTTGATATATGTGCAAGTATTGTCGTCAACCAAGCTTTGGAGTCTCGCCTTATCGTTGTTGATAGTCGATGTCTGCAACACCTCTTCAGTTCCCGAGAATCGGGTGTAGCCCTCTGTTATAGAGTCGCCAGCAAGATAAGTGAAATACAGAGTAAGCTGACTGGAGCTAATATACGCCATGCTACCCAAACCGCTCTTTGATTCAAAGTAGAAACCTGGAGCAACTTTGTTGGCAAAGATTATGGAATTCTTGAAGTTTGCAGGGTCGTCGTAATACTTCTGCATGATGTAGGTTCCATAATTGTTGTATGTCTTGCCATCCTTGTCTGTGTAAGGCTCTGTGAGGCGAATCTGGATATTTGGCGAATAGGTGGTTTTGTCGTTATGCACGCTATCGCTTACAGTCTTATCCCAAAGAGTGTACACTTTATCTTGATGAATACCGTCTTTGCGGATGTATCCATTAGCCTTAGGGTCAAAATTAGAATAATAATTTTGTGCCTCCGACATAGGCTTCTTCATCTCGTGAGCAGTAAGCTTCATCGGAGCTAAAGAGTCGCCAAAGTATGTATCAAAGAAAAGTCGAATCTCACACGAGTCAGCCTTCACGATGCCACGATGAATCACGCTATCCTTGTCGTAGTATGCCAACGAGTCTTTGGTAGGGAACTCGAAGTTCTCCAAAGTGTGGAACTGCGACATGAAATTGCTTGTAAGGTAGCAACCAGTTTCAGGATCCTTAATTCTTCCCAGGTAGCCAATTGTGTTTCGGCTCAATACTGAGTCAGCAATTATAGATCTGCTGCTAATTGTGAAACTTGCTGTATCAACAGCCACGATGTCGTGGATGTCAGAGATAGAACTTCCTAAGTTATCAGTAGTGTCATCGCATGAGCAAAAGGCTCCAAGAGCAAATGCCAATGCAACAGTAAGTTTTGATTTCATATATATATGATATCCTGTGTAAAATCAATATTCTATTTTTATGCCAGCTTCAGATAATGATATCTTATGCTGTAAGCTTGGTTATTCGCCAGCTATCTGCTCGAGGAAAGCTTTATAAGCTTCGGTGAAATCTTCGCCTGCATAGTCGAGGGTAGGGATGCCCTTAGTCTTGGCATACTCCATGAGAGTAGCATTAGAGTCAGCCTCTGCAGCAATCACACCATCGCTAAAGTCGATAGCCATCTTGCCAAGTTCGCGGAAATCAAACTTGTCGTTATAGCTTGCGAGCAATTCGCTTGTTGCTTCACGGAATTCTACGCACTTCTTGAAGTTGTCGTCAAGTCCGTTCTTCATTTGCTCAGCAAAGATAGATGTTACAACCTTAGTATTGGCGAATGATGGTTCTTCGTGATAAGCAGTCTTGATATAGAATGGTATCACGGCGCCCATCCAACCTTGGCAAACTATCACGTCTGGAATCCAGCGTAGTTTCTTTACAGTCTCGAGCACGCCACGTGCAAAGAAGATAGCTCTTTCGCCATTGTCTGCATATTCTTCACCATTTTCGTCGGTTGTCATCAAAGGGCGACGAAGGAAATAGTCTTCGTTGTCGATGAAGTAAACCTGCAGACGAGAGGTAGGAATAGAGGCAACTTTGATTATAAGTGGATGATCGGTGTCGTCGATGATGAGGT
>HF994125.1:4686-6591 GCA_000436915.1 Prevotella sp. CAG:1092 | reverse complement strand
CGACGCTCATTAATATTACCCCATTTAGGCATGAAAGTACGAATCTCGAATCCGCTTTCTTGCATTTTCTGAGGGACATCGCGTCCTAACAACGACATTGCAGTCTCAGGAACATAAGGTGTGATTTCCTGGTTGATGAACAATATTTTCTTGGCCATTATATATATAATTGTGTTTAAACTATGTGCAAAGATACAAAAAAATATTGAAAAAAAAAGTCCGTTTTTGTTTCTTTATGACAAAAACGGACTATATTTGGGTATTTTTATATACTATGACCAATATTTTGGTTATAATATGTAATAAAAATGCTATTATTCGATAACTACGAGTGGAGCATCTTCCATAACGCTCTCACCAGTCTTCACGCAGATAGCAGTAACCTTACCATCCTTCTCAGCCTCGATATTGTTAGCCATTTTCATAGCTTCGAGGATAAGAACGGTGTCGCCAGCCTTTACTTCGTCGCCTACGGCAACCTTGATTTCTGTAACAACACCAGGAAGTGGCGACTTAACAGCATTTGCTGTATTTACGTTTGCAGCGCTTGTTGCAGACTCTTCGCCTGCAGCCTGCTCGTTAGGATTGCCGAGAACAACCTTCTTCTTTTCAGGCTCCTTCTCTGGTTCCATTTCTACTTTGTAGGCCTCGCCGTTGACAGTTACTTCAGCAACATTATCAACAATCTCGCCTATTTCGACTTTATATTCTACTCCGTCGATAGTATACTTATATTCTTTCATCTTTATTGCTTATTAAAAATTGGAAGAAAGCATTGTGTTGTCAAGGCTTCTGTGTGAATGACAGGAATTTAGCATTCCACAAAGTATGCTTTGGCTTAATGGTGATGATGCCTGGTTCCTTGTCGTGAACATTATTTCCTTGATGCTCGAACAGCGCCATTGCTATGGCTGCATATACATTCTTGTCCATTTGTTCTGTGTTTAATTATTACATTGGCATGCAACCATGCTTCTTTGCAGGGAGGTTCTGGCGCTTGTTAGCCAACTGAGCCAAACCACGGCAAATGCGGAAACGTGTGTTGCGAGGCTCGATAACATCGTCGATATAACCATAGCTTGCTGCCTGGTATGGGTTAGCAAACAAGTCGGTATACTCCTGCTCTTTCTCTGCGAGGAATGCCTTAACGTCTTCGCCTGCTTCTTTCTTCGCCTTAGCCTCTTTTGCTGAGAGTACTGCCACAGCACCACTTGCACCCATAACGGCAATCTCGGCTGTAGGCCATGCGAAGTTAAGGTCTGAACGCAACTGCTTGCATCCCATCACGATGTGTGAACCACCATAGCTCTTACGCAATGTGATAGTAATCTTTGGAACTGTAGCCTCGCCATAAGCGTAGAGAAGCTGTGCTCCGTGAAGGATTACGGCGTTGTATTCCTGACCTGTACCTGGAAGGAATCCTGGCACGTCAACAAGGCTGACGATAGGAATATTGAAAGCGTCGCAGAAACGTACGAAGCGTGCACCCTTACGGCTTGCGTTGGTGTCGAGAACACCTGCATAAGCTGAAGGCTGGTTAGCCACGATACCTACGCTCTGACCATTGAAGCGGGCGAAACCTGTGATGATGTTCTTTGCAAACTTGGGCTGTACCTCGAAGAATTCGCCATTATCGGTGATAGCCGAGATTACCTTATACATATCGTATGCCTTGTTAGGGTCGTCAGGCAAAATCTCGTTCAACGAATCCTCTACGCGGTTGATAGGGTCTGTGCACTCTGTGCGTGGAGCCTCTTCTGTGTTGTTGGAAGGGATGTAGCTCAAGAGAGTCTTCAACATCTCTACAGCCTCTTCCTCGGTCTTGGCGGTGAATGATGTTACACCACTCTTTGAAGCGTGAACCGAAGCACCACCAAGATGCTCTGCGTCGATATCCTCGCCAGT
>HF994125.1:0-4669 GCA_000436915.1 Prevotella sp. CAG:1092 | reverse complement strand
CCTCGCCAGTAACGGTCTTCACAACCTTAGGACCAGTAAGGAACATGTATGATGTGTTCTCCATCATCAAGATGAAGTCGGTAAGTGCAGGCGAATAAACGGCACCACCTGCGCAAGGACCGAAGATACCGGAAATCTGTGGGATAACACCTGAAGCAAGGATGTTGCGCTCAAAGATTTCGCCATAACCAGCCAATGAGCAGATACCCTCCTGAATACGTGCACCACCCGAGTCGTTGAGCGAAATCATAGGTGCGCCATTCTGTACGGCCATATCCATAACCTTGCATATCTTCTGAGCCATAGTCTCCGAAAGCGAACCGCCATTTACTGTGAAGTCCTGTGCAGAAACATATACCAAGCGACCATCTATAGTAGCGCTACCGCATACTACACCGTCGCCATAATAATGCTTCTTGTCCATTCCGAAGTTGTGGCAGCGATGGAGTTTGAACATGTCGTACTCCTCGAACGAACCTTCGTCAACGAGCATTTCTATACGCTCACGAGCTGTATACTTGCCACGCTGATGCTGCTTTTCGATAGCCTTTTCGCCACCTCCAAGACGAGCTTGCTCGCGTTTAGCCACAAGCTCTTTAATCTTCTCTGTTTGTTTGCTCATAATTATAATAATAATATATCTGTTTCAAAAAATTCCGTGCAAAGTTAATCAATAATCTTCAAATTAAAGAAAAACGAATGATTAATTTAGTCTTTTTAGAATTCGAAGAGCAGGCGCGCATTAATCTGTCTGCCTGTGAGATAGTTTGGCACAGCATACTGATGGCTCGTAACATCGGTTATCCAATAAAACGAGTTTACGTTGTTGATGCCGAAGAGATTCAAGCAGTCTATACCGAGCCAAATGTTCTTAAATGGGCTCTTTTTCATCTTGCGGTCTTCGTTGTTCAATGCACGATAGCTCATACCGATATCGGCTCTCTTGTATGCTGGCGCACGGAATGAGTTGCTATCCAGTTCTTTGTGTGGTGCCGAGAATGGCAGACCATCGGCATAAGCCAACTTCAGCGACATTTTCCAGCGGTCGGTACCAGGGAAATAGTCGGTGAAAAACATGTTTATGCCATATCTTTGGTTCGTAGGCAGAGGTATCGACTTGCCGTTGAGCTTCATCTTTGCATCCATGATTGAAAGAGATATCCAAGAGTCGGTGCCTGGCACAAATTCGCCAAACAGCTTGAGGTCGATACCTGCAGCATGTCCGCTACATTCATTGTTGCCGTAGTATACCACCTTCACGTTGTTCACAGAGTATGGCACCAAATTGCCCAAAGCCTTGTAGTAAGCCTCTGCCGTAAACTTATACGGACGGTTGTTGAGCTTAAAGCGATAGTCTACGGCTCCTATGAAGTGTATGGAGCGTTGACTTTTTATCTTCTTGTTAAGCTCGGCTATGGTCACTCCATTCACGGTCGACGTGTCGCGAAGCTCCTTGTAGAAAGGTGCCTGATAGTATAGTCCTGTAGCCAAACGGAAAGTCAAGTCTTGGTTGAAAGCTGGCACTATGCCTAATGATACTCGTGGCGACACTATCGTTTCTTTGTTGAAATTCCAATGGCTGAATCTCACACCATAGTTCAGAGTATACAGAGTTTCTTGGTTTGCCCCGCGAAATCTGTAAGTATCTTGCAGATAACCCTCTATGCGGTTTGCCTTCAAGCTGTTTACCGCCTTAAGGCTGTATATCATATATAGGTCTTTGCCGTTGTGCGGAATGCTATAGCCTGCAGAGTCGCGCATCTCGTATTCCACCGAGCGCTCCTTCACGCTCTCTGTTTTCCATGTCAGTCCTCCCTCTATGGCGTGGCGCTTTGTCTTGTGGCGCACCATGAGTTTCACGCTCGCCACATTCGATTTCAGATAGTTGCGAGCATGCTCAAAATATGTTCCCACGCCCAGGTTTTCGCTTGTCTCAGTTTGTGTGAGCCAATATTGTCCTTGTATGTCGTAGCGCTCTTGCTCCTTCGATGAAAAGGCTGAGCCTAAGAGCGAAACGCTTGTGGAGTCGCCAAAGTGGCGTGTTATAGAGAATGTGCCGAAATAAGTGCGAAACAGGTCTTTCTCCTGACCGTCGAAATACACCTTAAACGACTTCACGTTCTCCATCGTACCAAACGAAGTTTCGCGGTCGGTAGGGGTAAAGTCATAATGATTGTCTGATATGTTGCCAATGAAATCTATCGTCCACCTCTTGTTAGGCTTATAGCTCAGATATGTCTGATAATCCAAGAACGAAGGCTTGTATTCGCCATCCGTATCGAGCGATCCCAAGAGATATTTATTGGTCTTATATCTCAAACCGTTTGCCCATGCCAATTTCTTGTTCGAGAAACCTACGTATGCGCTTGCGCCAAGTAGCGACATAGCTNNTGCTCTTGCGCCAAGTAGCGACATAGCTGCCGTAGCTTCAAACTTCTTCGGGCGTTTGTATGTAATATCGAGAGCCGACGACATCTTGTCGCCATATTTTGCTTCGTAGCCGCCGGTAGAAAATCCTATCTTCTCTACCATATCGGGATTGATAATTGACAATCCCTCTTGCTGGCCCGAACGCACAAGGAATGGGCGATACACCTCCACATTATTTATATATACAGAGTTTTCGTCGAAGCTTCCACCTCTCACATTATATTGCGACGATAGTTCACTATGTGTGGAAACTCCTGCTTGACTTTGTATCAGTTCTTCCACGGCATTGCCTGTAGCCGAAGGCATCTGCTTCAGCTGTTCTGTCTTCAGCTCTTGCGTCTGCGAAGTCTGTATCTTTTGTCCGGTGATGGTCACCTGACTCAGCATCTTGTTGTCTTCGTGCAGCACCATCTGTAGTGTTTGCACACCACGGGGCTTTCTTAGCACTCGTGTCTTTGTCTTGTAGCCTATCATCGATACCTGAACCACCACAGAGTCAGCACTTTGCAGCGTTAGGCTGTATTCTCCCTTTAACGAAGTCATAGCCACCTTTCCTTGCTTCAAGCAAGCAACGGTAGCTAATTCCACAGGGTTTTGGTCTTCGTCGGTAACCTTACCTCGAAGCGTAAATGTTTGTGCTATAGCGTTTATGCTGAATGCCAAAGCCATCAGCAATATCATGATTTTCTTGTCCATACAACAAATATAACGGAATAATGGCCATTATATTGCCATCAGACTATTATTTTGCTAATAAGTCTTCTAATGAAGAAAATTTAAAAGTCTTGCCTGCCTTTACTTCTTCTATAGCTTTTTCCGTTGTTTTGTTTATTTTCTCTTCCTTTTTATTCATTGTCATACCCTTCACTTAGATTCTTCACTCTTCGTTCTTCCCTCTTCACTTACAAAGGGCTCACCTCTTTATTAGAGGCAAGCCCTTTATTTTGATTATACATCCTGCTTCACGCAGACCACTTGCGTTTGTCCTTCGTTCAGATAAAACACTTGGCGGATGGTGTCCGCACCTATGTGGTATCTCGTTTTGATGATGTAGAGCTTCTTAGTGTTGCCACGCTCGGCAAACTTTAGGCTCTTAAACATTTTCAACGACTTGGCGTTGGTCTGCATCTTCTGCAATACTGAGTCGCTAACCACGAAAGTGGAGTCTACATTCGAGAAATACTCCGTGTCGTAGTCGTGGGTGTTGAGATTTTCCTCAAGAAAATCATTCACCACAGCCTTAGCCTGTCGGTTGTTCCCGCACGAGGCAATCATGCCTAAGCCAACAACCACGCATAGCGATGTTAGTGCTCTCTTTATATTGTAGTGGCAGCGCATATTATTTTGCAGGCACATTTTTCATGATGTCGAGCAAATGATCCCAAACCATCTGAACTGTTGGGATGTGGAGCTTCTCGTCAGGAGTATGCACAAAGCGGAGGGTAGGACCAAACGATACCATATCCATGTTAGGATAGCGCTCTGAGAACAAACCGCACTCCAAGCCTGCGTGGATGCCACGCACGATAGGCTCTTTGCCAAACAACTTAACGTATGAGTCAACAGCCAACTTGGTCAGCTTGCTGTCTGCCTTCATCTTCCATGCTGGGTACCCATCGTTCTGCTCAACCTCAGCACCAGCCAACTGGAATACAGCCTGGATGGTGTTGCACTCGTTGTCCAAGTTGCTCATCACGTTAGAGCGCTGCGAAGCCAACACCTCAATCTCGTTCTCCTCGGTCTTCACTACGGCGATGTTGCTCGAAGTTTCAACCATAGTCTCCAAAGCCTTATCCTGACACATAGAATATACGCCATTGTCAACAGCCTGCAAAGCTCTGATAATTCGTACGCTGCACTCCTTCTCAATCACAGGCTGCGCCTCTGTGC
The DNA here is from genome assembly GCA_000436915.1 of Prevotella sp. CAG:1092. Taxonomy (GTDB): domain Bacteria; phylum Bacteroidota; class Bacteroidia; order Bacteroidales; family Bacteroidaceae; genus Prevotella. Next base: position 349 of record HF994125.1, on the reverse strand, counting down.
TCTGCATGTAGAACTCCATTTCTACGTCCGAAACGTGGAACTCGTCTTCAACATTTGCTGCAAACACATTCCATGCTGCTCTGACATTCTCTTTCTCGGCAGCAGGAATAGCAAATACCACCTTGCCATCGCGAGGAATAGCGTTGTGCAACTTGCCTGAGTTGAATGATACCAAACGAAGATCCATCTTCTCCTGAGTCATATACAAGAAACGAGACAATATCTTGATAGCGTTGGCACGCTTCTTGTCGATATCGTCACCAGAGTGTCCACCCTTCAATCCCTTGATAGAAATCTCCAAGAAGAACATACCCTCAGGAGCAGCCTCGCGCTTAAAGGTAAACTTAGC
>HF994124.1 GCA_000436915.1 Prevotella sp. CAG:1092 | reverse complement strand
CAAAAACTGCGTATTTTGTTTTGTTATTCCATTCACTTGCAGTATCTTTGCAAACGAATCATATAATAAACGATATGGAATATCTCAAAAGAACAGCCGATGAGCATTTAAGCTTGCTATTGGCTTCTTCTGGAGCCGTGCTCATAGAAGGTCCAAAATGGTGTGGCAAGACAACAACTGCAGAACAACAGGCAAACAGTACTATCAGTCTGCAGGATCCTGATATGCGTGACAAATACCAAGCTACCATTAGGGTGAAACCTTCGCTTCTTCTGCTTGGTGAAACGCCACGTCTTATAGATGAATGGCAGGAGGCACCCGTGCTATGGGATTCGGTACGAGCTATGGTTGATAAACGAAATGAGTTTGGACAATTCATTATGACAGGTTCAAATTCGATTGACCCAAATAAGAAAAGTGAATTTATCAAACATTCTGGCAGTGGACGAATTGCAAAGATGCAAATGCTTACTATGAGTCTGTATGAATCCTTGGAGTCTAACGGCAAGATTTCGCTAAAAGAATTGTTTGATAACAAGGATTTGGATATTGATGGCACAATGTCAGAAATGTCTATTGAAAAACTTATATTTGCGGCCTGCCGTGGTGGGTGGCCTGCATCATTGTATGCCAAGTTCGACAAAGCCAAACTACAAATAGCCAAGAACTATGTGAAAACAGTATGCAGTACTGATGTTTCGACAATAGATGGAGTCAAAAGAAATGAAAAGGTTGCAAGCACAATACTCCAAAGTTATGCACGCAATATCTCGACATTAGCCAAAAAGAGCGTGGTGTATCGAGATGTGAATGAACACTTAGAAGGTGTCAGTACCACTTCTTTCGACACATATATTGATGCATTTGAACGTTTGTTTGTTATTCAAGACATTGAAGCATGGAGCCCTGCTATCCGTTCTGCTTCAGCCATACGAAGAGGTTTGAAACGTGAGTTTGTTGACCCTTCTATTGCTGTAGCAGCCTTAGGTTTGTCACCAGAAGCTCTTTATACAGATTTGAAAACATTTGGCTTTTTGTTCGAATGTATGGCAATTCGTGACCTGAAGGCTTATTCATTGTCCCTTGGTGGTTCTATATCATATTATCATGACAGATATGATTTGGAAGCAGATGCCGTCCTTCATCTTGATGATGGACGATATGCCCTAATCGAATTCAAACTAGGTAGTCGAGAGATTGAAGAAGGTGCAGAACATCTGAAAGAAATCAAAAGACTTGTGCAAGAGCATAACAAAACTGAAAAACAAATAAAGCTACGTGAGCCAGATTTACTCATGGTTATAACTGGAGGAGAAATGGCCTACACACGTCCTGATGGTGTCAAAATTATACCGCTTGCTTGCTTAAAGGACTAAATAGAGGTGTTATAACAAGAAATTGTTTAAATTCTTTTTTTTCATTCCTTTTTGTGTACTTTTGCGTTGTTAATAAGAAATACGAATATAATAATCGTTAAGAAAGATATGGAAGCAAAAACTTATTTGAAAGCTTTTTTTAAGATGAAAGAAAACATTACAATTAGTGTAATGAGAGTGGCAACAATTTGTGCTTTAGTGATATCAGTAATCTTAATCCCTGTTGGATTGTATTACTGGATATTGGGCTCTTGGATAGAACAACCTCTTGGTATTACATTGGTTATATATGGAATTTCTGGTATAATCACATCGTTTTTTGTACAAGGATTTGTCTATATCGTAAAGGCTGCTATCTTCTATTTACGTCAGAATGGTCAAGTAGAAGAACTTGAAGACGATGATGATTTTTATTCAGAAGAATAACAGAATGTGTTGATGAAAAAACATATATGCTCTTTAAAAGTGTGATTAATTTTGTTTTGTGGGCGAAGCAATTTTATACAAAAGTGTTTTGCTATTTATGTGATAATACGGTAAATGGTACTCAATACCACAAAAACACCAAACGAAATGCCACAAAAATACCAAATGAAATGCCACAAAAATACCAAATGGTTTACGTAATCAACAAGAAATCAGTAACTTTGGATAAGATATGTTGTGCTCAGGAATAAAAACAAAAACTGCGTATTTTGTTTTGTTATTCCGCTCGTTTGCACTATCTTTAGATAAGATAGGCTGCGCTCAGGAATAAAAACAAAAACTACGTGTTTTGTTTTGTTATTCCATTCACTTGCACTATCTTTGCATAAGATAGAACAGTAAGATAAGGATCTATATACTATGTAACTATGGATATATCACGCGTACAGAAAATGTTGAATAGCCAAGATGGATTGTCAAATACTCTTGGCATGGAATTTTTGTCTACACCCGAACCCGATACATGCAAGGCAAGGATGAAGGTAGACCATCGCAACCGTCAGCCATTTGGCTTTCTGAGCGGTGGCGCTTCGTTGGCGCTGGCTGAAAATATTGCTGGCGTTGGCTCGTTGGCTATTTGCCCTGGAAAGATTAGTGTGGGCGTTAGCGTTAGCGGCACACATGTGAAGGCGGTGTTGGAAGGCGATGTGGTGGAGGCTACTGCCACTTTGATTCACAAAGGCAAAACGCTGCATACATGGCAGGTGGAGATAAAAAACTCGGAAGAGGAGCTGATATCATCGGTTACGGTGACTAACTATATCATTAAACCTCGTGAATAGAGAGCTATGAAGGATTACGTTTTATACAGGTTGCCTTATGCTAAACAGGCTTTTAAGATAGAGGGCGAGACCACTCATCTGCTGTCGTCGGCTGCGCAGCTTGACGATGTGTGCGGATTTGTGATGGCGCCTTTTCGTGCTTCGGCTGAAACGCCAATAGTGGTTGTGGAAGGCAAAGCAAAGCCTGTGGAACTGGCTACGGAGAGTTGGACTAACGAGGTGGCGGAGACTGGGCGAAGGGAGGATTATGCTCGCGACTTTGCTCGTTTCCACGATGCTATTAGTAAGGGACAGTTCTCGAAGTTGGTGCTCTCGCGAAATGCGGAGATTGCTGCTGATGATGAGTTATGCCCAGAACTACTCTTTGCCGAGGCTTGCCGTCGCTATCCGCGTATGACGATAGCGCTGGTGAAGAGCGAGGTGGCTGGCACATGGCTTATGGCTACGCCAGAGATTTTGCTGGCGCAGGATGGCGACAGATGGCAGACTATGGCGCTGGCTGGAACTATGGCGTGGGAAGGCAAAAAGGTGTATAGTTGGTCGGACAAGAACAAGAAGGAGCACCAATTGGTGGCAGGGTATATAGAAGAGGTGCTGAAGCCTTATGCTAAGGATATGGAAATATCGAAGCCATATACTGTCAGGGCTGGCAATCTGGTGCATCTGCGTAGCGACTTCTCGTTTACGCTCGATGATGCGCATGCTGATGGCTGCGGAATAGGCGAGCTGGTAGAGGCGCTGCATCCTACGCCTGCCGTTTGTGGACTGCCTAAGCAGGAGGCGATAGATTTTATTACTGCCAACGAGAGCATAGATCGCAAATACTATAGTGGATATTGCGGACCATGGAATGTGGGCGGCAAGACCTCGCTCTTTGTGTCGCTAAGATGTATGGAGATAAAGGAGGGCAGAGGATTGATGTATGCTGGAGGCGGACTCCTGGAGGAGAGCTCCGAGGAGAGTGAATGGCAAGAGACAATGATGAAAATGGAGCCAATGAGAAGTATATGTACTCAGACAAAATAAATGTAAATATTCTGACTTCGTTGATGGTGACTCACGGAGTGAGAACCGTTGTTGTGTGCCCAGGAAGTAGAAATG
>HF994123.1 GCA_000436915.1 Prevotella sp. CAG:1092 | reverse complement strand
TGTTAAATGGTACACAAACGGTGACGTTAAGGGAGTAAACCACCATGATGGCGCAGGACCGACTTGCGGACCAGGGCTAACTGGTAACTACCTAAGACACGGAAGAAGCGCAAGCGGACTAATACAAGGATTCATGGACGCTTTAAGAGACCATGATGCTGCTTGTAGGAAGTACATCAAAGGAAAGAGGTTCAAGCAAGAGTCAATTGACGCAATGTTTCATATATTGCATTGGCAAGGAGAAACAAAAGCCAAGGATATTATAACAAAGTTTAACAACGACACGGATGTTTATAATTGGCTTAAGACAAAAAGCACTGACCGAAGTGGCCATCAAGGAATGCTTTTGGGCTACGCTTGGATAATAGGGGATTCAGAGCCAAAAGGGGTCACATGGAAAGAAGGGCAAAAGGCAAGGGCTAAGGCTGGTTATGACATCTACCACTCTCTCAACAAGCCTTTGCTGCAAGCTATGAATTTAGGCACACCTACTACAGTGAACGACAACACAAACAAGAAAGGGAAAGACAAAGGAATTTGGGACGATTTTGCAAATGCTGTGTATAAGACAGCATTGGAAACTCCTTCTTGCGGAATTGAGTTAGGAATCGAGAAAAAGAATGCCAACCACGGTTGGTTCAAACTTAAGAACAGCACTGGCGGAAGAGACAAGCTTGGCAATGTATTCGATATCATACTGAATGGTTATTCTGAGTATATACAAGAGCTTTGGTGGGTAGTTCGAAACGGCCAAGACGTGGGGGAACCACTTCGATTGTCAGTTGTCGTATCAAAGAAACCGACAAGCAACATAAAAGTAGGAATGATTATTGACGGAGAAAACCATCCGTTTA
>HF994122.1:18216-26967 GCA_000436915.1 Prevotella sp. CAG:1092 | reverse complement strand
TAAAATATTTAATGCGTCGGCCCTGCGAAGCTATATTTCGAGTAATCTATGCTTTTTAGCAAAGATATCTATGCTTTCTATCAAACGTATTTTTGCTTACTATCAAATGTCAATATGATTACTACCAAATATCTGAGATTAATAATCCGTGGTTGTCGTTGTATTAAATAGTATCTGAACATTAAAATTGAGTGCTTATTAAATAAATATTCTGTTTTTCCCTTTCGTATTAATAAATTTCTTATATTTGCATAATCGAAATGCTATACTGAACAATCGGAATTATTACTAACCATTAAACATATTTTTTATGAACAACATTCCATTAGTATTTTGGCTAATCCCTATAGCCAGCGTTGTGGCATTGGGAATGGCATGGTTCTTCTTCCGTTCGATGATGAAAGAAGATGAGGGTACAGACAGAATGAAAGAAATTGCTGCACATGTGAGAAAAGGTGCTATGGCATATCTGAAGCAGCAATACAAGGTGGTGACGATGGTATTCGTTGTGCTCGCTATCATCTTTGCGTTCATGGCTTATGTGCTACAGGTGCAAAACCCATGGGTGCCATTCGCATTCCTTACTGGTGGTTTATTCTCTGGATTGGCAGGATTCTTCGGTATGAAGACTGCCACTTACGCTTCAGCCCGTACAGCCAACGGAGCACGCTCAAGTCTTGACAAGGGATTGAAGATTGCTTTCCGCAGCGGTGCCGTAATGGGCTTGGTTGTGGTAGGTCTTGGATTGCTTGATATTGCCATTTGGTTTATTGTTCTTAATGCTGTCTATGATGGCGAGGCAACAGCCCTTGTCACTATAACCACCACTATGCTTACGTTTGGCATGGGTGCCTCTACTCAGGCTCTCTTTGCTCGTGTAGGTGGTGGTATATACACCAAGGCAGCCGATGTGGGAGCCGACCTTGTAGGCAAGGTAGAGGCTAACATTCCTGAGGACGACCCACGAAATCCTGCTACTATTGCCGACAATGTGGGCGACAATGTGGGCGACGTTGCTGGTATGGGTGCCGACCTATACGAGAGCTATTGCGGTTCGATATTGTCGACAGCAGCCTTAGGAGCTACAGCCTTTGCTATGAATGGCGACATGCAGCTACGTGCTGTCATTGCTCCAATGATTATCGCAGCCATCGGCATCTTCCTTTCGCTAATAGGAATATTCTTGGTTCGCACCAAGGAGGGCGCAACGATGAAGGAGCTATTAAAATCTCTCGGTCTTGGCACCAATGTTAGTGCCGGACTCATTGCCGTTGCCACATTTATTATATTATTTCTGTTGGGCATTGAGAATTGGCTTGGATTGTCGTTCTCTGTAATCAGCGGTTTAGTGGCAGGAGTGGTGATTGGTCAGGCTACAGAATATTACACTTCGCATAGCTATAAACCAACACAGAAGATAGCAGAGGCTTCGCAGACAGGTCCTGCTACGGTTATTATAAAAGGTATAGGCACGGGAATGATTTCAACCATGATTCCTGTTGTCACCATTTCGGTAGCCATCATGTTGAGCTATCTCTGCGCTAATGGTTTCGACATGTCGCTTTCGGCAAAGTCGATAAGCACCGGTCTTTATGGTATCGGTATTGCAGCCGTAGGTATGCTGTCTACCTTAGGCATCACCCTTGCTACAGATGCTTATGGTCCTATTGCCGACAATGCAGGAGGAAATGCAGAGATGAGCGGACTGGGAGAAGAAGTGCGTGAGCGCACAGACGCCTTGGATGCTCTTGGCAACACCACAGCAGCCACAGGCAAAGGCTTCGCCATTGGCTCTGCTGCCTTGACAGCTCTGGCACTTTTGGCTTCGTATATAGAGGAAATAAAGATTGCGATGATTCGTGCGGTAGAGAATGGTAAGCAATATGTGGATGCTGCAGGCAACATCTTCGACCCAACGAATGCAACAACAATAGATTTCATCAACTTCTTCCAGGTAAACCTCATCAACCCTAAGGTTTTGGTGGGAGCATTCCTCGGAGCTATGGCTGCATTCCTGTTCTGTGGCTTGACCATGGGAGCAGTAGGTCGCGCTGCAGAATCTATGGTTCAGGAGGTGCGCCGACAGTTCCGCGAAATAAAGGGAATACTCGAGGGCAAGGCTACTCCTGACTATGGTCGCTGTGTGGAGATAAGCACCCGTAGCGCACAACGCGAAATGATTATTCCTTCGCTTCTTGCCATCGTCATCCCTATCGTTGTAGGCTTGGTGCTTGGCGTAGCAGGTGTGCTCGGTTTGCTTACAGGTGGCCTTGCAGCAGGTTTCACTCTCGCGGTATTCATGTCAAACTCAGGTGGTGCATGGGATAATGCCAAGAAGATGATTGAAGAGGGTCATTTCGAGGGCAAAGGTAGCGAAAACCATAAGGCTACTATCGTTGGCGATACCGTTGGCGACCCCTTCAAAGATACATCTGGTCCTTCGCTCAATATTCTGATTAAGCTTATGTCGATGGTGAGCATAGTAATGGCAGGATTGACAATAGCATTCCTTTGAGTAATTGAAGAGGGAAGAACGAAGAGTGAAGAATTAAATACAAACAAACAGTAATAAACAACTAAATGAAAAGATTATTTCTATTATCTGCTACAGCCTTAATGGCAACGATGATGTCGGCACAGACTGCAGCACGTATGGATAGCCTGAAACCAGAACAGAAGGCGATGGCTGTGAGTTTGAAACTTACTGGCGAACTGTCTACCGATGTGAAGGGCGACTATCGTCAGATGCGCGACCTATGTTTCCAAGTGCGCAATATCGACCTTAGCGATGCGCAGAGCACCATAATACCTAAGAATGCTTTCCACTCACGCCATCAGCTGCAGAATATTGCTCTGCCAAAGGTGCTGAAGACTATAGGCACTCAGGCTTTCTTTGCTTGCGACAAATTGCAGAGCGTCACCATTCCTGCTACTGTAGAAACTATCGGTGCTGCAGCATTCTCTGGATGCAAAAGCATGACAAAGCTTACTATCGAAGGCAATCCTAACATTGGCGAATATGCTTTTGCACGTTTGTCAGAACTAAAAACTGTGAGAGTGAAATCTAAGGTGCCACCAAAGGCTATGGCATCATCGTTTTATGGCATAGCAAGAGGTAGCGTTCACTTGATAGTTCCGAAAGGTAGCGAGAAGGCTTATATGAAGGCTACTGGCTGGAGCAGTTTCTATGCAGAGCCAAAATATGCTAAGGAGGTGAGCAACCCTATGGAGTGCATAGCTCCTATGCCTCAAGAGGTGAATGTACAGAAGGCTAAGACGCTGAATGTGCAGACAGCATGGAATATCGTTGTTTCGCACAATGATGGTGCTGGCACGATATTGAACAACGAGGTGGAGCAGGCACGCGAGATGCTCAATAATCGCATTGGCAACATCGTGAACAGCCGTCAGCGTGGCATACAGCTTGTGCTCGGCATCGACTCTTCGCTTGACGACGATGAAGCTTACACCATGGCAGTAGATGCAAAGGGTGTGACCATTAATGGTAAGACCGCACGCGGAGTGTTCTGGGGATTGATGACTCTCGACCAGATATTGCGTGGTTCGGGTGTGAAGGAATGTGTCGACGCTATTCCGCACCTTACTATTAAGGACACTCCTCGCACTCATGTTCGTGAACTTATGGTAGACCCTGCCCGCACATTCATTCCTTTTGAAGAGTTGAAGGCTTTTGTGCCTGAAATGGCTCGCTATAAGCTCAATGCTCTGCACCTACACCTTGTTGACGACCAGGCATGGCGCATAGAAATAAAGAAATATCCACAGCTAACTCAGCAGGCTTCTTCGCGCTGGGGTCAGGACGACTTGTTGGCACCATATAAGGGATATTACACTCAGGAGCAGATGCGCGAGCTCGTGAAGTTTGCTGCTCGCTATCATGTAGAGATTGTGCCAGAAATAGAAATGCCAGGACATGAGGTTGCTGCTATCAGCGTATTCCCTGAACTTACTTGCCATCAGCGCCAGGTGCCTATCCGCACCACTTGCGGAGTTTCTAACGAGTTGTTGTGCCCAGGCAATGAGTTTACCTACGAATTCCTTGGTAATGTTTTCAAGGAGCTAACCGACATTTTCCCTTCTAAGTATGTGCACCTCGGTGGTGATGAGGCAGGAAATCCAGCCCTCGACTGCTGGACAGACTGTCCTAAGTGTCAGGCGCTAAAGACTAAACTCGGCATTACCACTACCGACCGTTCAGAGAACTGGAAACTGCAAGGTTATCTCTTCGACCGCATCATCAGCCTATTGCGCGACACATACCATAAGACTCCTATGTTTTGGTATGAGACCGACTTCAAGAAGATTCAGCCAGGATGCGTGACCTTTGCATGGCGCAACGGACTTACCGAGAAGGCGCTCGAAACAGCAGTAGAGAACAATGCTCGCATCATGCTATGCCCTGGTGAGCATTGCTATTTCGACTACCCTATGGCTAATGGCGACATGCCGGAAGTTAACTGGGGTATGCCTGTGACAACTCTCAAGGATGCCTACAGCCTCGACCCGGCATGGGGACACGACAAGAACTTTGAAAACAACAATCTCTTTGGTGTGGCTGGTACCCTGTGGAGTGAATGTATCACATCGCCAGAGCGTATCTACTACCAAGCTTATCCACGTGCCATCGCATTGGCTGAAGCAGGATGGAGCCAACAGGAGAATCGCTCATGGGAGTCGTTCCTAAAGCGTATGCAACCATTGGCTAACGACATGATGCGTCGTGGCATCTCGTTCTCGATGGAATATTAATAACTGAAAAAACTCAAGCTGCGTCATTTACTTTATGTATATGACGCAGCTTGAGTTTTTTTAATGACTATCATTTTGTTTTCCCTTTCGTTTTGCAATCTTACCTAAAGCATTGATAGATTCTAAATAAGCTTGTTCTACAGGAGTTAATGTCTTGACCTGATATTGTCTATATTCTGCCAAAGCTTTTTCCATTGCTTCTTGATGACTGATACTGCCAGAGCCTTTTAGCAATGGGCGCCCTGTGGATTGAAGAATTGTATCGAGCTGTTTCACATAGTCCATCATATAAACAGGACGATGTTCCATAGCCATAATTTCTGCAAAATCAAAATATCCAGAAACGAGATTATTTAGTATCTTTAGCTCGTTTTCATGCAGATAGTTCTTTGCTATCTTAATATCCTTAATAGCAGGCAATTCTCCTTCAAAAGTCTTCAAACCCATAAATGGTTGCTCAGCATCGGCACGCTCATAAATTACCTCAGCCGCTGTATGACCATGAGCAGCATAATGCAATTTATTTTGCACTATCTTGAAAAATAGTTTCGAGGCATCGGTGCGAGGATCGTAATCTACACTCGTTGCATAGATATCTAATACTTGTCGATATAGTACTTTTTCAGAAGAGCGAATATCGCGAATGCGGTCAAGCAGTTCTTTCCAGTAACTACCACCACCAAGATTCTTGAGTCGCTCATCGTCCATGGTGAATCCCTTTACAATATATTCATGGAGTCGTTCGGTAGCCCATTGGCGGAAGCGTGTACCCTGAATAGATTTTACACGATAGCCTACAGAGATGATAACATCAAGATTGTAGTATTTTACCTCTTTACTCTGTGTTTTCCCTTCTATAGCGCCATGTTGAGTGGTTTGTCGGAATTTCCGACAGACCACTTTTTCTTCCAATTCTCCTTCCTTGAAAATATTGGAAATATGTTCACTAATAGTGGTACGCCCTTTATTGAACAGTTGCGATATTTGTTCTATACTCAGCCAAACGGTTTTATTCTCCAATCTCACATCAAGTCTCACTCCTTCGTCAGATTGGTAAATAATCATTTCGCCAAGGTCTGTCTGTATCTCATCCTCCCATTTGTAGCCACAATCCATACAAAGATGAATTACTCCTTCAGATTGTATATTCTGAGAGTTGCATTTTGGACAAGTTATCTTATTATTATCAGCATCCATCATTTTCTTATTTGTATCATGCCGATTATTACTAATCAGCCGTAATTTGTTTTCTTATTTGGGTGTAAAGATACAGAAAATATTTCATGTCTGTAAATGAACCATCTATTATTTTTCAATAAAGTTTCTAAAGGCTAAAGAAGTATTGAACACTATAAGTATTCATGCAAGCAACTGACGCAGGGTGTCGAGATATTGGTCTACACGTGGGTCGTTGATACGACTCCAGATGTCGCCTAAGAAGGCGGCACCACCAAAGTGCCATGACTTTAATTGTGGGATGTTGGCTGATGATACGCCTCCTAAGGCTATTACCTTAGAGTCGATGATAGCATCTTGGGCTGCTTGCTGCAAGGTGGAATCTGAGAAGGCAGCTTCGTAGCCTACCTTAGAGATGCTATTGAAGATAGGACTTAGGAATAGGTAGTTGCGCAAAGGCTTGTTGGCAACAACCTCTTCAAGACTATGGCATGAGCACGAGATGCTACCCTTGAAACCCTCGGGCACATGCGAACAGCGACGATTAAGATGGATGCCATGAAGGCGAAACTCACTTGTAAGCTCGAAATGCTCGTGCAAAACTATGCGACTATGCCAACACTCAGGAATGAGAGAGAGCAAATGGCGATAGTCTTCTACTGATGCTCCAGACTTGCGCAAATGTAGCAAGTCCAGACCATGACGAAATAGTTTATCTATAAAAAACGCCTCTCCCGACAAGAAGTCGGGAGAGGTTATAACGATCCATTTCATACAAAATAATTCTTTTGTTTATACGTATGTATTGTACGTAGGGAATTGTTATATGTAGGGGAAATGGCTTATTTCTTCAATTTCTCGATAATCATATCAGCAACCTTCTTACCAGAAAGCATCATGCCACCGAAGATAGGTCCCATACGTGGTGTGCCTGCAACGGCTGAAGAAGCCATACCGCAAACATAAAGTCCTGGATAAACCTCGCGTGTGCCTTCTACTACCATGCGCTCGCCTTCTACAACATCCAACGAACGCTCACCGATAACAGCACCAGTAGGAGTATCCAACTGAATACCATTCTTACGAGCTACAACCTTACACATCTCGCTGTCGTGACCGGTACCGTCGATAACACACTTTGCCAAGATGTTCAATGGGTCTACATGCAAGCCTTCGCGGAGTACAGGAGTCCAGTTGACAACAACACCGCTAACAACATCATTCTTGAAGATTACATCCTCTACAGAATAGCAGTTGAAGATAGTTGCACCAGCATGAACAGCATGATACAAGAGTGCAGAAGTGCTCTCTACAGAGTCGATAGTGTAGAGTCCATCTTCGAAAGCCTCGTAGTTGATATCGAAATCCTTTACGATGTGCATAGCCTCTTCCTGAATAACAATCTGGTTGAACATCATGGCACCGCCCCACATACCGCCACCAGGAGAAAGCTTACGGTCGAACTGAGCAACCTTTAAGCCAGCCTTAGCCAAATAGTAAGCTGCAACAATACCAGATGGACCTCCACCAACGATGGCTACATCGAGATCAAGATTACGCTGTAGTTTGTCGAAATAGGTACTGATAATACCTTTTGATACTTGTGTTTCAATCATTTTTTATAAATGTTTATTGGGTTTATGTGTTTTATATTTCTACTTTTCGCTTATTGCCGTGAGCCTTTATTCATCACAACTCTTTAGCGAATGGCTAATGCGAGCAGCGCAGAAGTTAGGACCGCACATGGTGCAATAGTTGGCATCTACCGAGTTGCTCGACTTATAATATTCGAGAGCACGCTCTGGGTCGAGAGCCAAATTGAATTGGTCTTTCCAACGGAAGTCGTAGCGAGCCTTGCTCAATGCATTGTCGCGAATGGTTGCTCCAGGATGTCCCTTTGCCAAGTCGGCAGCATGGGCTGCAATCTTATAGGTAACAACGCCAACTCTCACATCTTCTTTCTCAGGCAAAGCGAGATGCTCCTTTGGAGTAACATAGCAGAGCATAGCTGTGCCATACCATCCTATCATCGAAGCACCAATGGCTGAGGTGATATGATCGTAGGCTGGCGCAATGTCGGTAACGAGAGGGCCAAGGGTGTAGAAAGGAGCACCATGGCATTTTTCAATCTGGCGTTCCATATTCTCCTTAATCTTATGCATTGGCACATGACCAGGACCTTCGATAAATGCCTGTACATTCTTAGCCCAAGCACGCTCTACGAGTTCGCCCATAGTATCGAGCTCGGCAAACTGTGCTGCATCGTTGGCATCATAGGTAGAACCAGGGCGCAAGCCGTCGCCCAACGAAATGGCAACATCATATTTAGCGCAGATGTCGCAGATGTCATCGAAATGTTCGTAGAGGAAGCTCTCCTTCTGATGCACCTTGCACCACTTAGAGATGATGCTGCCACCACGACTCACGATGCCTGTCAAGCGAGTATCGGCAAGATGAATATTCTTTAGGCGAATACCGCAATGGATGGTGAAATAGTCAACACCCTGCTCACATTGTTCGATAAGAGTGTCGCGGAATATCTCCCATGTCAGGTCTTCTGCCTTACCATTCACCTTCTCGAAAGCCTGATACATAGGAACAGTACCTACTGGCACAGGACAGTTGCGAAGAATCCACTCGCGTGTTTCGTGGATATCATTGCCTGTAGAGAGGTCCATCAATGTGTCGCCACCCCACTTGCAACTCCATACAGCCTTCTCTACTTCCTCTTCGATGCCCGAAGTGGTAGACGAGTTGCCGATGTTGGTATTTATCTTAACCAAGAAGTTGGTACCGATAATCATA
>HF994122.1:0-18176 GCA_000436915.1 Prevotella sp. CAG:1092 | reverse complement strand
GTGCTTGATATTGGCAGGTACCACCGCCCTACCCTCAGCTATCTCTTTGCATACAAAGGCAGGGGTGATATGAGTCTTTATGCCAAGTTCTTCGCAATTCATATTCTCACGAATGGCTACATACTCCATTTCCTGTGTTATGATGCCCTGCTTAGCAAAATACATTTGAGTTTCGCCTTCCTTGCGACCATCAATCCATGATTGACGCATTTTAGGCAAACCTTTCTCTAAGTCTATCTCCACATTAGGGTCGCTGTAAGCACCGCTGGTGTCGTAGATATACACAGGCTCATTAGGTTCCATATGGCGCTCGTTTCCTTCGACAGTAACGGTTGGAGTAAGTTTCACTCTGCGCATTCCTACCTTGATTTCAGGATATAGCTTTCCACTTAGATACACCTTCTCGGAAGAAGGATAGTTGAATTTGATTTTAGTTTCCATTAATATTTCTTTTATTTAGATTTCGAATATATTGAGAAGTTATACAAGTTTCAAGAAGCGTTGCATTTCTTCTGCAGGATTCTCGGCATTCAATATGCCACCGCTAACAGCTATTCCGCTTACACCTGTTGCCAATATCGACTTGATATCCGACTCCAATATGCCACCTATGGCAACGATAGGAAGGTTGATACCATGCGACTTCATTTGGTCAACGATATGCTGATAGCCTTCTAAGCCAAGAACTGGCGACAGATTCTTCTTGGTGGTGGTGAAGCGAAACGGACCACAACCTATGTAGTCGGCACCCTGACGATACAGGCGCTCAACATCTTCGAAGGTGTTTGCTGTGCCTCCAATAATCTTGTCGCTACCAAGTATCTTTCGAGCCTCATCGATAGGCATATCGTTTTTGCCAAGATGCACACCATCGGCTCCAGTCTTCTCGACCCATTCTACATGGTCGTCGAGAACAAACGTAGCGCCATGCTCCTTGCATAGTCTGCCTATTTCTGCTGCTGCAGCCATAAACTCAGCTTCTGTAGCTTCCTTCATTCTCAGTTGCACCCATCGGCAACCTCCTTCGAGAGCCAAGCGTGCACCGTCTACATAGCTGTAGCGATTGTTGGAGTGTGTGATAAATTGTATCATAAGATGATTGTTTTTTCGGGATTAAACAAATGGCATACTGGTCCGTGACCTTCGCCTATCTCTACATCCTTGCCAGCTTCCAAGGCTTGCGACAAATATTCCTTGGCATGAGCAATAGCGTCGGGCAAATCTAAGCCACGAGCCATAAACGAGGCAATGGCAGAAGAGAGTGTGCACCCTGTGCCGTGGGTGTTGCGAGTGTTGATAGTAGCATGCACAAAGGTGTGAACGGTGCCATCATTCAGATAAAGCTTATCTATCTTCTTGTTGCCTTCCAGATGACCTCCCTTTATGAGCACAGCCTTGCAGCCCATAGCAAGTATTCGTTTGGCAGCAACATCCATATCGTCGACAGTATGGATTTCAGTCTTCGACAATACTTCTGCCTCTGGGATGTTTGGTGTTAGCAAGGTTGCCATAGGGAGCAATTCGCTACAAAACACCTCAAGCGTATCTCGCTGCATGAGCATAGAGCCGCTGGTAGACGCCATAACGGGGTCTACAACCAGTGTGCTTGGAGAATAAGAGCTTAGAGAATCGGCTATAGCGTGTATGGTAGCGCAGTCGTTGACCATACCTATTTTTATAGCCACGGGCTTCACATCATCCATCACAGCCTTGATTTGTCCTGCCACAATTGCAGGTTCTATGGCTTGTATAGCCTTCACGCCAAGGGTGTTTTGCACAGTTACAGATGTTATTGCCGAAGCGGCATAAACGCCCAAAGCCGACATAGTCTTTATGTCTGCTTGCACTCCTGCGCCTCCGCAACTGTCGGAGCCTGCTATAGTCAATACGCAAAGATACCTCATGCTATTATCGTTTGCAGAGGTGCCTCTGTTGGCATACTTAAAAAGACGATACGGAATAGAAACAGCCTCGCACACCATAACGATGGTTGAAGCAATCCCTGCGGCAGCATTACCTGCGTCAGGTTCTATGGGTATAATCTCAGCATCACAATCGTGAAGCACCCCTTATTTCTTATTTTTATTATTGCAAAAGCGGCAGCTACCATTAGCCACCGCTTTGCAAAAGTATATATAAATTCGTAATTACGAATATCTATAGATAATATTTAAGATTTATTCACGCTAACGCAAATGCATTAGAGGATATATAAATTAAATTATCTGCTCCTTTTTTCCTATCTATTATCTCACTATAGTTTCTATTATCTAACGATTGTTTCTATTATCTTACAATCTTTGGTTTTAGCTCATCTGGCGACTCGTTGGTAAACATATTCACGTCAGGAGCATGCTTAGTGAAAAGGTCGGTGATGACGCTTGGCTCTATGGTGATAGATGGTGCAAAGCTGTCGGAGAGCATATAGTCGAGGATAGACTTGCGAAGCTGACGAGCCACCAAGCGACTATCGAGACGCGACGAGATATCAAAGGTGGTAATGAGAAGTTTGCCACCAAGCACATTTGCTTCGGCTATCATGCCAAGCTTACGACTTACATGCCAAGTATCGATAGGCTGGAATGGCGACTGATAGTCGGCAGGGAACTCGGCGAGGTTCATAATCTGAGCACGATTTACAAGTTCCCACCAGTTCAGGTTCTGCCAGTCGTCTGTAGGACAGTTGGCAAACACAGGATGAGAGGCGTCGATATAAGAGCCTGTAGTATGAGGTGGGCGCATCTTAAACCAGCTGGTATTCCAGAACACAGGCAAGTATGTTTGCTTAACATCGCTACCATAGGTGACGCGACCAGCAGCCTGGATGAGCACCTTTCCACCTTTCTTCAATACTGCAAGAGCCTTAGCATCGAGAGAGTCGCAGATGTAGATATTCTGTGCTACTTGCTTGTTGCCAACAACTTTAGGCATGTCAAGCTTTGAAGGATACACCCAGAAGTCCCACTCGTTGGTGTTGCCACCTACAGATACTTGCAACTGCAACTTCTGTGGCAACTGCGATGTCTCCACCTTATTATATATATTAAGAGGCAACGAGATGGTGCCGAGGGCGATGTTCTTGCCCACAGGATATGTCTGCACACCATTAGCAAGCACGCCACGAATAGTCTCTACGCCGCTACCAGAAATAGTATAGCGAGGAGTTTCTGTGAGAGCAGATGCCGAAGCATTATATAGTTCTACTGGCACAACGAGGGTGTCGGCAGCAGTATATACGAAGCGAGGAAAGCGAGCCAAAGGCACTACAGGCTTACAAGCATGGCGGAACACATTCATGTCAGTAGCATTCTTCACCCAGCTCTTCTCTCTCCAGAACACGTTGAGCGGACCTACGAGGGCTGTGCCTTGTCCGCTATAGTCGTTGAGACCAAGGAGTTGGAAGCCTGCATACTCAGGAGTGCGAAGGTTGCGCTCCATCTCGTATTTATAAGCCAACTGCTGCAAACGGCTGCTCGAAGCCAAGAACTTATCAGCCATAGTAGCCATGCCGCCATGCTGAAGCAGGTCTTCGAAGATGTCGAAATTGCTTGCTTTATAGACGCCAGTATACTGCGAGCGCTCACGAAGATCAGGGAAAGCACACCATTGACCTTGCTCGTGGGCAATGATAGGAGTGTTGGCAACCATCTCGATAGTGCCGTCGGCAAAGGTATCAGGAGCTAAAGCGTAAGCAGGAGTAACCTCGGCATTGAAGTTGCGAGGACGCAAGAGCTGAGAATAATAGTCGTCGGAAGAAGAAGGAGCCGTGCGGTTCCATTCCAAACCACGTGCACCACCCTTGACATGATAGTCGCTATTGGCATCCCATGCCCATCCGCCACCTACGGAAGCACCACAATATATGCGACGGTTGTCGCCCGTTTTGTGCCAGTAGTTAATGAAGTCGCGACACCAAGCCACCCAGTCGCCAGCAGGTTCATTGCCTGCAGCAAGCATGCAGAACGAAGGGTGGTTGCCATATTGACGTACCATGCGCTGAGTTTCCTGCAACAGATAGTGGTCGATGGTCATACCACGACGCAACTTCACCCCATGGTTAGGCCATGATGGTCCTTCGGGCTGAAGATAGATACCCACCTTATCGGCTGCAAAGAAGGCAGCCTCAGGAGGACAATATGAATGGAAGCGAACATGGTTGATGCCATATTCCTTGCACTTTTGGAACACACGAAGCCATGAAGTCTCATCGGTAGGAGGGAAACCTGTAAGAGGGAAGTTGCAGTTTTCTACTGTGCCACGAAGATAGAGCGGATTGCCATTAAGGAATAGTTGGCGACCCTTGAAAGATATCTCACGCATTCCGAAGGTGGTAGAGGTGGTATCGTTGTCGAGAATGGCAGAGAGAGTATAGAGGTTTGGAGTAAACTCATTCCATAGACGGACACTATCGCCAAGGCTTATCTCATAGCGCACCTTAGTTTCGTCTATAGCCACTCGCTTAGCCTCAACTCTATTGCCATCGATGAGGAAAACGATATTGCGAGGTTTCTTTAACCCTACGGTTTCTACATCCACACCCACGCCCTTGGCTTCGAGATTAGGATATACCTGGAGATTAGAGATATAAGCCTTAGGATGAGAGATTAGTCGGATGTCGCCAGCAATACCATTCCAGTTGCCCTGGGTTTGGTCGGTAACGCTATGCGAATCTTGTCCTACGCACACATTCTCGATACCATTATACACGCGGATTTTTATCTGGTTGTCTTTACCAAACAGCACGAGCTGTGTGATATCGAAGCTATGAGGCACAGAGAGCGACGAGTCGCGACCTGCGAGCTTGCCATTTACGTAGACTGTGGTTTCGATATGTGGGCGCTCAAGGTAAAGCTCCACCCTACCCTTTTTCCATTGGCGAGGTATGCTGATGGTACGCTCATACCAAGCTTCGCCTACATAGTTACGACGAGGAGTGAGGAAGAAAGGAAACTTCATCTTGCCGGCCTCGCGATATTTGGCCATGTAGGGGTTGTAATAGAACGAGGAGTCGTAGAGGCTGCCTGTCCACTTGGTGTCGATGGTTACTTCGTCGCCAAGGTCGTTGGTGAGCATAGAACCAGGGAGGTTAGCCTTCTTGCCGTCTGCCATGGTCCAAGAGCCTGCGAGGTCGAGGCTACGCTGGGCAGAAGCGGAAGCGGCAAGGAAGAGAGAAAGGAGCAACGAGGCTCCGCGATGAGATGAGAATAGATGGGATATATTCATTTTTTTTGTTTTTATTTTTTTTGATTGGGGAAAGGGGAAGGGGCGAGAGGAAAAAGGGAAGGGAAAGCTCACCGCAGGGGAAGCCTGGGTGGCTACTCGATGCAAACCTTTGCTGTTTCGCCTGGGGTGGTATCGGCTTCGCGAGGGAAGTAGATAGGCATATTTGGCTGCAAAGGAAGGATGCGAAGCTCAAGCTCGGTACAACCTGCAGGCAGGCGCCACAGACCATAGAGGAAAGGGCGACCATTATAGAAGTTGTCGGCAATGAGCTTACCGTTGGCATAGAGTCGGGCTACATCGCCACGATAGTCAATGCGAAGCAGTCGATGGAACTTGGTGCCAGCTTCGGGTGCTACTTGTATGCGATAAACGGCAGCATTGTCGAAGTCGGCATCAGTAGGAGCCTCGGCAACCTTCTGTGCTCCGATAGAGATATGGCGAGGTATTGTCGACGCCTCTTTTATCTTCTCGATGCTCGCATTAAGATAGATATCTGCTCTTACTTCATCTTCATAGAACAGGGTGTTGGCATCTTGAGGAGTGAGAAGATAGATGTTGCCCACCACAGGACGCTCAATGCCACGTGGTTTTACATTACGCAATATCTTGCCATTCTTCATAGCAATCTCTACAGGAATGCCTGGTATCTGCTGTAGATAAACCTTACCACCACGGCGAGCCACAGGCTGGGCTGTAGCATATCGCATACCGTCGATACCGAAGGTGAAGATGCAAGAGGTATTGGCAGGGATAGTGATAGGACGCTGTGGGAAGGTGAGGTTGGCAACCTTGAATTGCACATTCTTCATGGCAGAGATAGTCTGCAGGCGCTCGTAGTTATTAACGAAGACAAAGCCACTATCGCCCTGCGCACGATACGACCAACGGAGATGGCTATCGTCGCCCTGCTTGATATCTTGCGAGCATGGGAAGGTAGGAGCCATAGGAGCCAGCGTTTCGGCATAATCGTGCATCATAAGGTGGAGCTTACGAAGCAAGAAATAATGGTCGTATGGTTGTCCGAACTCACCAAGTGGAGCCTGGAAGTCGTAGGTCTTCACAGGCATATCGTTATAATTGGTAGCTTGGGTACGCTGGTTTTCATTTAGCGTAGTCAAGCCCTCAGGGTTTGTGCCACCATGATACATATAGTATCCCAGCAAGTTGCTACCACTTCCGAGTTTCACTATAGCCATAGAGTAGGCATCCTCAGGATATATGAATGGTCGACGATGATAGGCTGTAGCCATACCGCCACCAAGTTCGCAAGTGAAGTAAGGATAATCGTTGTCGCCCTTAGCGGTTTCAGCCTTTTGAGTGCCAAATTGGTCGGTAGCGATGGCTGTAGAACTGCGGAAGGCTTTGAAGTTGAAAGCTTTATAATAGGCACCAGCTCCCTCCTTGATGCTACGCTCCCAGAAGCCGTCGGCATAGTCGCCAAACAAAGGAAGCATCTCGCCAAAAGGTACAGGGCGAGTGAGTGCAGGCCATCCTGTGCGAGTATAGAACGGTAGGTCGTAGCCTATTTCGAGGGCTATCTTCTTCAAAGCCATGAGGTAGGCACCATTACGTTGCTCGTTGTCAAACTGCACAGCAATTAGCGGACCACCATCTTTCCATTGCAATCCTTGCACTTGTGCGAATATCTGGCGATAGAGCTTCTTCACATAAGACATAAAGACAGGGTTGTCATCGCGAGTCTTGCATCCCTTGGTGAACACCCAGTCAGGAATACCGCCATTGCGTACTTCGCCATGGCAGAAAGGACCAAGACGCAACACCACAGGAATATCCTCCTTTGCACAAAGCTCTATGAAATGACGAAGGTCGCGCTGTCCGCTCCAATTGAAGATGCCTTCTTGTTCTTCTACATGATTCCAGAACACATAGGTGGCTATCATCGTTACCCCACCCTCTTTCATCTTCTTTATCTCCTTAGCCCATTCGGCTTCAGGAATACGAGAATAATGTATCTCGCCCATCACAGGCATCACTCTATGGCCATCCATAATAAGGCTATGCGTATCCCAAGAAACTTTGGGTTGCTGGGCTACGCAGATGGCAGAAGAAGCCATGAGCAGAAGTGCTGGCAACAAATGCTTTATCATAATCAGGATAATTATTAGGTCGTTAAAAATATCTGTTATTCGGTTTTATATCGCAAAGTTAGTATTTTTATTCAACTATTTATCATTCAGTAAGATTTATTGGACAAATTCTTAGGTATTTAGCCAAAAACTAAACTAAAAACCACAATAAAGAAGGCTTACTATACGTTATTATTACAAAACGACAATAATATAAGGATGCCAACGATAAATATAAAGCAAGAGAATGTCACATATATAGCTATGTGGTTACTGCTATTCAGCACTCCCATGCTGATATTGATTATTCATGCCTCATCAAATAGCAATCTTGATATAGACTGGTGGACTATCATGCACATCGAGGAAATATTAGCAATGTACTTCGTAGCATTTCTTGTTCACAACTTCCTATTGGCACCAATGCTACTATACAAGCAGCAGACATGGCGCTATGTATGTTCTATTTTGATATTGGTGGTTGCATTTATCGCATTGCAAAGTTGGATAAGACCAATAATGCATGAACAACAACGGCACAGACCAAGAGCTGAGATGCCTATGATGCAAAGGTATTACAAAGCTGATAATTTTCGCGATGATAGGCCAAGGCCACAGTTCGATGATAGACCAAGGCCACAATTCAAAGAGCCACGCCCTTTTATAGGACCAGCAGAGCTTACAAACACTTTGGCTTTGATATTCCTCATGGGTATGAACCTCGGTGTGAAGCTATACTATAAGGCAGACAAAGACCGCAACCGCATGCAGCAATTAGAGAAGGAGAACCTGAAGCAAAGGCTCAACTATCTGAGATACCAGATAAGTCCACACTTCTTCATGAACACCCTAAACAACATACATGCGCTGGTAGACATAGACCCCGAAAAGGCAAAGAAGTCGATAGTTGAACTCTCGAAGCTGATGCGACATATATTATATGATGGCGACACCAACATAAGTCCGCTAAGCGACGAGGTGCAATTCTTGCAAAACTATATCGCGCTGATGAAGATGAGGTTTACGGGTATGGTAAAGGTAAATACAGACTTTCCTGCCATGACAAGCCAAAAAGGCATAGCGCCATTGATATTGGCAATATTTGCCGAAAATGCTTTCAAACATGGAGTGAGCTATAAGTCGCCTTCGAATATCGACATGACACTAAGGTGCCACAACAACGAGTTTATACTCTTTACTTGTAAAAACTCTAAACGCAAAGATGGCGCAAAAGAGAAAGATTTAGACGGTGGCATCGGACTAAGAAACGTTAAAAATCGCCTCGAACTAATATACGGCGACAGATATCATATCGACATAAAAGATACTGAAGACAACTACAAGGTAAGACTGTTGCTACCACTTGAGAATACCAATACGAACAATAAACAAAGAGTAAGATTATGATTAGAACCATAGCTATCGACGACGAGCCATTGGCTCTTCAGCAACTTGCCAATTACATAGAGAGCACTCCTTTCTTGCAGCTTGTGGGCAAATGCCAAAGCGCAGTAGAGGCTAAGGAAATAATGGAGAAAGAAGAGGTGGATGCCATATTCTGCGACATCATAATGCCCGACATCAATGGTATGGACTTTATAAAGTCGTTGCCCGTGACTCCTATCGTGGTGTTTACCACAGCCTCATCAGAATATGCCATCGATGGTTTCAAGGTTGATGCTGCCGACTATCTGCTAAAACCTTTCGGCATGGACGAATTCAGACGTGCTGCCTTGAGGGTGAAACAAAGATACGAAATGGCTGTAATACCAAAGGCTAAGATTACCGACGAAGACGACACGGTGTTCATAAAAACCGACAAGAAGATTATGAAGATTGCCTTTAGCGATATTCGCTACATAGAGAGCATGAGCGAATATCAGAAGTTCTATATCGAAGGCAAGAAACCTATCACGGTATTGCTGGCGCTAAAGAAAATCGAGGAATGTATGCCTTCGTATTTCATGCGCATACACCGCTCTTATATCATAAACCTCAAGAAGATACAGGAGGTAAACAAGAATCGAGTAATCATGGACGAGGAAACATATCTGCCAATAGGCGACAACTATAAGGATGCCTTTGTGGAATATGTCACCACCCGATTCTTGGGAAAATAAAGATTCTTAGGAGAAGAAAAGCTAATAAAGACAGATAAAAAATGCGACTACTCTCATTGGCTTATGCGACTATTCGCATAAGCCAATGAGAGTAGTCGTATAAGCACATGCGAATAGTCGCATATGCACATAAGGCTACTCGCAAAAAAGGTTGTTATTATTCTGCAGCCTCAGCTAATGTTTCAACGATATATTTTGTTGAAGCGCCATATTTATTCTCACCCTTGGTGCCATCCATAACAGCAAAGATAAAGATAATAAGCTGAACAATACCACTTGCTATTGTAAGCCCGATAAATGTAGGAGTAGAAACAACTTCCATTATTTCTTCTGGTGTAAGAGCTCCAGGAGTTGTCAATCCCGACATAAAGCCATAAGCATTAGATGCTACACCCAACAAAACTGCGGCTACAACCCAAATACCACTATGTCCACGGTCGTGCATACGACGGATGGTGACAGGAACAATTGCCAACTGAAGAATTAACGAAATGATGGCAAGTAATATCAAATTGCCATTACCCAAGAGCAATGAAAGGCAAAATGTTAGAATGACATACATCAGATAGTTCCACCACAATTCAGAGCGACGAGAGCGACCTCTGAAATCAGTAATACGAGCAAAGTTTAGTTTCACAGCCTCTGCAAACGACAGCTGAGGCAAAGTGGTGATTTTTGTTTCCATAATTTGTAAGTGTTAGTGTGTTAGTAATATATTGCTGACAAAATTAACACTTTTTTCTGATTGTTGAAAGAAAGAATAAGAAAAAGATACTACAACATCATCTTTTTGCAGAAATAGTCGTTTATCAAAGGATTTTTGAGTAAGTTTGCAGTATTCTTACAATATTAATGTATAACTATAATAAAAACGTATCACAATGAAAGCAATAAACACAGAAAAGGCTCCTGCAGCCATCGGTCCTTACAGCCAGGCTATTGAGGCTAACGGTTTTGTATTTGCATCTGGTCAGCTTCCTATCGACCCAGCAACAGGTAACTTCCCAGAGGGTGGCATCAAGGAGCAGACTCGCCAGAGTCTTACCAATGCAAAGAGCATTCTCGAAGCTGCAGGCACCGACTTGGCTCACGTAGTAAAAACAACAGTATTCCTTTCAGACATGGCTAACTTTGGCGCTATGAACGAGGCTTATGCCGAATTCTTCTCAGCTCCATATCCTGGCCGTTCAGCTGTTGCCGTTAAGGATCTTCCTAAGGGTGCCCTCGTAGAGGTTGAGTGCATAGCTGCGAAATAAAACTATAACTTTCAAATAGTAAGAAGCCCGATAAGTTGCATTGATTAGCAACTTATCGGGCTTTATTATATAATTCTACTTATACCCATACTTGATTATCAGAACTTGAACTTATACTCCAAGCCAAGAATATGAAGGTTTGGCTCGTTGTCGTCGTCATCGTCGTGAACAGCTTGGTAGAGATAGTATGCTCCGACAGCATGCTTCTTGGTGATTTTCCAATCTACGCCTGCTGTATATCTCATTTTCTCTACCGACCATCCGTTATACATCTCAGCACTAACGTATGGCTCGAAATGGCTATTAGGAATATCATAGCTTATTTGCACACGGCTTCGCATGATGTT
Source organism: Prevotella sp. CAG:1092 (assembly GCA_000436915.1). Lineage (GTDB taxonomy): Bacteria > Bacteroidota > Bacteroidia > Bacteroidales > Bacteroidaceae > Prevotella. Next base: position 7,143 of record HF994122.1, on the reverse strand, counting down.
CTTGCCACGTCCGCTATATGTCTTTGCCTTACCGTCATACTCATCATCATCAAAATCCCAACGTTGGTCGATGGTCTTCTCTGGACGATAAGTGTATTGCCAACGCTCGCGAAGCGACACTTGGAAGTTGCCAAACTTCTGGCTTGCAGTAAGCGACACATTAAATCTATGGCGCACACCCCAATATTCAGCAAGCTTGTTAGGTGCACCGTTTGAAGCCTTGTAAGTTATTTTGTAGTTGTTATCATCTAACAGAGAATAACCCACACTTGCCTTCAACCATTTGGTTAGCTTATACTGAGCTTCTACGCCAAAGCTCCAACGGTCTATCTTCTCGGAGTTGTCGCGAGTGCGCATCTCTGCCTCTATGCCTACGCTAATCTTTTTATTCACTTTCTTGTCTGCACTTATAGAAGTCCAAACACCGAAGTCGTCGCTCTGAGCAAACGACATTAGTGGCAACATTATCATTGCCAAAAGATATAATGTTTTTCTGATCATATATATATTATTAGTGTATTAATAACTAAGGATAATAACTAAACCTCTACAAGGTCGGCACGATTGAGCTTCATTTTCTCGTCTACAGTATTGCTCACGGTATTTGCATCGTAGTAAACTCTGAGCACAGCCATATCTCTAAGCATATCTATGGCTCCTACTTCAACTTTTCTAACCTTCAAGCCAAGGCGCATCTCAAGATCTGCTTTCAAATCTTCACTACGGTCAGGCTTGATAAGTTCCAGACGGTCGTATTGCACAAGCTTGCTTGGCTCAAGCTTCAACCGATGTTCGCACAACCAGATAGCATCAACAACAATAATGTTTGTGACAAGCAATTCCACTATAGAAACCGATGCAGCTATGGCGTTAACTACCGAAAGAGAGATTATCACGAAGAGATATGTCATCTCGCGAACAGGCATAGCATCGGTACGATAGCGCATGATACTGAAGATACCGAAGAGTCCAATACCAATACCGATACTTGTCTTTGCCTTCATATCTTCCAAAACGAATATCATGAAGAATACCAAGAAGAATATCGCCAGGGATATAAGCATGAATGTGAAATAGAAATCACGACGGCGACTCTTCTTATAATACAGGCGGTCAACTATAACGAGGTTTACAACTATGCAAACAAATAGTCGAATAAGCATAGCCACGAATGGCTCAGAAATAGATAGTGAGAAAATATCCATGTTGAAATAAATTGTTTATTAAAGGTAGGTTATTAGAAATATTATTTTTATAATTCTTTATTTGCAGCAGCTAACTTCTCCAAAGCATGCAGACGCTGCTTAAACCTATTTTGGCGTATGTCGGGATTGGTGAGTGCTGTGCCTATGCAATATTTGCTAAAGCCAAGGGGCTTTATACGGAGTTCGTTGAGCAACGCAAGGATAGGCGAAGGCACAAGTCCATCACGCTTAAGCTCTATGATAGCAAGCTCGGGTAGCGAACAATCGTTGCCTGTATGGATATTATGGAAACAGAGGTCGGTATCGATAGTGAGTCGCTCTGTCTTGTTATTATTGACAAGTGTGATGCGATTAAATCTATTCTCTATAGCCTCTCCCATTATTTCAGGCTTATACCAAAGGTTTTCTCTCAGAAAACAATCATACTCCTTGAAGTTATCGTCATGGCTATCGAAAGCTATATTGCGAGCAGGAGCAAGAGGGTCGAAGTCGAACATAGTGGTGCGCTTCTTGCGTGTGCGCTTATGGTTATTCTTTGTCTTCACCTCAAGGAAGTTAAGCCCACTATCCACATAGCTTCTTATTCTCAGCTTCTGGCGGTTGGCATGACCGGAATGATGACAAGTGTACATCTGCATATCAGGAGTATCGAAATACATGGTGTAGTATCTTGCCTGCCGTTTGCCTTCAATCTCTTGGGCACGATATTGCCATACGGCAAGCTTCAAGAGCTTCCGTAGCGTGGCGATATTGGTAACGAACTTAGTATCTGTACGATTCATAAGTCGTATACCGCTCATTTCCTCAAGAGTTATTGGCTGATAATTGGTAAGAATGTCAGTCATGAATGGTTAATAAATATATGGTTAGTTGTTAGCCGAAGAAAAAGGAACCAAGATCATGTCACATGGACTTGGTTCCTTCATGGGGTTATAGGATTATTTTACGTTTCCTACTTTGATAAGATATTCAGCAATCTGAACAGCATTAAGAGCTGCACCCTTGCGAATTTGGTCGCCTGTGAGCCAGAGGGTGATACCGTTATCGGTGGCAAGATCCTTGCGTACACGACCAACATATACATCATCCTTGCCTGCGCTCTCAAGAGGCATTGGATATACATAGTTCTGAGGATCGTCCTCGAGAGTTACGCCAGGAGCAACAGCAAGAGCCTTGCGAACTTCATCAACTGTCAAAGGTTGCTCGGTTTCCATCCATACAGACTCTGAGTGTGAACGAAGTGAAGATACGCGAACGCAGGTAGCACTTGTGCGAACATCGCTATGCATAATCTTGCGTGTCTCGTTATACATCTTCATCTCTTCCTTAGTATAGTCGGTATCGGTCATAACGTCAATCTGTGGGATTACGTTGTATGCCAACTGATGTGGGAACTTTGAGATGGTCTTTACCTCGCCTGTTTCTACAAGTTCCTTATACTGCTGCTGAAGTTCTGCCATAGCAGCAGCACCAGCACCACTTGCACTCTGATAGCTTGATACATGAATGCGCTTGATGTGTGAGAGCTTCTCAATAGGCTGCAACACTACTACCATCATAATGGTGGTACAGTTTGGATTTGCGATGATACCACGTGGACGTGTCAACGCATCCTCTGCATTAACCTCAGGCACTACCAATGGCACATCAGCGTCCATACGGAATGCACTTGAATTGTCGATCATCACAGCACCATACTTGGTGATAGTCTCGGCAAACTCCTTGCTTGTGCCGCCACCTGCAGAGGTGAAAGCTATATCGACATCCTTGAAATCGTCATTGTGTTGCAATAGTTTCACTTCATATTCCTTACCCTTAAAGGTGTACTTTCGGCCAGCGCTACGCTCAGAACCAAACAACACCAATTCGTCAATAGGGAATTCTCTCTCTGCAAGAATGCGAAGGAATTCCTGTCCTACTGCACCACTTGCACCAACAATTGCTACTTTCATAATTACCTGTTTATATTAATAAAATGTGAAATTATGGGGCAAAATTACAACTTTTAGTGCAATTAACCATTAAATTTCAACGAATTATGTCAGAAATCCAATATTTTTTTGCAACTTTGCAGGTGGAATGCATAGCTTTCCAATATTTTTGCTGTTTGTGGGGTTTAAGTCTCGCATAATATTGCAGCATACTAACTAATCAACGACAAGACTTATGCCCGATATAGCTACATATTTTCCAATTACTAACCCGACTCTGATTTTCTTTGTCGTGATGCTGATAATTCTCTCTGCTCCTATCATTATGGGTAAGCTCCGAATTCCTCACATCATAGGCATGGTATTGGCAGGTGTCCTCATAGGCAAATATGGTTTCAACATTCTTAATCGCGACGACTCGTTCGAGCTGTTTGGCAACGTGGGACTTTATTACATCATGTTCCTTGCTGCACTCGAGATGGATATGGAGGGAGTAAAGAAGAATGTGAAGCGAATGCTGATATATGGTGCATTAACGTGTTTCATTCCGTTTGGCTTAACATTCGTGATGAGTGTTAGCATGCTGAAATATTCCATCATGGCTTCATTGATATTGGGATGTATCATGGCTTCCAACACTCTCATCGCCTACCCTATCGTAGGCAGATATGGTCTGCAACGCAAGCCGAGTGTTACGCTAAGCGTTGGAGCATCTATGATTTCATTGCTTACTTCGCTCATTATATTATCAGCTATAGAGAATGCGCATGCTGGCAATAGTGGCATCATGTTTTGGGCATGGTTTGTTGCTAAGATTATTATTTATTGTGGTGTGCTATCGCTGATAGTACCGCGACTAACAAGATGTTTTTTGCGCAGATATTCTGATGCTGTCATGCAGTTTATCTTTGTCATGGCTATGCTCTTTATGAGTGCAGCTCTTGCCGAGGCTGTGGGCGTCAATGGTATATCGGGTGCTTTCTTTGCTGGTCTTATCCTCAACCGCTATATTCCTCCGGTATCGCCATTGATGAACCGCATAGAGTTTATTGGCAATGCCTTGTTTATACCTTATTTCCTTATTGGTGTGGGTATGCTCATCAATGTGAGATTGCTATTCAATGGGGGCAACATACTATGGGTGGTATTCCTGATTGTGGTATTTGGAACTGTGGGCAAGGCTATTGCAGCCTACTTAGCTTGTTTCTCATTCCGCATGCCTTGGTCGTCGGGGCGCATGATGTTTGGTCTTACCTCAGCCCATGCTGCTGGTGCTATTGCTATGGTGATGGTGGGTATGAAGATTGAGATTGCTCCTGGTAAATATCTTGTCGACGATAGCATGCTTAATGGTGTGGTAATGATGATTCTCTTCACTTGCATCATTTCTACTATGGTGACCGAGAATGCTGCACAGAGAATCATTCTACGCGACAAAGAGTTTGCACACGAGGAAGAACCAGAGAATGACGACGAGAAGATTCTCGTGCCTGTGAAATATCCTGAGTATGCAAACCGCTTGATAAATCTTGCCATACTGATGAGAAACCAAAAACTCAATCGCGGTTTGGTGGGTCTGAATGTGGTATATGATGATGCCAAGATGAGACAGAATCAGGCTTTAGGACAGAAGATATTGCATCAGGTTCAGCAATATGCCGCTGGCTCTGATGTCAAGATGCAAACACAGGTGCGCATTGCTGCCAATATTGCCAACGGTATCAAGCATGCATTTAAAGAATTTCAGGCTTCAGAGATTCTCATCGGTATGCACATGCATGCAGAAGTATCTAATAAATTCTGGGGCGAATTCCATCAAAGCTTGTTCAATGGTCTTAACCGCCAGATTATTATGGCTCGTCTGCATCAGCCATTGACAACAATCAGAAAAATACAGGTGGCAGTACCATCAAGAGCACAATATGAGCCAGGCTTCTATCGTTGGCTTGAACGTTTGGCTCGTATGGCTAAGAATCTGGAATGCCGCATCACATTCCATAGCCGCAAAGACACTCAGGAGCTTATCAAGCAGTTTATTACCAATAAGCATAACGAACTAAGAGCCGACTATGAGGAGATGGAGCATTGGAGCGAACTGCCAATGTTGGCTTCAACCATATCACAAGATCATATGTTTGTGGTGGTAACAGCACGTAAGGGAACAGTATCATACAAAACGGCTCTCGACCGTTTGCCTGAGGAGATAACAAAATACTTCAATGGCAAAAACCTCATGATAATATTCCCTGACCAGTTTGGCGAACAAATGGAGACAATGACTTTCGCACAGTCGCAGCATACAGAGGAACGTTCTGCATACGACGAACTGCAAGATTGGATATATAGAAAGATTAGATTAATCAAGAAATTATGATAGACATTAAGAATATCACCAAGAGCTTCGGCTCTTTACAGGTACTGAAAGGTATAGACCTACATATTAATAAAGGTGAGATTGTGAGCATTGTTGGTCCAAGTGGTGCCGGCAAGACTACCTTATTGCAGATTATCGGAACTCTCGACAAGCCAGATAGTGGCAGCATCGTTATAGATGGTATTGATGTTAGCAATCTGTCGAAGGCTAAGCTTAGCGACTTCCGCAATCGCCACCTTGGCTTCGTATTCCAGTTTCATCAGCTCTTGCCAGAGTTTACAGCTCTCGAAAACATCATGATTCCTGCTTTCATTGCAGGCACAAGTCAGTCGGAAGCTAAGGAAAGGGCTATGGAACTGCTCAAGTTTATGGGATTGGAAGATAGAGCAGGTCATAAGCCTAACGAACTATCGGGAGGTGAAAAGCAACGTGTGGCTGTGGCAAGAGCTTTGGTTAATAAGCCTGCTGTAATCCTTGCCGACGAACCTTCGGGAAGTCTTGACTCCAAGAACAAAGCAGAGCTACATCAGCTATTCTTCGACCTCAGAGACAAGTTCGGACAAACTTTCGTCATCGTTACTCACGATGAGTCGTTGGCAGCAACTACCGACCGTACCATACACATGAAGGATGGTCTTATATCAGAAGAGCGCACACTCACTACAGAAGAAACCATTTAGAATAATATATTTTTATGGCAGAACTAAAATTAGGCGATTTCAACAAACTGAAGGTTATCAAGGAAGCTAAGCGTCCTAACCCTCATGCTTTCAACAACGAGGAGACTTTCGGCATATTCCTCGATGGCGGTCGCGAGGGCGACATATTAATGCCGAAGAAGTATGTACCAGAAGGCACAAAGGTTGGCGACGAGATTGAGTGTTTCCTCTATCTCGACCAAGACGAACGTCTCATCGCTACTACCGAGACACCTATTGCCAAGGCTGACGAATTTGCATATCTCGAATGTTCTTGGGTAAATGAATATGGCGCATTCCTCAACTGGGGAGTGATGAAAGATATCTTCTGCCCTTTCCGTGAGCAAAAGAAGAAGATGGAGATTGGCAACAAGTATATCGTTCACATCCATATGGACGAAGACTCTTATCGTATGGTGGCTTCGGCAAAGATAGAACGCTATTTCTCTGAGGAACAACCACAATATAAGCACGGACAACCTGTAGAGATTATGGTATGGCAGAAGACTGACCTCGGCTTCAAGGTCATCGTCGAGAACAAATTCCCAGGATTGGTATACGAAGACCAGATATTCAAATTCATCACCACAGGCGACAAGATGACTGCATATATAGATAATGTGCGTCCAGACGGAAAGCTCGACATCACGCTTCAGCCTACAGGCCGTAAGCTAACTACCGACTTTGCCGACACTCTTCTCGCCTATCTTCAAGACAACAATGGCTTCTGTCCTCTTGGCGACAAGAGCGATGCCGAAGATATCAAGCACACTTTCCAAGTGAGCAAGAAGACCTTCAAGAAGGCTGTTGGCGACCTATACAAGCGCCGCCTTATCACCATATCGCCAGAAGGTTTGAAGCTGGTATAGACATTTTTATACCACACACACTGAAATAAAAAAAAGTATTGGTGTCCGCTAAAGTTTTTTGCTTGT
>HF994121.1:2773-11767 GCA_000436915.1 Prevotella sp. CAG:1092 | reverse complement strand
AAATATTTAATGCGTCGGCCCTGCGAAAGCCTGCTTCGCGCGATTTGTGCTTTCTTGCAAATATATCTTTGCTTACTAGCAAACGTATTTTTGCTTTCTATCAAATGTATGTTTGTTTGCCATCAAATATATTCCCATTTTATATTTATGCTTCCCTTTTCAGAATCCTATCCAACTCGCCAAAAATATCTTCTTCTGTTTCGTAAGGCAGTATGGTGAAATAAGCATTGCCGTTTAGCATAGCCGAGAGATTCGACTTGTTTTTATCATAGAAAATGTATACCGGAATGCCGCGAGCTTCGGCATACGCCAATTCGTAGCCTACACCAAGCGAAGGACAAGTGCACTCTGCAATAACCATATCGCTCTCTCTGAGCCATGCAGTATCTTGCTCATAGATTTCGGTGTCGGAGGCCTTGTTCTTTGACTCTAAGCTCAAGTCAGGCTTGCCAATATGCTCCGTCAGCACAATATCGGTCTTTTGAATATAGCTTATCATTCTCTGATACAATGCTGCATCCACTCTACCGCCTCGGATTGAGCCTGCGAAATATATTTTCTTCTTCATGTTTGTTATAGCCTTCCGTTGCGATAATTCATTTGTTATAGTTTTCCGTTGCAATAATTCATTTCTGATAGCTCACACCATCCGGCATCCCTTACCTCTTTTAAGAATAGTCGGGCACACATTTCAGCATCGTCGCCAGCACGATGGTGTTTGCCTTCTGGTATTTCAAACTGTGCACAAAGATAGTCGAGCGAGTTGCAACTAAAGTCATAGTTGTGGCGTGCAGCACGCAGTGAGCAATAATAGTCTATCTCCGGTTTCTCCAAGCCATAAAGCTCAAGCGACTTTCTGATGCACGAAATGTCGAATGCTGCATTATGAGCCACCAATACTGGTGTCTCGTCGAGATATTCCATAATCTCTTCCCATACCTCAGGAAACTCTGGCGCATCCCAAGTATCCTCTGGGCGTATGCCGTGAATCTGTATATTATAATATGAGTAGGCATTATCTTCAGGTCTCACCAACCACGATTTTGTTTCCACCACCTTCCCGTCTTTAACTACGCAAATGCCAGCCTCGCAAATAGACGCTCGCTTACCAGTAGCCGTCTCAAAATCTATTGCTATAAAATTTAGTCCTTGCATGATACTTTATTAAGGGAAATAGGACACGCTGACAACGAAAATTAGTTGCCTGCCACCAACACCTGCAATATGCGTTCTGCGCTACGTCCGTCCCAACGATCAGGAATCTGTGCCTTCTTCCACTTGTTGTTTCTAATGGCATCGATAGCTGCAGTAATCTTCTCTGGGTCTTCGCCTACAAGCTCGTTGGTTCCTACCTTCACGGTTTCTATGTGCTCGGTATAGTCGTTGAGAGTGAGACAAGGCACACCATTGAATGTAGCCTCCTCAGCCACATTGCCCGAGTCGGTGATTACGCCTGCAGCATGAGCTGCGAGCCATCCAAACTCAAGGTAGCCCACAGGTTCTACGATATGGAACACGCCCTTTAGTTCTGGTTCCAAAGCCTCTTCCACAGCCTTGCGAGCCAATCCTCTGAGTGGTGCCACCACAGGCATTCCTGTTGCTGCCTTAGCCACGGCATTAACCATAGCGTGCAGACCTTCGGTATCAGCGATAAGCGCTTTGCGATTTAGAGTGAAGAGCATGTAGCCACCCTCTTGGAGTCGTAGACCCTCGAGCGGACTTGGATCTTGCCATTTGCCGTGCATAAAGCGTAGGTTGTCGATGAGAGTGTTGCCCACCATATAAACCTTAGAAAGCTCAGCACCTTCGCGGTTGGCAATAAAGTTGTTGCTCATGCCTGCTGTGAACAGAATGTCTGATAGTCCGTCGATCACCAGGCGGTTAATCTCTTTTGGCATAGAAATGTCAAACGAGCGTGTGCCAGCAGCGATATGAGCCAACTTTATGCCCTGCTTCTTTGTTACTATGGCAGCAGCCATGGTAGATGCAAGGTCGTCTACCACCACCACAATATCCGTTTTGCGATGGCTGAGATAATGTTCGAATAGCGACATCACACGACCAGTAAGCTCGTTCAGGTTTTCGCAGTCAACGCCCAAGCAAACATCCGGCTTGCGCAACTCCAAATCGCTGAAGAGCGAAGCTTCGAGTGTAGGGTCGGTTTCTGTACCTGTATATACTAATGAGCAATGAATGTCGTGCCCTTCTTTCTCGCTTTTATCTATAGCCCTAATGAGTGGAGCCACCTTGATAAAGTTAGGTCTGGCTCCGCAAACTATGCATATTTCCATGATGTTATGTTTTTGTTTTTTACAAAGATACTGCAAGCGAATGGAATGACAAAGAAAAACACGCAGTTTTTTCTTTGTACATTCCTGAGCGTAGCGTATTTTATTGAAAGATACTGAAGCGAATGGAATGACAAAGAAAAATACGCAGTTTTTTCTTTGTACATTCCTGAGCGTAGCGTATCTTATTAAAAGATACTGCAAGTTTTTTGTATTCTGCGCATTTTTTTTGTATTTTTGCACGGTAAACTATAATTTTGAACTTAATATACATAAAATCGACATGGGATTTTTGAAATCATTGTTCGGTGTTACCGACGATAATGCCGCTGACGAGAAGAAGCAGTCGACAGACAAAGACTTTGAGATATTAAAGAATGATGGCATTCGTGCGTTGCGCCAATGCCAATGCAATGCAGACTATGCTGTGAAATGTTTCGAGCATGCTTTGGCTATCAAAGACGATGCTGAAGTGCGCGAGCAGTTGGCTGTGGCTTTATATCAGCTTGGCGAATATGCGCAGTCTGCAGAGCAATATGGCAAGCTCGTAGAGCTGGAGCCTGACAATGCAGCGCTTATAATGCGCAAGGCTGAGATGGCATATTTGGCAGACGAATATGATGTTGTTACAGCAGATTGCGCCCGCATCCTGGAGTTGCAGCCCGACAATAGTCGTGCCTGCTTGCTCTATGCTCGTGGCTACATGGGCAATGGCAATGATATTCCAGCCATCGCTATGCTCACCAAGGCTATTGCTTTGGATGCCGACAACTTGGATGCCTACTTGCTCCGCGGTCAGCAACTGCTTAAGCTTGGCGACATCAATGGTGCTAAGGAAGATGCTGAGAAGTTGGTAGCCGAGGCTCCAGATAGCGAAGAGGCTCAGTTGCTTTTGGCTCGTGTCAACGAAGCTTTGGGCAACCACGAGGAGACTATTAATATATATAATAAGGTGGTAGACCTAAATCCTTTCAGCGTTGAGGCTTTTAGAGAGCGTGGAGCTGTGAAGTTGGCTATGGGCGACAAAGAAGGAGCCGAAGCCGACATGCGCCAGGTTCTTGAAATAGCTCCAGACACCCTCGATGGCACCACAGGCGATTTCACAGCCGAAGGTCGTGAGGGAATACAATGCAAGGTGGAGCAAGCTTATAAGAATATTAATCCGCTGGGATTGTAAGTGAAGAGTGAAGAACGAAGAGTGAAGAATTTAATGGCTTTAAGGGTAAAAACTACAATTTGCAACTACAATGAGCAAAAAAACAACAAAATGTTTGCATCATTGAAATAAAAGTCATATATTTGCAGCGTAAACAATAAAAATCAATAAGCGCTAACAATAAAAAACAACAAGCGCTAAACAAAACAACGATTGATATGAAGAATCTATATGCATCTTTTTACTACTTTTACTTTTACTTTGCAAGCATTTGTAAAGCGGGAAGTTGCGTGTAGATTTCAACTTAGGATTTAAAAAGAAACAATAACATACGAAACGGTCCCGCCCTATAACATAGAGCAGGACCGTTTTTCAGTTTAATCTTTAACCCTAACAATAACACTCCTAAAACAAACCCATCCTAAAAACAAACCCATCCTAAAAACAAACACCCCCGAAACATCCCCGAAAAGAAAGCTGAATACAAAAACCAAATATATAGACATGAAACGAATAGCAATACAGGGAGTCATCGGGTCGTTCCACGACATCGCCGCACACCAATATTTCGAAGGTGAACAAATACAGCTAATCTGCTGTTCTTCGTTTGAAGAGGTGTTTGAGAATATCAAGCGCGACCCTACCGTGATAGGTATGCTGGCAATAGAAAACACCATCGCTGGTTCGCTCCTCCACAACTATGAGCTATTGCGCGACAGCGGCACTACCGTTGTGGGCGAGCATAAATTGCACATACAGCATGCCATAAGCTGTTTGCCCGACGACGATATCACAACCATCACCGAGGTTCACTCGCATCCTGTGGCTCTGATGCAATGTCGCAACTACATCTCCAACCATCCCGACCTCAAGGCTGTGGAAGCTGAAGATACAGCTGGAGCTGCTGAGTTTATTCAGCGCCACCAATGCCACGGATGGGCAGCCATCTGCCACGCTGAGGCTGCACGCCATTATGGCTTAAAGGTGTTGGAAGACCATATCGAGGACAATAAGCACAATTTCACCCGCTTCCTCGTAGTCTGCAATCCTAACAAGGCCGACCTGCTTCGCCCTGTGTCGAAAGCCAACAAGGCAAGCCTTGTGTTCTCGTTGCCTCACGATGAAGGTTCGCTGTCGAAGGTGCTCACAATATTGAGCTTCTACGATATCAACCTCACCAAGATACAGTCGTTGCCTGTTATCGGACATGAGTGGGAATACCTATTCTATGTAGACGTTACTTACAGCGACATCGTGCGCTACCGCCAGTCGATAGACGCCATAATACCATTGACCAAGGAACTCAAAATCTTAGGAGAATATGAAGAGCGTTAAACCAGCCGACCGACTATCGGCAGTACAAGAATATTATTTCAGTCGCAAACTTAAAGAAGTGGCAATGCTCAATGCGCAGGGACAGGATATCATCAGCCTTGCCATCGGTAGTCCCGACATGCCACCATCAAAGCAGACCGTAGACAAACTTTGCGAAACTGCAGCTCAGCCTACCGCCCACGGCTATCAGCCTACAGTAGGTATTCCAGAATTGCGACAGGCTATGGCAAATTTCTATAAGCGTTGGTATGATGTAGACCTCGACCCTAAGACTGAGATTCAGCCTCTTATCGGTAGCAAGGAGGGCATTCTGCATACCACTCTCGCTTTCTGCAATCCTGGCGACGAGGTGCTGGTGCCAAATCCCGGTTATCCTACTTACACCTCTTTGAGCAAGATTCTCGGGGCCAAGATCGTAAACTACAATCTGCGCGAGGATAATGGATGGCAACCCGACTTCGAAGAGCTTGAGAAGATGAATCTCGACCGCGTGAAGTTGATGTGGACAAACTATCCTAACATGCCTACAGGCGGCAATGCTCGTATGGAGACCTACGAAAAGTTGGTCGACTTTGCTCGTCGTCATGGCATTGTGGTTGTCAACGACAATCCATACTCATTCATCCTCAACGAGGGCAAGAAGATGAGCATCCTGCAGGTGCCTGGAGCCAAGGAGTGCTGCATAGAATTCAACTCTATGTCTAAGAGCCACAATATGCCAGGATGGCGTGTCGGCATGTGTGCTTCTAATCCTGAGTTTATCTCATGGATATTGAAGATTAAGAGCAATATCGATAGCGGAACATTCCGTGGCATACAGCTTGCTGCAGCCGAAGCTCTCAACACCAACGACGATGCTTGGCACAAGGAATACAACGTTGAGAACTATCGTCGCCGTCGCAAGATAGCCGAAGAGATAATGACAGTCTTAGGCTGCACCTTCGACCCTTCGCAGGTAGGCATGTTCCTTTGGGGAAAGATTCCTGAGAAGTATGCCAACGTAGAAGACCTCACCGAGCGCATCCTTCATGAGGCTCGCGTATTCGTAACTCCAGGCTTTATCTTTGGCTCCAACGGTCAACGCTATCTCCGCATAAGTCTTTGTGCTAAGGACGAGAAAATGGCTGAGGCTTTGCAGAGAATAAAAGCCCTAAAGTGGGAGTAAGAGTGAAGAACGAAGAGTGAAGAACGAAGAGTGAAGAATTAAGAAACAAAACAATAACAACTATAAACACAGCAAGATTATGGAACTTGAACTTGAACCATTAAACTTACCTTGTGATAACGAACGCCCATTCGTGATTGCCGGTCCATGCTCGGCAGAAACCGAAGAGCAAGTGATGACAACAGCAAAACAGCTGGCAGACAAAGGTTGCCACATGTTCCGTGCCGGAGTGTGGAAACCTCGTACCAAGCCAGGAGGCTTCGAAGGTAATGGCGAGGCTGCTCTCCCATGGCTCAAGGCCGTGAAGGAAGAAACAGGCATGCTAATCGCTACCGAGGTGGCTACACCTGAGCATGTAGAGCTTTGCTTGAAATATGGTGTCGACATTTTGTGGGTGGGCGCACGTACCACCGCTAATCCTTTTGCTATGCAGGCTTTGGCTGATAGCATGAAGGGCATCGACAACCCTGTGTTTGTGAAAAACCCTGTCAACCCTGACCTCGAACTTTGGATTGGCGGTATGGAGCGCATTAATCAGGCAGGCGTTAAGCATATGGCAGCTATTCATCGTGGATTCTCAAGCTATGATAAGAAGATTTATCGCAACCTTCCAATGTGGCAGATTCCTATCGAGTTGCGTCGCCGTATTCCTAACCTCCCTATCTTCTGCGACCCAAGCCACATCGGTGGTCGCCGCGAGCTTATCGCACCATTATGTCAGCAGGCTATGGACCTTGGCTTCGATGGTCTTATCGTTGAGAGCCATTGCGACCCAGATAGTGCATGGAGCGATGCTAAGCAGCAGGTTACACCAGATGTCCTCGACTACATCCTCAGCCTCCTTCAGGTGCGCAGCGAATCTGTAACAACCGAAGGTATCTCGCAGTTGCGTCATCAGATAGACGATCTCGACAACCAGCTCATGGAACTTCTCTCTAAGCGTATGCGAGTATGTCGCGAAATAGGACAATACAAGAAGGAGCACAACATGACCGTGCTTCAGTCTGCTCGCTACAACGAAATCCTTGAGAAGCGTGGTGCACAAGGCACACTTTGCGGTATGGATGCCGACTTTGTGGCTCATGTCTACGAGCTTATCCATGGCGAGAGCGTACGTCAGCAGATAGAGATTGTAAACAAGAACTAAGTCTTTTTTTCAGCATAAGGCTATGAAAATATTGATAATGGGAGCGGGCAAAATGGGCAGCTTCTTCATCGATCTGCTATCGTTCGACCACGAGGTGGCGGTTTATGAAAAAGACCCTAAGCGCCTACGCTTCACTTACAATTGTCAACGCTTCACCAAGGTCGACGAAATCAAGGAGTTCAAACCAGAGCTCGTCATCAATGCCGTGACGGTGAAATACACCATCCCTGCATTCAAAGAGGTGTTGCCATATCTTCCCGACGACTGCATCATCAGCGACATCAGTTCTGTAAAGACCAATCTCAAAGAGTTTTATGAGCAGACGGGCCATCCATACGTGTCTACACACCCTATGTTTGGACCAACCTTTGCCAACCTCAATCAGTTGAGCCAGGAAAATGCCATCATCATCTCTGAGGGCGACTATATGGGTCGCATATTCTTCAAGGATTTGTATCAGAAGCTTGGACTCAACATCTATGAGTACACCTTCGAGGAACACGACAAAACGGTGGCTTACTCTCTGAGTATTCCGTTTGTCTCAACCTTCGTCTTTGCAGCCGTGATGAAACATCAGGATGCTCCTGGTACCACCTTCAAGCGCCACATGCAGATTGCCAAGGGTGTGTTGTCGGAAGACGACTACTTGTTGCAAGAGATTCTCTTCAACCCCTACACCCACGACCAAGTGTCGCAGATACGCACCGAGCTGAAGGAACTCCTCGACATCATCGACAACAAGGATGCTGTACGCATGAAAGCATACCTGACAAAGATACGCAATCATGTCAAAGAATAATCCATTAGGTGCCAACCTCTCTTTGGCTTCGATAAAATAATGTGGAAATAGCTCTCGATATACGTATTTATATCGAGAGCTATAATGCGTTATATCAAATCATTACCAACCTCTTTTTCTACTAACAATACCAACAAAACCATTACCGACTAAACATTAACATCATCTATGCTACGCAAAGTATTACCATTTCTGCTGTTTCTGATTTCTATGGCAGCATCAGCACAACAATATGTGCGTAAGACAAATCTGCCAACGGTGTACATCAATACCTTCAACAATGCTGCTATTACGAGCAAAGAAGTATACATCTACGCCACCATGCACTATGTAGACGAAAACGACTCTATAGCCGTCTACGACTCGTTGCAAATTCGTGGACGAGGCAACTCTACATGGGGATTGGCTAAGAAACCATACAAAGTGAAATTTAAGACTAAGCAAAAATTCTTAGGCAAGGGACGTGCTAAGGCTAAGAGTTGGACCCTCATAGCAAATGCAGGCGACAAAACTTTGATGCGTAATGCCATAACATCGTTCATGGGCGAGTTTGCAGGGTTGAAGTTTAATCCTGCAGCCAAGTTTGTCGACCTTGTGCTCAACGGCACTTATATGGGCAACTATCAGATTAGCGATCAAGTAGATGTTCGTCCACACCGTGTCAATATTAAGGAGCAAGACTTGCCGTTAACCGACACTTCAGACATCACAGGTGGATATTTCCTCGAGGTAGATGGTTTCAAGGATGGCAACTGTTTCACCACCACTACCTACAATGTGCCTATCCGCATCCATTATCCTGATGAAGAAGACATTGTTTATTCGCAAAACCAATATATCAGAAATTATGTAGCACAGTTTGAGAAAGCATTGTCGTCTGCCGACTTTGCCGACCCTGTCAAAGGCTATCGTCATTGGGTAGACAGCGTGTCGTTGGCAGATTGGTATATATGCACCGAGCTTACTGCAAATATAGATGGCTTCTATAGCACATATTTCTATAAGGAACAAGCCGACTCGCTGATTTATTGGGGACCATTGTGGGACTATGACATAGCCTACAACAACGACTCTCGAAAGCCTGGTACCGCAAACCCGCCTCAT
>HF994121.1:287-2737 GCA_000436915.1 Prevotella sp. CAG:1092 | reverse complement strand
GGCTATGGGCAAACTAAGGAATGGGTGAACCGCATGTGGAACGACCCATGGTTTGCAAAACTCATCAATAAGCGATACAACGAACTTCTTGATGCAGGCATCGTGGACTATCTGTATGCAAAGATTGATAGTATCAGTAATCTCATATCACGTTCGCAAGAACTTAACTATCAGAAGTGGGGCATTAGCAGACGCATGTATCATGAAATTGTGTTGTATTCTTCTTACGACCAGTATGTGTCTGATATCAAGTCGTTTATCTCAGAACATTCAGAATGGCTAAAATCGGCATTCGCAAATAAGAAGCCTGCTGAGCCAACACCACCTTTCGAGGCTCTCGACTATTACTATCGCATTACTAATGCAAAAACAACTAAGGCTTTGGATGTGTCAGGCGAGAGTATTGTGCAATATTCAAATACAGCATCTCGTGAGTCGCAAGATTGGTACATTAAACCTGTCGGCGACTATTTCCAGCTGATAAATCGCAGTAGCGATAAGGCTCTTAACGACCCAACCATAGGCAACGTCGGACCAACAACAAATGTCGGCACTCAGCTCAATCTGGTAATAGCCAACGAAGATGATTCGCGCCAGTTGTGGTCGCTCGTGCCTCAAGGCACATCGGGATATTATAATCTGCTCAACAAATATTCACAGCATGTTGCCAATTTGCAGGGTGGTGGCGCCAACGACAATACGCCTGTGCTGAGCTATACTAACGACAATCGCAATGGCTCAAGTCAGAATCGTCTTTGGTATATTATTCCAGGCGATGATTTGCCTGGCAATATCACAGGCATCCGTGATATCGAACCTGCAGAATATGCTCTTGCTTACAATCAGCAGTCGCAACGTCTGCATTTCGGAAGTGAAACACCTGAGCAGCTCACTTTCAGCGTCAGCGTATTTAGTCTCAATGGTGTTAAGGTTGCCGACTTTATAGCTGCTGATGGTTACGACCTGTCGACACAGCCTTCAGGTATATACGTTGTGACCTGGACGACTGGTGGAAAGACCAGAAGCGTCAAATTCAGAAAGTAGTTTAATACAGAGCGTATAAAAGACTTAACTAAATACTGAAACAGAAATGAACTTAAAAACTAAAAATTTGTTGCTTACAGCAGTAGCATTGCCAATGTCGCTCGTTGCCAATGCTACTGCCGACTGGCAAAGCAAATGGTGTGTGGAGTCTGAATCTCCTAACTACAAGGTTACACAACTTGGGGGTGACACACTTGAAATTCTTTCGCCAAAGGGATTAACACTATGGCATCGCCAAAAACTTAAAGGCGATATGACTGTAGAATATGATGCCTGTGTGGTCGACGAGGGTAAGCCTGGCGACCGCCTTAGCGACATGAACCTCTTTTGGATGGCTTCCGACCCTAAAGCTAAAGACATTTTCCAGCGAATGGCGCAGCGCAATGGCGTGTTTGCCAACTGTAGCCAACTTCAGCTCTACTATCTTGGCTATGGTGGCAACTACAATTCTACCACCCGTTTCCGTCGCTATCATGGCGAACCTAAGCCTGCTATTGTCAAAGAGTATACAGATGCCGACCATCTGCTAAAACCTAATCATTGGTATCATCTGCGTGTGCAGAGCCTAAAGGGGTTGGTAAACATCTATGTAGATGGCAAACTCATTGTTTCTTATCGCGATGCTAACCCTCTTACCTCAGGATGGTTTGGTTTTCGTACCACATTGTCGCGCACACGCATTGCCAACTTCACTTCGCGCAGATCATCTTCCACAGACGTGCCACTTCATTGGGTAGGCTCTGTGCCTGAGGGTATGCAGATGCCCGTTAGCCTCGGCATTCCTTTTGCCAAGGGCGAACTTCGCAAGCCTTCCGACTACAAGCCTCGTGGCATGGCTGACTACAAGCCTCGTGGCATGGCTGCCGACACTTGGACCACAGCAATGTGGCCTGATGGAAGTGTGAAATGGCTTGGCGTGGCAGGCGTTACTGGTAGCATGGCTACTATGCAGCGTCCTGTTGTAGATGCTAACACCATCACCATCGACAACGGCAAACTAAAACTCTACGTCGCTCGTCATGGTCGCAATCTCATCGACTCTCTTATTATGGATGGCAAGAAGATTTGCGATGGCGCACATCTCGTGGCTACCACCACCAATGCCACTTATGCCTCGGTTGTTGATAGCGCCGTGGTAGAGCGTGCAGGCTCTTCGCGTGCGTTGATAAAAATATGTGGAACCATGAGCGATGGCTCTCGCCGTTGGTTGCCTTTCACACTCCGCCTCTATGCTTATGCTGCCAACGAGCAGTTGCGTATGGTTCATTCCTTCATCTATGATGGCGACCAAGACAAAGACTTCATAAGCTCTCTTGGCCTAACCTTCGATGTGCCTTTGCGCAAAGAGACATACAATCGTCATGTTATGTTTGCTATGGATGGCGGTAAAATGTGGCACGAGCCTG
>HF994121.1:0-270 GCA_000436915.1 Prevotella sp. CAG:1092 | reverse complement strand
CACGAGCCTGTACAACCTCTCGATGGTCGTTCGCCTCTCGACCGCAACTATAATTGGCAAGAGCGCCAGCAAGCAGGCTTTGAGATTCCTGCCGCCAACACCTTCGATGAGCGTCAGCAGACATTCCTCTCTGAGTGGGCTTCATGGGATGGTTTCCGCCTTTCTCAGCTCAACGATGGTTCTTTCACCATTCGCAAGAAAGCACAAGCCGACCGCCCTTGGATAGGCACATTCACAGGCTGTCGCAGCAATGGCTTAGCCTTCGTTGGC
>HF994120.1:16561-18757 GCA_000436915.1 Prevotella sp. CAG:1092 | reverse complement strand
AACTATTTATCCCCAAGTGCCTACCGCTTGATTCTGTTAGGCTGTTGCTTTACCCCTCCTTTCTTTAGTTCTGTATGTGCACAGAATTCAGGAGAGTTTGCAACAACTCAAACAGAAGTATCGGTAAAGAAAGGGTTTGTAGAAGGAAAGGTCTTTGACAATGGAGACCATGAGCCTATGATTGGCGTAACGGTGGCTATAGAAGGTACCACCAACGCTGTAACTACCGACATCGATGGTAACTTCTCTCTGCCTATAAAGGGAAAATGCAACATCGTATTTTCATTTATCGGATACAAGAAGTTAGTAGTCCGATACACAGGAAACAACCAAGCTGACTTTGCTCGTATCTTGATGAAGACCGAAGCTCTCAACATCAAGGACGTGGTGGTGACGGGAGTCTATCGCCGTAAGAAAGAGAGCTTTACTGGTTCTTCCAGCACCTTCAAGGGCGATGAGCTCAAGAGTGTAGGTGCGCAGAATGTGCTTCAGAGTTTGAAAACCTTGGACCCTTCGTTCAAGATTATGGAGAACAGTCTTTCTGGTTCCAACCCTAACAAGATGCCGGATATTGAAATCCGTGGTAAATCAAGTGTGGCTGGACTCAAAGAGGAATATGGCTCCGACCCTAACCAGCCACTCTTTATCCTTGATGGTTTTGAAACAACTTTGGAAACTGTCATGAACCTCAATATGAACAGAGTTGCGTCAGTAACTTTGCTCAAGGATGCTGCGTCTACAGCCATCTATGGTTCTAAGGCTGCCAATGGTGTTGTAGTTATCGAAACCAAGGCACCAACAAAGGGTAAGTTGCAGATTTCATACAAGGGCGACTATAGTCTCGACTTTGCCGACCTTTCTGATTATAATTTGATGAACTCGCGCGAAAAGTTGGAGTTTGAAAAGTTGGCTGGCGTATATAAGGACAACACCAGCGACCCATTCAACCAGATAAAGTGGGATAATCTCTACAACTCTCGTCTCCGCGACATCGAGCAGGGCGTTGACACCTATTGGCTCAGCGTGCCTTTGCGCACAGGCTTCACTCACAAGCATAATGTATATGCCGAAGGTGGTGAAGGCAATGTGAGATATGGCTTGGGCTTGAACTATGGTATGGTTAATGGTGTGATGAAGGGTTCCGACCGTGAGACTTTGGGCGGAAACCTCGACTTGATTTACCGTACAGGCAAGTTCCAGTTCAGCAATAAGCTCTCTATCGACTATTTAGAGACCAACAATCCTGCCGTAAGCTTTGCAGAATATGCACAGGCAAACCCATATTACAAGAAGTATGGTGCTAATGGCAAGATAAACAAATATCTTTATTATCCTGAAGATGGTTTGAACGACAATCCTGTATCAAACCCTCTATGGAATGCTCACCTCAACAACTATGATAAGGGTCAGCGTTGCGGCTTTACTAATAATTTCATAGCAGAATGGTTTGCTACCGACGATTTGCGTGTACGTGCTAAGTTTGGTATGACCAAATACGACGATACACAAGACGAACGCTTGTCGCCTGAGCATACCGACTTTGATGATAAGGAAGCCACACAGAAGGGATTGTTTAAGCATAGCTTGCAGAAATATCTCTACTACGAGGGCGACATCTCGGCAACATTTGGTAAGCTCATCGCAAAGAAGCATCAGCTCAATGCGGTATTGGGTTTCAACTTCAACAATACCACAAGCAAGACCAATGGCTATTCGGCTACCGGCTTCACCGACGACCAGTTTGCAGCACCTTCGTTTGCCAACAACTATCCTACTGGTGGCAAGCCAAGATACTCTGAGAACATCAAGCATGCGTCGAGCTTCTATCTCAATGGTGGATATGCTTACGACAATCGCTATTTGCTCGACTTCAACCTTCGTAACGATGGTGCCTCTATGTTTGGCACCGACAACCGTTTCCGTACCACTTGGTCTGTGGGCTTGGGTTGGAATATCCATCACGAGAAATGGCTTGAAGATCGCGACATCTTCCAGTTGTTGAAGCTTCGTGCCTCTGTTGGTAACCCTGGTAATCAGAACTTCTCTGCATACCAAGCTTACACCACCTACATCTTCAACAGCTTGATGTCTAACATATTTGGTACTGGAGTCATCATCAATAGCCTTGGCAACAACGATTTGGCTTGGCAGGAGACCATCAACTACAACTTTGGTGCCGATGTCACCACTTTGGGT
>HF994120.1:13254-16520 GCA_000436915.1 Prevotella sp. CAG:1092 | reverse complement strand
TGACTCTTGATTACTTCATCAAGAATACCGACCCATTGCTCGCTATCATCACCACTCCTGGTTCTATGGGTGTAACAAGCGAAGCCCTTAATGCTGGTAAGCAGAAGACTAATGGTTGGGAAGCTACTATCAAGTTCTCGCCTATCTACATGCCACAGCAGCGCATCAACTGGAACATCTCTTTGAGCGCTACTCACGCCAAGTCGAAGTATGCCAATATCGGCAATGCCTTTAGCACACTCAACGAGAGCGGAAAGACATCACTCCACAACACCACTCGCTACTACGATGGTGGTAGCCCTACAGCAATATGGGCAGTACGCTCTGCTGGTATCGACCCTGCCACAGGTAAGGAATTGTTCATCAAGCGCGATGGCACATATTCGTTTACCTACGATGCAAGCGACGAGGTTGTTTGTGGTGACACAGAACCTGATGTAGAAGGATTGTTGGGAACAACATTCTATTACAAAGGCTTCTCATTCAGTTGCTACTTCCGCTATCAGTATGGCGGTCAGCTATTCAACAGCTCCCTCTTCGATAAGGTTGAGAACATAGGAACTGCCGACGTTTACAACAACCAAGACCGTCGTGCTCTCTACGACCGTTGGAGCGTAAACAACCGCAATGCTCTCTATAAGGGAATTTCTATGGTACAGAAGACCGACAAGTCGTCACGTTTCGTGATGGACGAGAATACTCTCACCTGCGAGTCTATCAACATCGGTTATGAGTTCCCACTCAACATTGCCAAGAAATTCGGCATGCAGGCTCTTTCTATCCAAGCCAACATGAACGACATCTTCCGTTGTTCTACTGTCAAGGCGGAACGAGGCATCGACTATCCTTTTGCCCGTACCGTTTCGTTCTCAATAGGTGCAACATTCTAAAACCGTCAGACGATGAAAAAAATAATATATACAATGATAATAGCCTGCACCACTCTGTTTGCTTCATGCGACAGCTGGCTGGAGGTGAAGCCTTACGATCAGATTGCTGAGGGCGAACTTCAAAAGTCGGAAGAAGGCTACCAGAAAATGCTCAACGGCATCTACATCGACCTTAATAGCGATGCGCTATATGGTCAGACTCTATCTGTAGAGATGATAGAGGTGATGGGTGGCGCTTATACCATAGGTACCGACAATAGCGTATGGGGCAACTACAAGGATTTGTCATCATACAAATATAATACCGAATATTGGCGTAACCGCCTTGACCAAACATGGAATAAGGCTTATGCGCTGATATTGAACTGCAACAAGATTCTGGGAACCATCGATGGCAACAAGAATCTGTTTACTGATGGCAGCTACTATATCATAAAGGGTGAAGCTTTGGCACTTCGTGCTATGTTGCATTTCGATATGTTGCGCCTCTTTGGTCCTGTATATTCTAAGGATAGCGATAAGAAAGCAATACCTTATTATACCAAGCAGACCAACTCTCCAGAGCCTATACTCACAGCTCAGGAGGTGATGGAGAAAATAACTACCGACTATGAGGATGCTCTCAACTATCTTGCCAACGACCCTGTGAAGACAGAAGGCACCATGATGAGCAGCACCGAGGATGGCTCAAGCAATTTCTTGCGCTATCGTGCTTTGCGCCTCAACTATTATGCTGTAGAGGCTCTCATGGCTCGTGCTTATCTCTATATGGGCAACAAGACCGAGGCTTTCAAGTATGCTACCGACGTTATCAAGACTGCCGACCAGAATATATTCCCATTCGTGGATAAGAATCTGGTTATTGGTTCGCCTGCCGACCCTGACCGCCTCTTCTCTTCAGAGGTATTGTTTGCTCTTACCAACACCAGTCGCGGAACTATCCACAAGAACTTCTTCGACCCTTCACGTTTGCCTAACTATGTGTTCCGTATGGACGACAGCATGATGAGCAATCTCGTGTATGGTGGTGCTGCTACCACAGGTGGTTATCAAGACGACTACCGCTATCGTGCTTGCTGGATGGCAACAGGTAGCAACCGCTATTTCTATAAGTATAGCGATATGGTGGCTAACGGAAGCATCCAAAACACGATGATTCCTATGGTAAGATTGGGCGAGATGTTCCTGATAGCTGCCGAGAGCCAGAGTGGCGATTTGAAAGCTGGCGTACAGTATGTAAATGCTTTGCGCAGAAACCGTGGCGTAGCAAGTCTCACCACATTAACTCCCGACTTGCTGAAGTACGAGTATATCCGCGAACTATATGGCGAGGGTCAGCTGTTCTTTCTCTACAAGCGTTTGAATAGCGACATCATCACTTCTGCTACAAGCAGCAAGAACCCTAAGGCGAGCGATTTGATATTCGTGGTTCCATTGCCTGACACGGAGACTGAAAACAGATAAACATCCTAACGACATAAGACTATGAACAAGATGAATAATAAGATAAAAAACATGCTGATTGGTGCGATGGCTATCGTCGGAGTATGCTCATGTAGTGAGCAGACTCCTGAAGTCTTCGACAATATCGACGGCATATATCTCAACAATCGCTCCAACACCAACATCTTGCAGGATTCTACCAACGTAACCTTCGTTTATCAGAAGGGCGACGAGATGCAGGTGCCTGTAAAGATACAGTTGTTGGGTCGTCCATCTGACAAGGCTCGCGAGATAGCCTTGACTGTAACATCCAACGATGCTACTGAAGGTGTAGACTACATACTGCCAGAGAAGGCAGAGTTGGCAGCAGGCGAAACTGTGCTCAACTACATGATTACTCTAAAGCGCACAGCTGTTTTGAAGACTTCGCAGAAGCATCTGCAGATAACTCTACAGCCTAATGCCAACTTCACCTTGCCTGTAACCCAAGAGACTACAGCCAATGGCGACACGGTGACCACACTCTCTTACAAGATTGTATTCTCCGATCAGTTCACAGCTACTCCTAAGGCTTGGGAAAAAGGTTTGCTTGGCGTATTCACCCAGCAGAAGTTTGAATTGGCGTGCAAGGTGCTTGACCTCAATCCTGCCGATTTCAACGACGACTCTAAGATGACTCTTGCCATGCAGTCGTATATTAGTGCTGAGATGCAAAGCTACGTGAAAGAGCAACAGAAACTTCGCAATAATGGCGAGGCTTACGATGCTAATGCTTTCGATGCTAATGGCAATGCACTACAATATTACGAGGTGTAAGTAAGGTGAACATTATTATAAGGTTGAATCATAAAAATTAAAACTCATGAGAAATAAGATAATAATGGCAGCTATGTTCGTGATGGCAATGCTGATGTCGGGATGCTCACAAGACGA
>HF994120.1:0-13238 GCA_000436915.1 Prevotella sp. CAG:1092 | reverse complement strand
TCACAAGACGAGGGCAACTACGACTACCATAGCCTCAACGAACCTACTATAACAGGTGTGCCTGAAAACATTTCGGTGCTCACCCTTTCTACCATCGACCTCGACCCTTCTATGGGCGACAACATCACCGACCTTGATGCCTACACCTATGAGTGGAAGGCTATAAACAAGTCGGGCGACAACGAGGTAACAATCCTGGGCACAGAGAAGCACTTGCAGCAAGAGGTAACGATTCCTGCAGGCGAATATACTCTCTACTTCACAGCTACAGAGAAGAAGACAGGACTATTCTGGCAGAAGAGCTATTCGCTTACCGTTAGCGACACATCATCTGAAGGATGGCTCGTGTTGTGCGATGTAAACGGTAAGACACGTCTCGACATGGTATCTAAGGTAACCGACAAGACTTATCTGGACATCTTGAAGAACAATACCGATATGCCGGAGCTCAACCACCCTTATCGCATACAGTATATGCCTAAGAGCGGATATAGCGATTCTCCATTCTATCTCTTAACAGCCGATGGAGCTACACGCTTGTCGAAGAATGGTTTCGGATGGCAGAAGAACTATAGCTTCAAATACGAGGTGGCTACACAGGCCGACCTTCATCCACAAAGCATAGTTTGCGACTATAGTGGCTTGATGAGAATATTTGTAAGTGGCGGACAGGCTTACTATGCACAAAACATGGGTATACAGGGTCTCTTTGCTGCTGCCAACAAGCAACCAGTATTGGCACCTTACGTAGGAGCACCTATTGGAGTAATGTCTTATGCTTCTATTTATCTCTTGTATGATACTGTTAACAAGTGCTTCATGTCATGCTGTCCTTTATTGCCAGCTATTGGCCTTTCAGACGTTGCTTATCATAGCATGACCGAGATGGAAGAAATTGCTAAGGGCTATAAAGGCTCAGATATGGTTACAGGAACAGCTTTCACAGAATATCCTACAGGCTTAGACTTCGTGTATATGGAGAATACTAAGTACGACCCAGGTGCAGGCAAGATGGGCACAACATACACCTTGCTTCGCGATGGCAACAAGTATTATCTCTATGGCATACAGTTGGGCGATATGCTCCTCTATTCGCCAGACGAATGTACCTTCGGTATAGGCAAGGCATACTATGGCGACTTGAGCAATTGTACTGACATCAGCAAGGCTTCATGCTATGCTTTCAGTTCGCTTAAGAAATATATGTATTATGCTGTAGGTAGCACAGTATACCGCGTAGACCTCTCTGAGTTGCCTCTCAAGGCTACCAAGCAGTTCACTCTCAATGGCGAGACTATCACCATGATGAAGTTTAACCTTTATCAGAACGAAACCTCTACCCACGACTACGACCTCATCGTGGGTTCTGAGAGCAATGGCGCAGGAGCACTTCGTATCTACGACGGTATGAAGACCGAGGGCGACTTCTCGTCTGTTGCTCCAACAACCTATACAGGCTTTGCCAAGATTGTGGATGCTATCTATCGTGAGCGTACCAACTAATACCTTATCATATATATGGTATTAATCATAAACTAAAAAAAAAGAAAGAAACAATATGAAGAAGCAAATATTTTCTCTGCTGATGTTGCTGCTTGCTGCTATGAATATGCAGGCTGCCGACGGCATCACAGTTAAGTTTGATGTCAAGAACCCTGTTCTTACAAATGTGGTATTGGTTTACCACATGAGCGTCAACGAGTATGCTCTTACCGATGGTAAGGCTACTGTTCAGCTCGATGGTATGGATGCTCTCTATGCCAACGTGTATTATGGCGAGAAGTTCAAGATTGTATATCTGCAGAAGGGCGACGATATGACAATCTCGTTTGATGCCAACGACTTCGACAACACCTTCGCTGTGAAGGGTGGCAACGAGAAGGCTGTAGACTATCTGAACAAGATTCAGCTCAGAGGATTGGCTGACGATACTTACAAATTGCCTTGGGATGAATTCAAGACTACTGTCGACAAGAAGATAGCTTCGATGAAGCGACTGCTTAAGGCTCGCAAGTTTGCTGCCGACGATAAGTTCCAGAAGATGGAAGAAGGCAGAATAACATACTTCTATGCCAACGCATTCTTGATGTATCCTGTTAGCCACCTTTATCTCACTCAAGACTCTACTATGGTGCTTGGCGACGACTACTACAACACTCTTCGCCAGTATGTAAAGGAGGACGACGATTTGGCTGACGTAGATGAGTATCGCAACTATATGATTGAGACTTCTCACGTATTCGACGAAGAAGGCAAGAATATCCGCCAGTTCTATCCTAAAGTGTTGGCAGAGATGAGCTATATAGGCGAGAATATGCAGAGCGAGAAGGTTCGCGAGGCGTTGATTCATTTCTTGGCTTTCACCTATGTTGAGGGCAATGGTGTTGAGAATATCACCGACTTGCAGAATCTATACTACACCTACGTCACTTCACCACGCCTCAACGATATCTTCAAGAAGGCTTGCGCTAAGTGGGACAAGGCTGCCGTAGGTCGTCCATCACCACAATTCAAGGGTGTAGACGTAAATGGCAAGGAGATGACATTGCGCGACTTCCGTGGCAAATACGTATACATAGACATATGGGCTACATGGTGTGGACCATGCCAAAAGGAGTTGCCATTCCTTAAGAAGCTCGAAGAGAAATTTAAGGGACGCAACATCGTCTTTGTAGGCTTGTCGATAGACCAGGATAAGGCTAAGTGGGAGGCACGAGTAAAGAGCGGAGCGCTCTCGGGCACTCAGCTACATATTGGCAAGGGTTCTAAGTTCCAGAGCGACTATCGCATAAGCGGTATTCCTCGTTTCATTCTCCTCGACCCTAACGGCAGAATCGTTAACCCTAACATGACACGCCCATCGAGCGAGGATACAGAGAAGATTCTGAATAGCCAGCCTGGACTATAAACGATTATCACAATCGCTAAAGACAATAAAGGAAAAGAGAGTTTATATACATATCTTTATTAATTAACCAATTAAAACCAAAACATTATGAAGAAATTGATTTCTATGATGCTGATGCTTTGTGCAGTTATCACATTCTCAGCATGTTCATCTGACGATGATGGACCAAGCAACCCAGTTTCAAACCCAACCATCCCTCAGTCAGCTAAGATTGGTGCCGAGGTTACTATCCAGGGCACAGGTTTTGCTGCAGGTCAGACTCTTTGGCTCGTTCCTGAGCAGGGTGAAGCTGTCAACGTAAATGCAAAGATGGCTACAAGTGGTGCTAAGTTCACCGTTCCTTACACTCTCAACGAGGGCAAGGTAGATGTTGTTTTGCAGGTTGAGAACAACAAGTGGACATTGGGCTCTATGACTCTTCTTGCTGCAGAAAACCCTATCACAGCGATTTCTGTACCAAGCGGTCTCGCATTGGGTAAGGAAGTAACTATCGCAGGTATCGGCTTCGCAGAGGGCGACAAGATTGTATTGATTCCTGTTGTCAACGCTGCTAAACCGTATATGATCGATAAGACTCCACAGGGTACAACCATTGATGCAACAGTTACAGCGGACGGCATTAAGTTTACTGTTCCTGCTGATTTGACAGAGGACGAATATACAGTATCTCTCGTTCGCGGCAAGTACACTTGGGCTTTGGGTACAACAGCAGTATACGTAGATCGCAGAATCGAAAGCATCACTATCTCAGATCATATGATGCTCAGCGAACCTCTTACAGCAACATTCCACTACAACAATGATGGTGCATTGGAGAAGATTACCACAAATGATCAATATGTGTGGGAATTTGCATACAGCGGAAATACAGTAACTGTAGCACCTGTAATGTTACCATTGGAGAAATTAACTTATACTCTTGACGAGAATGGTCGTATCACCAGCAGCACAGGTTTTAGCATGCAGACAGGAGAAGAGATTGTTTATGCTTGGAACTACGACGCTGAGGGCCACCTTGTTAGTATCGTGGACAAAGCCAATGCAGAATCTCAAGAGAACCTAACTGCGAAATATGAGAATGGTGATCTTTCTGAATATAATTTGATTTTTACCAACAATTTCACAACAGATAAGAGCATCCGCGTATGCCCTAACACAACAGAACCTGCATACTTGGTAAACATCTTCGCACTCATGATGACACGTGAGGACTTGTTCCTTGGCTTCCTTCTCAACCGCAACGTAACAACTTCTACATATGTTCCTAATAAGTTGCTTGCAGGTGATCTCAATGAGAATTCCGAGATAATTCAGAATGAAGCACCTATCGAAACAGGATTTAATAATAACACCTTGACTTTGAAGACCACAGGCATGTATATCTCTGCAGGTCAGTCAATGCTTGCTAATACTGTTACCGTTAAGTATCAGAACAAGTAAATTTCCCCCACTCTCTTATTATTATGGCATTAGGATATTGGCAAAACAATATTCTAATGCCTTTTTTATTGGCTGTTGCTATCGACTATGGTTTCTAACAAAATCTACTATAAATGCCAAGGCTATCGACTAAAGACTACAATGCAAAAGACTATGGATTTCAAGGCAAAAGACTTCTCCTTTCGTTCAGCCTCTGTTGAACGGTAAAGTAATATAGCTTCATTTGCCAATGAAGTCGTTTGAAATGACCGTTCAACAGAGGCTGAACGAAAGAGTCAGTTAACTGCATCATTTAAACAAACAAAACTCGCAACTTTAGTATATTAACCAAAGTTGCGAGTTAATCTTTTTAGATAGGTTTATTTATTTTCTTATTCTTTTGAAGAAGTTTTTGTGTAAGCCCTTAGCATGCTTATTATTCATCATTACCGACTTTGCGGCAGTCTCGGAACCAGAAGCAGTCTTGTTATCATAAATCATAGTTCCATTCTCTATGCCATTAAACGTATTGACGGTTCCGTCACTATTCAAAGTGTAGGAACATGAGTAGGTATTTACATATGTATCTTCGTCATCATTATAAGTAACCTTACAGCTTGTAGGCAATACAGATGGTCCCTTTCCATAATAACCTAAATAGAAGAATGCAGCTATCATATCATCGTCAATGATTGCAGGAACATACTGGCATGTAACATTCTGTACAGCATCGCTTCCGTAAGTGTATTCAACGACTGTAGACTCCGTTTCATCTCCCTCTACAAAATTATAAACAGCCTTCACCAGCTTTCCGCCATCCCATGTGAATGTATAATCACTCTTAGATGTATAATTATACTTCTGGCCATCTTCTTCGATAGAGCCGCTACCTTTGAAAACGGCACGTGTCAAATGACCACTACCATCATAGCTGAAAGAGCCATTTCCTTTACTTACCTCCTTCTCTTCTTTACTGGTATATACTCCTGATGTGCTGACGCCCGAGATATAACCATTATTATTCAGAGATAAAACGAAAGAAATTGTTTCCTCAAAACTTGAACTCTTGTAATGGCTTGACAACGTAAATGGATTATAGGTAGCATTATATGTTACATCACCATCAAAGAAGGAAGCAAGAGTACCGTCGCTATTGAAAGAAGGACGCAAGAGTCCCGTCGCTATTGTATGAGAAGGTATATTCTCCTGCCTGAGCCACTCGTACAGCTCCTCCTGTTGGGGTTTGAATCACACCCGACTCCGTATTGCCTGCAGACGAACCACCGCCGCCGGCTTCATCACCATCGTCGTCGCCACCACAAGATAATGTACCTAACGCACATACAGCCGCTGTAGCAAACACAAAGACTGTCTTGTTCATTCTAACAATAAAATTACTAAAAATCTTTTTCATTCCCTTTTCCCTTTCTTTTTCTATGCCATTAAACGTATTGACGGTTCCGTCACTATTCAGAGTGTAGCTACATGAGTAGGTCTGTACATATGTTCCTTCATCATCTGTATCAGTAACCTTGCAGCTTGTAGGCAATACAGATGGACCCTTTCCATAAGAACCTAAATAGAAGAATGCAGCTATCATATCATCGTCAATGATTGCAGGAACATACGTCATATCACTATCTTCCAACTTTCACTAATGCCACCAACTCGCACCATGAGAATAAACATCCTGCCATACGATGACAATATTGGTATAGAGATGCTTTCCGTCTCCACTTTCGTCTTGTAAATCAGTTTACCATCCATCGTAAACAAAGATGCAACGATATTGCAATCAGTCTTTTTGCCATCAACAGATATCAATATTTGCTGTCGGCTTGCATCAAGTCTAATCCTTATATTACTGCCATTGATATTTAATGTATCACCATCCATCTGTTTACGCATTCTCTTTCCCGGTTGTGAGCGCAACTCTCTGTAGATTCTGTTGCCTGCGGCATCATAGCCATAGTAAATGGCATTTTGCGCATAGGTACTGCACGATATCGATAATGTAAGAAATATTGTAATCAAAAAATGTTTCATAACTGTTTTTGTTAATTTGTACCCAATACAGGATGATAAATGCTTAGTAATCAAAACGGTTTAAATCCAAAACGTTCCGCATTAAAAAACATTATTGCATAATAAGTCGATATACATGTACCTATAATATAAAACAAACACACGAGATGCCATTTTAGAATATTCTTTTTGTTTTTAAACTTCTTGAAATATGTCTTGAACCTATCTTTGCGCAAACAAAAGAAATTTATTATCGAACTTGAAAGAGTCGCTGTTATAAGCAACCATGCTTCAAACGGCATATCTGGCATTGGTAAAACACGCATATACTTATTAATGGATATTACCAACATGAAATATGGCATTAATGATGCGCACAATGTTCCTTTACTTCTATACGAGCATGTCCCATAATCAAGATTACAAGTAAGGTCCTCATAACCTCTTTTCTTATCCTCTTCAAATTCTTCATAACTATGATAATGCCTTTTGACACTTCCAAACAAATTTAATTTATAAACAGCTTTAGAAAGTAACAACCTAAATGGTGTAAACAAAAAATCCACGACTTTATCCAACACCATTTCCCAACAATATAGAGAATACAATATTCTATTAAAAAAAATGAACATAATAAATATATTAAAATTAATCAATAACAAGAATCGTAAATCCACAAACTAATATTTTCACCTAACGCTCCACCTACGTAACCTCCTGCAATACCCATACCTATACCCAACGGAACTGAAAAAACGCCTTGGCCAAAATATTGTCCAGATAATTTTCCCGCATAGGAGCCAGCTATTGTTCCTATATGTTTTCCCGTCAATTTCACAACACATCTTTCACAATTTTCACCCCATTGTCCACCATCCTCAATCAGAGCAATATTAATTTCTCCGATATCTTCTGCTGCTTGATAAACTTTATTGATTTTTCCCAAGTAAGGAATTCCTTTCAATGGTTTTGTCTTCACATATTGATTTCCTCTAAACTGACCTTTTTTCTTTGGTAAATACATTTTACCATTGGTTCCAATTCTTACCTTGCGCATACAGTCATTAAATCCTTTTAAGATTGTTAGAGCATTTTCCGATGTCGCATAAATACCTATCGCTTGGGTATACTTGTAAAGCTGCGCATTGCCTATAACTTCTACTTCTGATAAATTGATTTCCTTATCAATGTTATTCTCATGCACTCCATGATTGAGAAATCCTATTGTCAACCCTTGTAATGCGCCCGACAAGATATCACCACTTGACGCCCAAGCAGAGACTCCACCAACAATAGCGGAAGAAGCATACTTACCCACAATACTCATATCAAGTGATGATATATATGAGCCCAAGCCAGAAGACAACGAACTTGACAAAAAGCCACTACCAAAACTTCCACCACCAAGAACATTAGCTATGCCACCCACTACGCCATGCGCACCTGCACGCAAAGCCTCGTGGGCTATGCTTCCCATATTGCCAAAGGCTTGTCCGATGCCATAGGTGGCAAACGATACCAATGCGCTTCGGGCAGCTGCCTTCCACATATTTTGGCCGTTCATCGAGGCTATCATCATGTTGCTCGCTATATTGAATAACGAGAAAGCTATGAACACTTCAAACATATTGCCCGTTAGGTCGGTGTATTTCAGCGGATTGTTGATGCAATAGCTATAACGATTGAAATTCTGACTATTCAGAGGGTCTTGAATATAGTTGTCTGGACTAAGAAACATAGCAAGCCATGGGTCGTAAATCCTGCCATTCATGTTTATAAGCCATCCTCCATCGATCATTTCGTGACCGCAATATCCACGGTGGAAGCCTATATCGTTTTTCAAACATTTAGGCTTACCCCATGCGTCATAAGAAGAATGGAACACCTCTTCGCCTGAAGAAGAATAGATTTTCACGTATGACCCGAGATTGTCGGTAAAGGCACAATAGACATCTGCAGAATGGCGCGAAGACATATACAAAACTCCTCCGTCAAGATAGCAGATGTCAAGATAGTCATCAGACTTTTCCTGACGTTCATAGTCTTCAAAAAAATATATTGTGCGGTTTGCTCTGTCATCCTTCTCGTACCAACGTTCCATGTCTGGGCCATATTCAATATTCAGTGTGCCGTTTATACCTGTTATGCGAACAACTTTTCCATACCCATTATACAATACAGCTTGCGGATAGCCTGTTATTGAGTCAAGTTCGTTGGAGACTTGCATAACATTGTGCCCATGTCCTACCTCGTAGTTACCCACACCATACTTGTATTTTATCCTACCATATTTATCATACTCCATGTTATGCACATAATGATCTAGCTCGGTATACGAGGTAAGTCGGTCAAGGTCGTCATAAGTAAACTCCTCTGGTGAGCCCTCAGGCTCCATGCCACGACGCGACATCAAGTTACCTGTCTGTGGGTCATAATGGAAATTCATCTCATGAAGCATCTTAGTTCCCTTCATCAAACTTATGGACAGAGGATAGCCACAACTGTCTAGAACTGTTGTGCGCACGAAATCCTTGCCTATCTGCTCTTTTTGTGTCTTTCCATCAAACGATAGGAACTTCCAAACATTTGAAGTTCCCTTGAGTGTTTGTACATGGTTGCCATAGCTATCGTAAACAAACTTTAGCTTCAATCCATTGGGGAAAGTTTGCTCACGCACACGTCCGAGAGAGTCGTAGGAATATTCAAAAGACATATTCCTGCCCTTTATGTTCCTCGTTTCCTTTATCACATCACCATACTCATTGTATTCTCGCTCTTCTTTCATGTCATTTACCTGTTCCTTCATGGGTAAGCCAAAAGAATTGCCAGATTTGCCGTATTCGTAAGTCGTGGATATTCCGTCAATATCTGTCTTTACGAGTCTATTCAAATCATCGTAGATATTTTCTGTTGTCACGCCCCTGGCATCAGTTTGTGTGAGCAGTTGTCCCAAACCATTATACTCATAAGTTGTAACGCCACTATCTGGGTCATCCATTTTGGTTCGATTGCCAGCAATGTCATATTCCATAGTGGTATACAAAGGATATATGCCACTTTTACTTGGTTTGCCATTGGAACAATAATAGTTGGAAACAGCGCAAAGAGGGTCTCTCACGCCCTTCACATTTCCCCAAGAGTCGTATGATGTGGTGTATTTCTTTCCGTTGCGAATGGTTGTTGTCTTTTTAGGTCCGTACGACATCAATAGCTCATTGCCACGACTATCAGACATCTTCACGACTCGATTTCTGCTATCGTATTCCATTGTCTGTGAAAAGTTGAGCGCACCTTTATCCATCTTTGCGCTTGTCATGTTGCCGACCTTGTCGTAGACATAGCTTTTTGTTTCAACAACATCGCCTATCCCTATGGTTTGCTCTTTCGTTTTTCTGCCCACTTGGTCATACCATACCATGCGCCATGGACTGCCATTCCCCATGCTCGCCACGGCATATCCATTATTTGGCATGGCATATATCTTCGTTGCACTCACCCCACCTCTTGGCGATATTGTCTGCAAAAGGCGTCCCCACGAATCATAAGTATATGTCGTTATCAAAGGACGAGACTGGTTAGTATTGTCTGTCATGGACTTTATATTACCAAATTTGTCATAAGTATAGGCTAAAGATGTTGTTGTTGGCATTGTCCGCTTACCTATAAGGAAGCACCCTGTAGAGTCATAATCTAAATAAGTTGTGGCAGATTTGGCTTTTGGAGCAGAAACAGAAACACTTACCATATTGCCCCACAAGTCATAAGACATAGATTTTGTTGTTGCCATATCCGTACCAAACAAAGTGGTGGTATTTTTGGCAAGACCATTGTCGTAATATTCTACCTTTGTTGTTGCCACACACTTGTTTTTGTCATCACTATGCTTCGTAGTTGTATATATTGTTGTAGGCAACCACGTTCCCTTGTATTTCTTATATTCGTCGAAACAAGTCAGATCGTACATGCGACCATTGTCTAAATACTTGCTGGAAGATGTTATATACCCATAGTCTTGGTCATAAAAATTCTCAATGCTTGTAATCAATCCCTCTGGGTCTGTTTCATTTATCTTACTTGGAAGCAAAATATAGTTTTTATTAGGCTTTTTTATTATGGCATTATCTGTTTCGGTTATCGATGTCCAATCCTTACCTTTTTTGGTCGATATGGTAGACAATGGGAGCCACAATTCTTTGTCCCATTTCTTTATTGTAGTGGTTGTAGTGATTTCGTTGCAGTCATCATAAATCTCCATTGTTTCAAACGGCAGCAATCCACGACCTGTTTTTTCTATTTGTAGGTTAGAATACTTGTATGTAAACTCTGTATCATCATAAGTTCCATTGGTTTTTGACATACTCTTTACAATGGTAAGAGGAAAATTGACGTTAAGCACTGGCCAAGCAGATTTCTTCGAGCAAGTATACACGCCAGTATCAAATAGCATAGTATACGAAAAAGTCGTTTTCTTACCCATTCCGTCTGTTACTGAAGCCAACAAGCCATTTTCACAATTCCATGATGAGTCGCTATAAAGTCTCTTGCCACAAGTGTCATCTCCATTAAGGATGTTTCCTCCAAAATGTATCAAACCAAGTGAGCCATTGCCTGTGAAATGACCAAGCATCGTGTTAAACCACTTCGACTCGTCCTCGCCAGACATTGAGACATGACGTTTCTGAACAAGTGTATTGCCATTGGAGTAAAGCCAGACTATATCATTGCTTTTGACTTTCGACTTGGCAGCCTTTGCTATTACGACATCAGAGCGTCCATCACGATCAAGATCTGTTACCACCATGGTATATTTTACATTATCCTTGTCTTGATTTTCTGCTGGTAAATTTGGCATAAAAGCTTCGCCTTCTGAGAACGTACCATCGCCATTGGCGAAAGCTATCCTATATACACTTTCCCCTTCTTGGTTCATTACGATGTCTGCCATGCCATCACCATTGAAGTCGCCCAATTGTATATTCGTTACTTCTTTCACGTTGTTTCCACTTACCATATTGCCAGAAGAAAAAGGAATACTATCACGATTGTTCCAAAAGATGCTATACTCCGTCTTGCAGACTACCATCAAATCCTCCGTACCATCACCATCGAAATCAGATGCAAATAGTCGGCAAGGCTCTGAACTGAGTGGTAAAGAAAAATCTGCCACCATACGCTTATTGGCAACGATACTATCTGTGCAAGATATAAAATGACATGGATATAAACCTACAACAGGGGTTTGTTCCATCTGTAAGATATCGGTTCTCCCATTGTTATTGAAATCGCCATAGGTATAAACATTTCTTGTTCCCTTGCATTTTGTATGGATTGAAAGCATATTGTAATCCCATGAATAATCGGCAATGCTTTTACCTGGTACTATTGTCCATATCACGTCATTATCGCCATATATTTCCCTTTTATCACAGATTACAATATCGTTAAGTCCATCACCATCAAAGTCAATACACGCTGGCATTTCCCAAGCCGTAGACAACTTGCCTGATATGTTTGGAGAGAGTTTTAGCGTTTTGCAATATACAAATTGCGGATTCTTGCTATCATACTTAGCCGTGTTTTTATAATAATTTAGGTAGGTATAATAATGTATGCCACCTTCAGAATGTCCTTTTTCCTCTACGTTAGACAACTCCACTATATCGTCATATCCATCGGAGTTTATATCGAGGCTAAGGTATTGGCGGTCTTTTATCTTTAGATCTCTATTTTCTTCGAGCAACTGGATGTCTATATCGGAAGCAGAATAGTTTGAAGTCATGGGATGCCATGCCAGTGTTGTAGGAGGCAATGTTTCTCCTTTATCGTTAGCCACTGTTACTTTCAATAGTCTCTTCGCCGGCGCACCATCTCCATACTCACAAGTATATTGCCTAAAGATGTCATTACCACTCTTTGTTGTAATTTTCTTCAGTATTAGTCCTACAAAAGCTTGATTACCGCCACAACGATACGGAATACGTTCTGACGCAGGCAGAGAGTCATAAGAAAATTCAATAACATTCTTACTCGACACACTGCAACCAACATTACTACCATACTCTATCCTTAACGGATACACATGCATATTATCCTTTATGTAATGATATTGAGTTATGTTGCCACATCTGTCAACACACTTGTCGACATACCACGCTGTATTACAATACTTGCCTGACGAAGATGTGTAATCGTTGCGTGTGGAAACAGAACTTCCGTATGTAATTGTGTTGCCTTCAGAGTCTTGTACGATAAATACAGGTATCTCATGGGATTTCTCGTCGTGCTCCATGTATACTGTGATATCCATATCCCCCTCGGGATTAAACGTCACTTTATCGTTTACATCATTAGACTTTATCAACCGCTTGCCGTCAAGAAAGAAAGCATCATCATCTGTAAAGCTTATGCCATTGTTTTTTTCGTCATGGTATATATCTCTCATTCCGCGCGTAATGACAGATATGCCAGATATATCAAAGCCATACCCAGCAAGCCCCACCCCACGCAAACTATTATACGACAAACCGATTTGCGGTTTCACTCCTGCAGGACCTTTGGGAGCATCTATTAATATATCACAAATAGAAGCTCCCATGGAAGACACACTTGCAGATGTTTGTGCCGTTCCAATGCCTAACTCTGAGAGATTGTTTATTGGAGGTTGGACTTTATAGCCGAACAAACTAATATCAACCTTATTATTATCAGCAACGGACAAATATATGGTTAGCACTGCAAGAAACAACGATGCGGCCAATCGAGTAATGTAGGATTTTAGAATCAACATAAAGTTAATATTAGCATTTAATAATATGAAAGAAGTTTACTCTCAGATTGGCGAGTACAGCCAATCTTATGCAAAGATAATGCAAGCGAGCGCAATGTA
>HF994119.1:7433-12147 GCA_000436915.1 Prevotella sp. CAG:1092 | reverse complement strand
TGGCTATGGTGCCGGTGCCGGTATAGAGGTCGTAGACAAGCTCATTGCCTGTGAGTTGGGCAAATTCTCGTGCCACGCTATAAAGATGGTAAGCCTGCTCGGTGTTGGTCTGGTAGAAACTCTTAGGACCAACCTTGAACTTGAGGTCTTCCATAAGTTCGAAGATATGGTCGTTGCCCTTGTAGACGGTGAGATCGAGGTCGCCAAAGGTGTCGTTGCCCTTCTGATTGTCTACATAGAGTAGGGAGGTGATTTGAGGGAACTTGTCGGCAATAAACTGCATAAGCGCCATTGCACGCTCCTCGTCGCCAGGCTCGTCGTAGTGGAACTGTACCAATACCATCCATTCGCCTGTATTAGAGTTGCGAATCATGATGTCGCGCAACAAACCATGCTGCGCACGAAGGTCGTAATAGCTAAGATTATGCTCCTTGGCATAAGCGTCGATGGAGTTGCGCATATCGTTGTGCAAATCGTCCATGAGCCAACACTTGGTGATAGGATAAATCTTATCGAAAGCGCCAGGAATATGGAAACCTATGGCATTGAGGACGTTGCCATCGCTTTGGAACAAAGAGCCGTCAGGATTGTCAGACTTTGGCATGGCCTGCAATTCCTCTTGGGTGAACCATCGCTTGTTGGAGCATCCGTATTCTATCTTGTTGCGATATTCGAAAGTCTTCACCGAGCCCATGATGGTGCGGAATTCAGGAAGCTCTACCTTGGCAATGCGAGATAGCTGGTCGTGCACTTGCTTCTGCTTAGCCTTGAGCTGCTCCTCGTAAGGCAGATTCTGCCATTTGCATCCACCACAAACACCAAAGTGCTTACATGGAGGAACTATGCGTGTGTCGCTATATTTATGTACCTTCACAACCTTAGCCTCGCAATAGCTTTTGCGCTTCTTGGTGACTTGCAAGTCGACTACATCGCCAGGCACGCAGAAAGGTGCGAACACCACCATGTCGTCTATTCTAACCAGACATTTGCCTTCAGCGGCAACGTCGGTCATTGTTACATTCTCGTATAATGGAAGTGGTTTCTTTTTTCTTGCCATGTTTTTTCTTTATATTATAATTGGTGTGCAAAGTTAATGCAAATGAGTGGAATAAAAAACAAATCTCATTTGTTTTTTATTTCCGAATGCAGCAACACTTATCTTTCTTTGTTTCTACATTAAGGTTAATAAATAGATATAAATATGTCTAAATGATAGGAAAATATTAAGAAAAATGTTTTTATTTCGGTATTTATATATTCTTTCTGACTTTAATGTAGGTGAATGCTTGTTTTTTGTTATCGCAAACATATTATTTTGTAATATATGCTTGACATTTTTTCTAATAAATATTTTGTAGAATAAACGAAAAATATTAAATTTGCACTCATTGACATCGAAATATCTTAAACTATATTATAAACATTTGGATACCTAAATTAACCATGAGTGAAAAAAGAGTTTACACCTTCGGTAATGGTAAAGCTGAAGGTAACGCAAAAATGCGTGAAGAACTAGGTGGCAAGGGTGCCAACCTTGCAGAAATGAACCTTATTGGAGTGCCTGTTCCTCCAGGTTTTACTATTACAACAAGCTGCTGTAACGAATACTATGAAGTAGGACAGGAAAAAATCAAGGAAATTCTTCAGAATGAGGTAATGGCAGCCGTTGCTCATACCGAAAATTTGATGAACTCAAAGTTCGGTGATACCAAGAATCCTTTGCTCGTTAGTGTACGCTCAGGTGCACGTGCGTCTATGCCTGGTATGATGGATACCATCCTCAACCTTGGTCTTAACGACGAGGTGGCTGAAGGCTTGGTAGAGAAGACTGGCAACCCTCACTTCGTTTACGACTCATATCGCCGCTTCGTACAGATGTATGGTGACGTGGTGTTGGAAATGAAGCCTGAAAACAAAGAAGATATTGATCCATTCGAGGAAATCATCGAGAGCGTAAAGGCTGAGCGTGGCGTTAAGCTTGACAAGGACCTCTCTGTAGAGGAATTGAAGAAGCTCGTTAGCCTCTTCAAGACAGCTATCAAGGAGCGCACAGGCAAGGACTTCCCAACTGATCCTATCGAGCAGCTTTGGGGTGCTATCTGCGCTGTGTTCCGCAGCTGGATGAACGAGCGCGCTATTCTTTATCGTAAGATGGAGGGTATTCCTGATGAGTGGGGTACAGCTGTTAGCGTTATGGCCATGGTATTCGGTAACATGGGCGAGACAAGTGCTACTGGTGTATGCTTCAGCCGTGATGCAGGAAATGGCGAAAACCTCTTCAATGGTGAGTACCTCGTAAATGCACAGGGCGAGGACGTTGTGGCTGGTATTCGTACTCCACAGCAGATTACAAAGATTGGTTCACAGCGTTGGGCTGAGCGTGCTGGTATTAGCGAAGAAGAGCGCGTAGAGAAATACCCTTCTATGGAAGAGGCTATGCCTGAGATTTATAAGCAGCTCGACGAGTTGCAGGATAAGCTTGAGCACCACTATCACGATATGCAGGATATGGAGTTCACCGTACAGGAAGGCAAACTCTGGTTCCTCCAGACTCGTAATGGTAAGCGTACTGGTACTGCTATGGTTAAGATCGCTATGGATCTTCTCCACGAGGGTATGATCGACGAGAAGACAGCTATCATGCGTTGCGAGCCACAGAAGCTCGACGAACTTCTCCACCCTGTATTCGACAAGAAGGCTTTGCTCCAGGCAAAGGTTATCACACAGGGATTGCCTGCATCTCCAGGTGCTGCTTGCGGTCAGATCGTGTTCCACGCTGACGACGCTCAGGCTTGGCATGCTGATGGTCACCAGGTTATCATGGTTCGTATCGAGACAAGTCCTGAGGATTTGGCAGGTATGGCTTCTGCAGAGGGTATCCTCACAGCACGTGGTGGTATGACATCTCACGCTGCCGTTGTTGCACGTGGTATGGGTAAGTGCTGCGTTTCGGGTGCTGGTGGTATCAATGTTGACTATAAGGCAAAGACCGTAGAAATCGACGGTACTGTATATAAAGAAGGTGACTACATCTCATTGAATGGTTCTACAGGTCAGGTTTATGCTGGCGAGGTTCCTACAAAGGCTGCTGAGCTCAGCGGTGACTTCAAGGAATTGATGGACCTCTGCGACAAGTACACCAAGCTTCAGGTTCGCACAAATGCTGATACTCCACACGATGCACAGGTGGCTCGCGCTTTCGGTGCTAAGGGTATTGGTCTTACACGTACTGAGCACATGTTCTTCGAGGACAAGAAGATTGTTGCTATGCGTGAGATGATTCTCGCTGATACAGTAGAGGGACGTGAGAAGGCTTTGGCTAAGTTGTTGCCATATCAGAAGGCTGACTTCAAGGGTATCCTCGAGGCTATGGATGGTTGCCCAGTAAACATCCGCTTGCTCGACCCACCTCTCCACGAGTTCGTACCTCACGATCTTGCTGGTCAGGAAGTTATGGCTAAGCAGATGGGCGTAGACGTAGCTACTATCAAGCGTCGTGTAGCTT
The DNA here is from genome assembly GCA_000436915.1 of Prevotella sp. CAG:1092. Lineage (GTDB taxonomy): Bacteria > Bacteroidota > Bacteroidia > Bacteroidales > Bacteroidaceae > Prevotella. The sequence goes on along the minus strand of HF994119.1, from coordinate 8,642 downwards.
CTTTGGCTGAAAACAACCCTATGCTCGGTCACCGTGGTTGCCGTTTGGGTATCACATTCCCTGAGATTACAGCTATGCAGACTCGCGCTATCCTTTCTGCAGCTTGCGAACTTAAGAAGGAAGGCAAGAACCCAATGCCTGAGATCATGGTTCCTCTTATCGGTATTCTCTATGAGTTTAAGCAGCAGAAGGAAATTATCCAGAAGACTGCTAAGGAAGTATTCGCAGAGTATGGCATCGAAATCCAGTTCGAAATCGGTACTATGATTGAGATTCCACGTGCTGCCCTCACAGCTGATAAGATTGCTACTGAGGCTGAGTACTTCTCATTCGGTACCAACGACCTTACACAGATGACATTCGGTTACAGCCGCGACGACATCGCAAGCTTCTTGCCTGTATACTTGGAGAAGAAGATCTTGAAGGTAGACCCATTCCAGGTTCTCGACCAGAATGGTGTTGGTCAGCTCATCGAAATGGCAGTTGAAAAGGGTCGCGCTGTTCGCCCAAGTCTCCGTTGTGGTATCTGTGGTGAGCATGGTGGTGAGCCAAGTTCTGTTAAGTTCTGTGCAAAGATTGGTATGAACTATGCTTCATGTTCTCCATTCCGCGTTCCTATCGCAAGATTGGCGGCGGCGCAGGCCGCTGTTGAGGAATAATAGCAAATATTATCTCTAAATAATTTAAGTGGAAAGTGTTGTGTATCAATACTTTCCATTTATTTTTTTATATAAAGTAATTGTAATTCAAGAATGAAGCTAAGGGTGCTAAATGTTTTACACATGTCTTACAGTTTTTGTGGGCATGTTTTACACGTGTTTTACAATACTGCTGCTTAGCAAAAGAAAAAAGAGCAATTGATAAAATAGCAAAAGAGGCAGCAATAAAATATGCTGCCTCTTGTTGTTTGTTCTCTTGTAGAATCCTTAGTGCTTTTTCTCCAATTCTTGGAGGCTTTCCATTTTCTTTGATTCCAAGAACTCGTATATGCCGCAGAGATGTTCACGTACGCGACCATGACCAAATTCATATACTTTGGTGACAAGGCCATCAAGGAAGTCGCGGTCGTGGCTTACTACGATTAGTGTGCCGTCGAAATCTTGAAGAGCCTGCTTTAGAACATCCTTTGTCTTGAGATCGAGATGGTTGGTAGGCTCATCAAGGATAAGCAAGTTTACTGGCTCAAGCAGCAATTTGAGAATTGCAAGA
>HF994119.1:0-7403 GCA_000436915.1 Prevotella sp. CAG:1092 | reverse complement strand
GTGTGCGCTCGCCACCTGAGAGCACTTTCACCTTTTTGGTAGAGTCTTCGCCACCAAACATAAAGGCACCAAGCAAGTCGCGTATCTTGTTTCGAATCTCGCCTTTGGCAACCTCGTCGATTGTCTGGAATACCGTAAACTCGCCATCGAGTAGCGAAGCTTGGTTTTGAGCAAAGTAGCCTATCTGCACATTATGGCCGAGCTCCAGCTTGCCTTGGTTATGTAGTTGTCCCATGATACATTTTACAAGAGTAGATTTACCCTCACCATTGCGACCTACAAAAGCAATCTTGTCGCCACGCTCTACTGTGAGGTTTACTCCGCTGAATATCTGCTTACCGTCGAATGCCATAGCCACATCGCTCATCTGTACAGGATATGCACCACTGCGTGGGCTTGGTGGAAATTTTAAGCGTAGACGACTGGTGTCTTCTTCGTCAACTTCAATTAGCTCAAGTTTTTCAAGCATTTTTACGCGGCTCTGCACTTGGAAGGTTTTTGAATATGTGCCTTTGAAACGTTCTATGAAATCCTTTGTTTCAGCAATCATCTTCTGCTGTTCCTCATATTGTTTCATCTGCTGCTCACGACGTTCCTTGCGCAATTCCAAATAATGGCTATATGTGGCTTTATAGTCGTAGATGCGTCCCATGGTAACCTCGATGGTACGTGTAGTGATGTTGTCTACGAATTTGCGGTCGTGGCTTATCACTACTACAGCTTTTGAGCTGTTGCAAATGAAATCTTCCAACCAACCAATAGATTCTATGTCAAGGTGGTTGGTAGGCTCATCAAGAAGTAGTACGTCTGGCGATTTTAGCAACAATTTAGCAAGTTCTATACGCATACGCCAACCACCTGAGAATTCGCTAGTAGGACGATTGAAGTCTGTGCGCTCGAATCCAAGACCGAGAAGAGTTTTCTCAACGTCTTCCTCGAAGTGAGTAATGTCGATGGCATAGAATTTTTCTGATAGAGTCGATACTTTCTCTATGAGTCGCATATATTCGTCGCTCTCGTAGTCGGTACGAGTGGCAAGTTCGTTGTTGATGCTGTCTATCTCTGCCTGCATCTCGTGGAGATGAGCAAAAGCCTGGCACGTCTCTTCAAAAACGGTACGTCCGTTTTCGGTCATCAGGTGCTGTGGCAAATATGCTATGACGCAATCCTTAGGTGCGGAAACAGTGCCGCGTGTAGCTTGTCGTACGCCAGCTATTATCTTGAGCAGCGTACTTTTGCCTGCGCCATTTTTACCCATGAGGGCTATACGGTCCTTCTCGTTTATTTGGAAGGAAATGTCTTTGAATAGGGTGGTGCCGCCGAATTCAACGGTCAGTCCATCAACTGTAATCATATTTTCTTTTTTCCTGTGCTTATTTTGAAAAACTTTGCAAAAGTAGCTAAAATAATTCAATTTCCCGATATAAACGCCTAACTTTGTACTGCATTTGCGTTCTTCTTATAAAGCTTAAGGGAAATAGAATATCGTTTCTCTTTTGCATTTCTCGATGATAATGATTAACTTTGCAGCTTGATAAATCAGAAAAGGAATTATAGAATAGAAGAAATGAAGAAAATAATGTTGTTGGCAGTATGCATTATGATGACAGCGTTATCGTATGCGCATGGTCTGTCGACCGAACTATTTGGTACTCGATATGCAGATGCTCTTAGAAATATAGAATCTATTTTGGGCAAGCCTGCAAAGGTGGAAGCCGATAAGGTTATTTATAATAAGGTGGAATACGAGGGCATGACATGGGACGAGGCTTACTTCAAGTTTTCTGATGGTCAGCTGGTCGAAGCTCGCTTCTATAGTCGCCAGGCAGGAAAGGCGAAAGCGTTGCGCCATCTTGAGGAAGTAGCAAAGGTGCTAAAACGTAGCCATGCTATAACGAAAGACTATGAGGATAAGTATACCGCATTCTATAAAGGTGGACGTTCGCCAATGGATTTTGGTCATCTTTTCACAATCTTTGTTTCGCCCTACAAAGGTGGCTGGACCACACAGCTAAGATATGGTCCCTTTGAATTCTGAAGCTTATAATCACTTTAATAATATAAAGATATGTCGCTGAAAACAAATATATTAGCCTTGATGCTCATTGCTCTTTCTGCTACAGCTCAAGCGCGAGAAATCAGAAGCGTATGGAAGTCGATGCCAGACTCTGTAGTTGTTGCTATCGATAAAGTTCGCCGACTCGAAATGCTCGACCTCGTAGACTATAAGGTGAAGGCAGAGGTTAACAACCGCCTCGGTTCGCATAGCGTTATGGATACCATCACGGCAAACTATCTCCACATTATGGTTACAAAAGCCAGCGAGCTATCTATGCGCCTTTTGCCTACAGCCGAAGGTGACACCTTGGTGTGCATGGTCTACACCTACAAGGCTCCAAAACCCGAGAGCAAGATAAGCTTCTATAGCCTTGATTGGCAGCTGTTGGATGCAAGCAAATATCTGCCTTTTACATCTATCGCAGATGCTGCCGACAGCCTATATACCAAGCCTGATAGCATAAGCCAAGAGCGATACGCAGAGCTTAGAAACGATGTTGTAGTGGCGCTCGTTAGCGCTCAGCAGTCGATAGAAAACGACGATATCTGCCTTTCGTTGTCGTTGCCAATGGCAGCTAAGGACAATAAGGCGAGCATGACAGCAATTGCTGATAAGCGCAAGCTCGTGTGGACGGGCAAAAAATATGTGTATTCATCATCTCGTTAGAAGACTCTCTTTTGATGAATGAATACACATATAAGAAATAAAAGTAAGAAATAAAAGCCAAGAAAAGAAATATGATTTTCTTGGCTTTTATTATATTGTTATTTCTTAGTTGTTGTTATTTCTTAGTTATAGTTATTTCTTAGTTATTTCGCAACATTCTTCTTCACTATCATTTTGCTTCCTTTTTGTAAATCAGCCTTGATGTTGATGATGCGCTCATTCTTCACATCGTCTAACATTATGGCTGGACGATAGTCGGGCTTTATGGTTGTGAAGCTCACATTGTCAACCTCGATGCCATCCACGTGGCGAGCGTAAAGTCCGAAGGCTGGAGTTTCTTTTGCAAACTTAGGCTCAGGATAGTTTGTGCCTTGCTCCCGATATTCCTTCTTAGCCAATTCTGCTTTGCCACCACCACGATATTGCAAACGAATGTTGCTTAGCGATATGTTGCGCAGAGGTTCGCCAGGCATACCAGTAACTATGATTCCTGCCAAAGAGTCTATATCGTTAGCCACCACATTACTTATCATGATGTCGCGACCTGTAGATACCGTGGTGCGCTCCTTTGGTCCACGATTGCGGCAACCTGTGGTGATGTAGATAGGGTAGTGGTGCACATGGTTCATGGTGATATTGTTTACCACGATGTTCTCCATGATGCCCTGGTCTACCTCCTCGAAAGCCAAACCGCTGCTATACATAAAGGTGCAGTTGCTGAGCGAGATATTCTTGTAGCCACCATTCGACTCGGTGCCAAGCTTAAATCTTCCGCATACCCAGCCAACCTTTTCAGGAACGTAGCTACCGTCGAGCAATGTGCCAAGCTTATATCCCGTTATCACACAGTTAGTTATAGTGATATGCTCAGTTATAACAGGCTTCTTCAGCGCATACGAACTCTTCAATACCAAGCCGTCGTCGTGAGGAGTATTTATCTTACAGTTGCTCACGGTGAGATATTTGCAGCAGTCGATGTCGATACCATCGCGATTAGTATCTACGATGACGTTGTCTATGGTTCCAAGTTCACATCCCGTAACGATAATTCCGAAGTGGCCACCACGATATATGGTAACATCGCGAATCAATATGTTGCGGCATTGCTTAAAGGCAATAGCCTTGTCGCCAGTACCGATGTTGCCACCATGCAGGTTGCCACCATTCTCGGTATCTCGTCTTGTCAGTCCCTCGCCATCGATCATACCTCTACCAGTAATCGAAACATCGTTGGCTCCGATGGCATAGATAAGGCTATTCTTGAAATATGTGTGTCCTCCATCCTGATATGCAGTACCCTCAAACTCCTCAGCCTCGTCGTAAGCCTTCATCGATGCTGGTGCTGCGAGAATCTTTGAGCCTGTCATCAGATGTAGCTCCACATTGCTCTTCATTCTTATGCTACCACATAGATATGTGCCGGCTGGCAACACCACTCGTCCGCCACCGTGGGCTACACAAGTGTCGATGGTGGCATTAATGGCTATATGGTCAAGTGTTTTGCCATCGCCAATAGCGCCATAGTCTTTCACGTTGTAGTCTTTGGCTTGTATGCTTATTATAGCCAATGCCAGAAGGCAGAAAATAGATGATATTCTTTTCTTCATTTAGATTTGTTTTATGTGTTATCAGATTTTGTTGCAAAATTACTATTATCTTCTTATGTGAACCTAAGATATTTGTTAATTTTCTTGTAAAATACGATTAATTTCTTTTGTTATTCCACTCGTTTGCACTATCTTTTCATAAGATAGGCTGCACTCGGGAATAAAAAAGAAAACTGCGTATTTCTTTTGTTATTCCACTCGTTTGCATTATCTTTGCACCTTAATAATAAAAACCTTTAAACTTATGATGCTGAAAATTCGATTAGCTTTAATGAACTTCTTGGAGTTCGCTGTATGGGGTGCCTACCTCACATCTATGGGCACCTATCTTGTCAACCATGACATGGCACAACACATCGGTATATTCTATGCCATGCAGGGTATCGTATCTATCTTTATGCCTGCCATAATGGGTATCGTTGCCGATAGATGGATACCGGCACAGCGACTATTGGGATTCTGCCATCTGATAGCAGGATTGTTCATGGGAGCTATGGTATATTACGCAAATACTGCGGGTGGCGAAATTGCGTTTGGCACATTGTTCACCCTCTATTCTATAAGTGTGGCTTTCTATATGCCAACCTTGGCACTCTCAAACTCCGTTGCCTACAACGCTCTAACCAAAGCAGGATTAGACACCGTGAATGATTTCCCTGCCATCCGTGTGTTTGGCACCGTGGGCTTCATCTGCACCATGTGGCTTGTCGACCTCATGGGCTTCCAAGCCAACGAATTTCAGTTTGCCACTTCGGGCGTCATAGGCATCCTGTTGTTCCTTTATACTTTCTCTTTGCCTGCATGTCCTGTTAGCAGCAGTAACGAGAAACAGAGCATCTCCGAAGCACTTGGTCTCAAGGCATTTGCTTTGTTCAAGCAAAAGCGTATGGCTATATTCTTCATCTTTTCGATGTTGCTTGGCGTGAGCCTTCAGATCACCAATGGCTTTGCAAATCCTTTCATCACCAGCTTCGGTAGTATACCAGAATATGCTGACACCTTTGGAGTTCAGCATGCCAACATGCTGATTTCTCTCTCTCAGATGAGCGAAACGGTATGTATATTGCTTATACCATCCTTCATGAAGCGTTTCGGCATCAAGAATGTGATGCTCATCGCCATGTTTGCTTGGGTGTTGCGCTTCGGATTGTTCGGAGCTGGTAATCCTGGTAGTGGCGTATGGATGTTTATATTGTCGATGATAGTATATGGTGTAGCCTTCGACTTCTTCAATATCTCGGGCTCGCTCTTCGTCGACAAGTCTACCGACTCTGAAATACGCTCAAGTGCTCAGGGCTTGTTTATGCTCATGACAAACGGCATCGGAGCCACCATCGGCACCCTCGGTGCTCAGCAGGTGGTAAACTATTATACCATAGATGGCGTAACAGAATGGCAATCATGCTGGTATATCTTTGCCGCTTATGCCTTGGTTGTAGGCATAGCCTTTGCCTTGATATTCCGTCCTAAGAAAGTTTAATTGAAAATAAAATATCCACGTGGAATGTAGTGTACTTATATAAATAAGGTGTACTACATTCTACGTTTTTATGTAATAAACAAAATGAAAGAAGCAAGATACTTTTACGTTCCTAATGCAGCCAACGAAACCGAGTTGCCACAAGAAGAGGCTATGCACGCTCTGCGAGTGTTGCGCCTACAGAGTGGCGACGAGATGTTCCTGATGGATGGCGAAGGAACCTTCTATCGTGCCGTGGTGACAATAGCCGCAACAAAGCATTGCATGTATGAGATTCAGGAAGTTATGCCACAAGAGAAAACATGGCATGGCAACATACACATCGCCATGGCTCCAACAAAGATGATGGATAGAGTGGAGTGGTTTGCCGAGAAAGCTACCGAGATAGGTTTCGACGAGCTAAGCTTCCTTAACTGCAAATTCTCTGAGCGCAAGAATCTGCGCACCGTGAGGCTCGACAAGATTGTGGTGTCGGCAGTTAAGCAGAGCCGCAAACCATGGAAACCCGTCGTAAACCAACTACAAACTTTCAAGGAGTTTCTCGCTACTCCCCACAAAGGTCATGTCTTCATAGCTCATTGCTACGACGAGGTGGAGCGCACCGACCTTTATACCGAGCTCCAGCAATTGCCTGCCGACGACGACATTACCGTGCTCATTGGTCCTGAGGGCGATTTCTCTATCGATGAGGTTAAGCAGGCAGTAGCCAAAGGATATAAGTCTATCACTCTTGGCAATAGCCGACTGCGCACAGAGACTGCAGCCCTTATGGCTGTAGCCATGGCAAACCTCGCTAAGCGTAAATAAACACAATAAGATGAAAAGATATTTTCGTGCAGCAATAGGCATTTTGGCAATGGCTTTCGTGAGCATGCTCAGCAGCTGCTCTAATACCGACTATGTAAATGCCATTCCTAAGCAGGCTACTGCTATCATCTCCGTCGATGCTGCCCAGATGAGTGGCGTAGGAAGCACTCTCGTTCTCAAAACTTTGCTCAAGACCACAGATCTTGGCAAAACAGGCATTGACCTTAGCCAAAAGGTGTATCTCTTTGAAACAGCCGAAGGCAACCTTGGCGTTTGTACGGCTGTCCACGATGCCGACCTTTTGTCAAAGGCTCTTGCTAAAGCAGGAGGCGACGTGGAAGAAAAGCGTGGCTATAGCTTTGCCTTGGTTGGCGGAGCATGGCTCGCAGGATATTCAGATGATGTGATGCTGGTGCTCGGTCCTGTCAATCCAGGCGACAAGGCTTCTGCCATCAATCAGATGGCTCGCTTCTTATCCCAGGACGAAGACGAGGGTGCAGCCTCTTCGCAGATATTCCAAACCCTCGACACCATACAGTCGTCGATGGCTATGGTGGCTCAAGCTTCAGCCATGCCTAGTCAGCTCGTCATGCCTTTCACCCTTGGCGCTCCTAAGGATGCCGACCCTTCGCAGATTATGGTTTCAGCCAAAATCTCTATTTCCAAGGGCTTGATGGTTATTGATGGTAGCACATTCTCGTATAATAAGAAAATAGACGATGCTCTCAAAGAGTCTTACGCCTCATATCGTCCTATCAAGGGGCGCTACACACAGTCTATGCCA
>HF994118.1:518-2363 GCA_000436915.1 Prevotella sp. CAG:1092 | reverse complement strand
AGTCAAGTTGTCTTGCGACCAAGTTGCGTGTTCAAGCGTATTGTCATCTGCGTCACTTCCGAATTCAAACGAATGCACATCAGACAGCCTAATCTCGTTCTGTCCGTTGTTGTACTTAATTGTCTCGTTACGGTTATATGGGACATAAGCGTCAACCAAAGCTGGCGCAATCTCATCATCATATTCACCTTGAGCATTCTTTTTCCTCCTTGAATAAGACTTTAAGAAATTAAGTCCCATGTTGAAATACGAATAACGTCCCAAGTTGAATGAGTAAATTCCCAAGAAGGTTGGCGAACTTTCACCAGAGAAACGAACAAGCACGATTACAGGGAAACCCTCAAGCGTATGCTTTACTTCAGGAACTATGCTTTGTACTCCATAGTCCTTTCCATTCTCGTCAACGTCATGCGGTTTGTTCTCCCTTGCAGCAATCATTGCTGGGTTGTCTTCCAATATCGTCTTTGACGCATATTCGTTAATCCACTTACCAATAGTTGCGTTGTTTGCGTGAGCTGAATCAACAACGTCAGCCTTGAGCGTAAACTCACTTTCAGGGAACCAACTCGCCTTTGGCTGGAACATTTCCAAATTACCGTTTTCAAGCTGCTTCTTGAAGTAAAGTTCCAAGTTTTTGGACCTAAGCGTTGTAGTTGACGTTCCTTGTATAGACACACCAATTGTGTCTGCGTGTATTTCCTTATTGACATCTGGGTCGTAATAATACAATTCAAAGTTGTCATACACTTGTTTCGTTTGTTCTGTGGTCAAGTTGGTGCTGAAGAACAAGTCCTTATTAAAGTTGCTCGCTGTTCCGTCCATATACACAATTGGCAATGGAGTGTTCGCTTTCAATGCAGCGTAGCCAACATTTTCAAGATACTTGTACTCGTTGTCAACCAATTTGTAAAGCTCGCTTCTCGCAACAGTGCTACCTTCCTCTGGGTCCAATAAGTAATTCTTCTTCTTCCAAATATCGTAAGCCACAGGGTCTATCGAATTGTTTTCATCCCTTTCCGCCCTGTCATTATGTGAGTTGACCACAACTTGTATGTCGTTCAAGTATTTGTTGAAAATTCGCAAACCATAAATATTCACGTCAGCGTTGTTCCAAGGGGTTCCGTCACTTGACACGTTTGCACCCAAATAAATCTTGTTTGGCATTGACGTTTGATATGCGTTCGCCTCTTTTGCCGCATTGATGATTCCGTTGACATATATCTTCGCCATTCCAACATCCACATTTTGGCCACCTATAAGTTTAGCCTTATGAACATAAACAAAATCGACAGTTGTCATAGTGCTCTGCTTGATGTTCACTTCCATCTTCTGCTGTGTTCCGTTGGCTGTGAAATACCAATACACCTTTTCAAGGTCAACCTTCATGCCAGACTTGAAAACCTTGTTTCTGTCATTCATACCCATGAAGAAGATTGTCCTGTCGTTATATGGGTGGAAGTCGCTTTTGAACGTAACCGAAATTGTGAATCCGTCATTGGACACCCATTGGTTGAACGTGTTGTCGGTGATATTAACCAAGGCATACGCATCATTAGACAAACGCAAGAATGAAGACGAACCTTTCTCGGTCATAAATCCGTTCTCCTCGCCATTTGTGCCGTATATATCCATTGGAACCCTTGACGGAACTAAATCCTCTTCAGAGTTTCCAACTGGCAAGTATGCCGATATCTTTGACACTGTGACATTAGCGTCAGAACTCGACACACCATTGAACTGCGAGTTTCCGAAAGACGCATACAAGGAGTTACCAACTGTACTTTTCAAACCTCTAATTGGGATTTGTGTCTTGAACTCATTCGTTGTAGAAGCTACAACACGGCA
>HF994118.1:0-456 GCA_000436915.1 Prevotella sp. CAG:1092 | reverse complement strand
CAACACCGAACCTCAACCAAAATCTTGTCACCTATGAAGTCATCGCCCAATGCTGTTGCAATAGTCTTAACTGAACCAATGCTTGTGAATGGGTTCTTGTTGTACTCTACTGGGGTTCCATCCTCGTCCATCAAATCAAAATAACCAGCAACAGGTTTTGTGTACGCACCTAACGATATCTTGACCGCATAATACACAGAAGATACATTTGAAGATAAGAATGGTGTGAAACCGAATATCAAGTTTCCATTCGACGAAAACTCCTTTTCAGTTCCGTTTTCAAATTCCTCCAATGTAGGTATTTCTGACAATATTATGACAATTTTGTCAGAACCTTGTATCAATACGTTTGCTGTAACCTCATTAGCATCAATTCGTGTTCCATTGTGTGTGGTCAGCTGACCAGTGATTGACAAATTATAACGGTTTCCTACCTTAACTGAAGCTATGTCTACC
>HF994117.1 GCA_000436915.1 Prevotella sp. CAG:1092 | reverse complement strand
TGGCTTACGGCACAGAGAGTGTGCCAAAGGTTTACAAGATATTTGGTCCTGGCAACCAATATGTAATGGCAGCAAAACAGCAGGTGTCGCTGCATGATGTTGCCATAGATATGCCTGCCGGACCAAGCGAAGTATGCGTGGTTGCCGACGATACTTGCAACGAGGTTTTCGTGGCTGCCGACTTGCTTTCGCAGGCGGAACACGGCATCGACTCTCAGGTGTTGCTCATCACCACTTCCGAGACCTTCGCTTCAAAGGTGGAGACTGAGGTGGAAAAACAGCTCGCTCGCCTTCCTCGCAAAGAGATTGCCGCCAAAGCTTTGGACAACAGCAAGATAGTAATCGTGGCTAACAATACCGAAGCCATGGCTCTTGCCAATGCCTATGCGCCTGAGCATCTCATCTTGCCATCCGACAACTATGAGGAGTTGGCACAGATGGTGGTAAATGCGGGTAGCGTATTCCTTGGCAAATATGCTTGCGAGAGTGCTGGCGACTATGCCAGCGGCACCAACCACACCTTGCCTACCCACGGCTATGCCTTGGCATATAATGGTGTCAACCTCGACAGCTATAATCGCAAAATCACCTTCCAGCATCTCACCGCCCAGGGTGTAAACTCTATAGGCAAAGCCGTGGTAACAATGGCTGAAAACGAGCAGCTCGAAGCGCATGCCAATGCAATGAGAGTGAGAATGTAAACAGCTTCACTCCCATAAAACATTAAAAATAACTCAATAATTATGTTCAACCTTCAACAACTCGTACGCCCCAACATTTGGAGCCTCGCACCATATAGCTCGGCACGCGACGAATACTCAGGCCACGAAGCCACAGTATTTCTCGATGCCAACGAAAATCCATACAACAAGCCCTTCAACCGCTATCCCGACCCTTTACAGCATGAGCTAAAGGCTGAATTGGCAAAGGTAAAGCGTGTAACTGCAGAATGTATGTTTCTCGGCAATGGCAGCGACGAGGCTATCGACTTGCCTTATCGCATATTCTGCGAGCCTGGAGTAGACAACGTGGTGGCTATAGAGCCTACATACGGCATGTATCGCGTGTGCGCGGATATTAATAATGTGGAATATCGCCCAGTACTCCTCGACGATAAATTCCAGCTGCATGCCGACCAGCTTCTTGCTGCCACCGACAGCCACACCAAGCTCATCTGGATTTGCTCGCCTAACAATCCTACGGGCAACAACCTCGACCGCGACGAAATAGAAAAGGTAATCCGCAATTTCCATGGCATCGTCATCGTAGACGAAGCCTATAGCGACTTCTCGTCGCAGCGCCCATTCCGCTACGATCTTGCCGACTTTCCTAACCTCATTGTGCTCAACACCATGAGCAAGGCTTGGGGCTGCGCAGCCATACGTTTGGGCATGGCTTTCGCTTCGGAAGAGATTATTGCGCTCATGAACAAGGTGAAATATCCATACAATGTCAACCTTCTCAGCCAGCAGCATGCGCTCACCGCTCTCGAACATAAAATCGAGGTTGAGAAATGGGTTACCATCTTGCTACAAGAGCGCACACGCATGATCAAAGCCTTCTGCGACCTGCCTATATGCGAAGAGGTGTATCCTACTGATGCCAACTTCTTCCTTGCTCGCATGACTGATGCTCAGGCCATCTACGACTATCTCGTCGACAAAGGCATCATCGTGCGCAATCGCACTCGCATCACCCTTTGCCACAACTGCTTGCGCGTAACTATCGGCTCAAAAACAGAAAACCAAGAGCTCCTCGCAGCCCTAAGAAATATCGAAGAAATATAAGTATATAGCTTGTATTTTTTCATACAATATTCCTCTCCACAACCACAATCGAGACAACGATAGTCAACTCATAATTTGCCTATCATTGTCTCGATTATCATTCTTAATAAATCATAAATCACACAGCCCACACACCATAGTTTACAATTATATATATATCTTTGTAGATTTGATAATGAAAAAATAGATCTATATAATTATGATTACTCAAGAAGAATTGCGGTCTATAATTCGGAAAAACAGGATTTGGGATGATACAGGCGCTACATTCATAATCATCGACGAGACTCTTAAAGTCTTGTTTGTCAACAATTCTCCCGTAGACGAGAATACAAAGATGTGCCCTGGCGATTTGCTGAAATGTGCAAACGCCATAGAGGAAGCAAAAGGCTGTGGCTTTCATAAGAATTGTGCCACATGCCAGCTTCGCAACATGCTGAAGAAATCTCTACACACCAAAACGAGGTTGACTGCCGACAGCGATATGTTGGTAGACAATGATTGTATATTTAGCGTTCATGTCATTTCAACTCCTTTCATCCACGAAGGCAAAACATACGCAGCAGTAATATTGGTCGACAAAACCGACCAATATCGCGAATTTATGATGGAGCGAATATTCTTCCACGACCTTATCAATCTCACAGGTGCCCTCAACGGCTTGCTCGAATGTACAGAGTTTGAAGACCCCAAAGAGATTATCAAAATGACCAAGAGCATTTCTAAGCAATTGTCAAGCGAGATTGCAGCTCAACGCGACCTCGTCTATGCCAAAAACGGCAAACTTGAGCCTAACATTTCTCACTTCAAGGCAAACAGCGTCGTACAGTTCATCAAAGACAGCCTTTGCCCAATAGCTAAAGAGCGCTATGGCGTAATCGTCGACATCAATTCCACGATCACCGACGAGGAGATAGAGTCTGACAAGTCGCTTATCAATCGTGTGCTCACCAACATGGGCAAAAACGCATGCGAGGCAAGTCTCAACTCCACTATCACATACAACATCCACTCCACCGACGACAAGATTATCTTCTCCGTCCACAACGATGCCGTGATACCAGCCAAACAGCAGCAACGCATCTTCATCTATGGCAACTCTTCGAAAGGCGAAGGTCGTGGTCTTGGCACTTATAGCATGAAGCTCATTGGCGAAACCTATCTCCATGGCCGCGTATGGTTCAAGTCAGAAGAAGGTTTCGGCACCGAATTCTACTTCGAAATAGATCGCGCAAAGTAGGTTCGCTTTATCAAAAAAATGCACATTATGCACATACAAGAAAGCTTTATTTGTGGCAAGCATACAGCTGCCGACTGCGAAGACGGCATGGTGATAACACCCCACTTTGCAGCCGTAATAGATGGTAGCACAAGCAAAACACCCCTGCGCCTCAACCCCACGATGAAGAATGGACGCTTCGCTATGCTCATCATCAGCGACTACATACAGCAGATGCCTCCCTGCGCCACCATCGACGACTTCTGCCAAGGCGTCACCATGCGAATAGCCAACGAATATGCCAAACTCGGCATCACAGCCCAAATGACGGCTCATCCCGAAGAGCGCCTCACAGCCTCTGCCATCATCTACAGCCATCAGCTACAAGAAGTATGGATGGTGGGCGACTGTCAAGCCATCATCGATAACAAATATTACGACAATTCCAAGCCTTTCGAACAAGAAATAGCCCTACAGCGAGCTAAGCTCATCAAGAACGGCATGTCACCCACAGAGGCCCGCCGCACCATAGAGCCACAACTCATACAAGCTATGCTCGAAGGACAAAATCGACAGTATGCCGTTATCGATGGCACACCTATTTATATGCCAGGCACTCGCACCATCCCTGTCTCCCGCTCCGTGGTCCTTGCCTCAGATGGCTACCCCACTC
>HF994116.1:37072-44438 GCA_000436915.1 Prevotella sp. CAG:1092 | reverse complement strand
AAAACGAGCTGGCGACTGGCTGGTAGAAGTGCCGTAGTTGCCACGAGAGCCAAAGCGTGTAGAGCCAGAGGCATTATTAAAGTGTCCTGTCACAGAGCCATGATTGCGAGTGCCCGCTATAGTCCTGCCAGTTCCGCCAGGAACAACAGCTACACCACCCCATCCTGGTCTGTACCAAGGGTCGTAGTATCCATGCCATCCCCAATAGCCACCCCAGTAGCCACCATAATAGCTTCCATAATACCAAGGCGAATACCAACCGCAATACCAAGGCGAATACCAGCCAGCATAATCCCAATACCAAGGGTCCCATGGGTCGTAGTATCCATATCTTCCATACCAGAAAGGCGAATGCCAACCAGCATACCAAGGTCCACAGAAACCGTCCCAACGACTCATTCTGCGTGTGTACTCAAAGTCGTCGTCGTCATATCTATAGCCTTGTGCTCTCTTCTTTGTCAAAGTCTCGGCAAAGTCGGAATCTACATACGTAGAATCAGGATAGAGACCATCGCCAGCCTGTAAGTCGATTACATCACTAATAGAATCGCCAACTATCTTTTGGTAGCTACTGCGAAACTTTCCTCGACGGTTATATTCGTCTACCGCACGATTGGAACCTACGTAGTAAGCAGGTGTGTTGTCGTCAAAAGCTTTAGCCTTGTGCGACTTCTTCGGAGTGAAGTAGAGGTCGTCGTCTTGGGCTGTCATGCTGAGTGTAGACAATCCACAAAGTGCTAATAAAAGAATGATCTTTTTCATATCGCAAATTCTCTTTATTTTATTGTTTCTTATTTATCTGGTGCAAAAATAGTACCTATTTTAATGCAAATATACGGAAAAACCCTATACCATAGTAGGTTTTTCCCTATTTTTTATAATTTTGCATAGGTATTTAACTATTTATGTATTTGAAACAAAAATAAACGCAATATGAAATATCTTGTAGCTGAATTTAAAATAGAATGCCAAGATGGCATGATACAGATTGCTCGCGACTTGCTAACCGATGCTTTAGGCGAGGCAGGATTCGAAACTTTCGAAGATACAGAGGATGGAATAAAGGGCTATGTGCAGGAATCATTGTTTGACGAAAATGCCATGAACGATGTTATCAGCAACTTTATGTTGCCTGATGTTACAATCAATGCCAACATCCAAGAGGCAGAATATAAAAACTGGAACGAGGAATGGGAAGAGGCTGGATTCGAGAGAATAAACATCAACGACAGCATCACAATTTATGATGCTCGCCACGATGATGGCAACGGAATAGCTTCCGGCATCAGCATCGGAATAGAAACAAAGCAGGCTTTCGGTACAGGTACTCATGAAACCACACGAATGATTGTCTCTACATTATTAAATATAGACATCAAAGGCAAACGAGTGTTGGACTGCGGATGTGGTACTGGCATCTTGGGTATTGCAGCATCAAAGCTTGGCGCAAGCGAAGTTGTGGGCTACGACATCGACGAATGGAGCTCAGAGAATGCCATTCATAATGCCGAACTTAATGGTGTTGGCAATATGAAGGTGATGCTTGGCGACGCTTCGGTACTTAAGAGTGTGGAAGGAAAGTTTGATGTGGTATTGGCAAATATCAACCGCAACATACTGTTGGCAGACATGCCTGCCTTTGTTTCGGTAATGGCAGACGATTCTTTATTGATACTCAGCGGCTTCTATGCTTCGGATGTTGATTTGCTGATAGAAAAAGCATCAAGCCTCGGACTATCAAAGATTGACACTAAGAGCGACAGCGAGTGGACTTGCTTGGTGCTGAAGAAATAATAGCTGTAAAAAGCCACAATTAGAATACATATTAATAAACGAATAATAGTCGTGGAAACATCTGTTGTTACCACGACTATTATTCGTTTTCGGCTCCTATGGTAAGCATCCGTAGGTCGTAATAGGAACCATTATAAATATTAAAGTCTACATAGCCTTTTATTCCTGGTAGTTTGCCTGCATCGGTATGCTGCCAAAACTTCCATTTGCCTTTGTATTCCACCTTGTCAACATAATAGTGGGCTATCCAATAAGGATAATCATCAAAGACTGGCGCACTAAGATATTGCTCCTTAAATTTATAATAGGTGTAAATGATTGGCTTTACATGATATTTGTCTTCCACTATATGAAGCCATGTCAGCACATCACGCTGAAAATCTTCTACTGGCGTATCTTTCGGCATGTGCTCGATGTCGAGTACTGGTGGCAAGTCGCCATCTTCAAGATGCACATTATTTAAGAAATGATAAGCCTGTGCTCTTGCCGAAGACTTGTTGCTCCAGAAATGGTATGCGCCACGAATAAAACCATATTCGCGTGCTTGATAGAAATTGTCTTTGAAGTTGGGGTCTACGCGTGTAGAGCCTTCGGTAGACTTAATGATAATAAATCTCAAAGGACAATTTTCTATTAGTGCATTACCTTGAAGTTCTGACCAATCGATATTGCCTTGATAATGAGAGATGTCTATGCCATGGATTTCGTAGCCTTCAGGATATTTAGCATCACCATATAGCGCACGCCAACGAAAACCTGTGGGACTGACAAAGAAATAATAGAAAGCCCAGATATAGAATGCAGCTATAAGAATACCACCTAACCACCAGGTCCAACGAGGAATGTGCATTAGGGGTAAGAAAAAAGAAAAATGAGCGGAACTACCATTACGCCGACGACGCTTCGATGTCGAAGTGTTTCGATTTCGTCGTGTCGTCTTTCTGGTAGTTGCGCTCATTCTAAATATTTAATTATAATTGGAGTAGATGGATAAGGATAATTTTTATTATCCCTTCTATATCTACTCCTTAATTATAAAAGGGAATTACTTGCCACCCTGCTCAAGACAGAGAGTGCGTGTGGTACGGTCGCAAACTGAAGCAGGACCCCAATACTGGATAGGACCAGGATAAACGAAGCATGTATCCTTAGCCCACTCATCACGCTTAGAGCAGAACTTCAAGAATGGAGCACCCTCGAGCTCAACAAGAGCCTTGCGGATAACTGGCTTCATCTCGCCATTACGACGTTCCATGTTCATCATCATAGTGATTGGCACACCTCCTGCCTTCCACTCGTCGGTAGAAGCTGTAGTGTTCTTAACGATTGCCATATAGCCAGTCTTGCCATTAGCAATAAGCTGAGCTGCACTTACACCGAGTGCATAGCAATAGTCAGCATCGAAGTTAGAAGGAGCTGCACAACGACCCTCGTAGCCGAAGAAGTGGTGGAGAGTAGCGAACTTGCCAGCATACTTACCAGCCTCTTTCCATTCAGCGAGCTTAGCCTCAACCATGTCTGAGAGAAGCTTCTCTGTCTCGATAAGAGATACCTGAACGTTTCCGTGTGGGTCGCGATCGAGTGAAAGCTGACGAGCTACACCTGAAGGCAATGTTGCGAAAGTCTCTGCATTTTCCTTAGAAAGATGAGCGAGGATGTACTCACGCTGTGCATCCTTGTCGAGGTCCTTATAATCAGCTCCGTGCGCAGCGAGAAGGTCGTTGAGCTCATCGATCAAGCGACCGATAGAAGGAATAAACTCGATAAGTCCCTCAGGGATAAGAACAACACCAAAGTTGTCGCCACGTGATGCACGATCAGCAACAACACCTGCAATCTGCTCTACGATCTGGTTCAAAGACATATCCTTCTTCTCAACCTCCTCAGAGATGATGCAGACGTTAGGCTGGCACTGGAGTGCGCACTCAAGAGCAATGTGAGATGCAGAACGGCCCATGAGCTTAACGAAGTGCCAGTACTTACGTGCTGAGTTACAGTCGCGCTCGATGTTACCGATAAGTTCTGAGTATACCTTAGTAGCAGTATCGAAACCGAAAGAAGTCTCAATCTGGTCGTTCTTCAAGTCGCCATCGATAGTCTTAGGACAACCGATTACCTGTACACCATAGTTCTTAGCAGCATAGTATTCAGCAAGAACACAAGCATTGGTGTTAGAGTCGTCGCCACCGATGATAACGATTGCCTTGATGTTGAGTTCGCGGATAATCTCGAGACCCTTCTCAAACTGGTCTTCCTTCTCAAGCTTTGTACGGCCAGAACCAATCATATCGAAACCGCCTGTGTTGCGATACTCGTCGATGATTTCTGCTGTAAGCTCCTTGTAGTTATGGTCAACAAGACCACCAGGACCCATAAGGAAACCATAGACCTTGTTCTCCGGGTTGAGCTTCTTGACAGCGTCGAAGATACCACAGATTACGTTGTGTCCACCAGGAGCCTGACCACCAGAAAGGATGACACCTACGTTCATCTGCTTTCCTACAGTCTCTTCACCTGGAACGAACTCGATAAGAGGCATTCCGTAAGTGTTAGGGAACATTTTCTTGATTTCTTCCTGATCGCCTACACTCTGTGTTGGCTCGCCTTCTTTTACCTTAACGGCACCCTGAAGACCCTTTGGCAGTTTTGGCTGATAAGCAGCTCTCTCGCTCTGCAAAAGACTTTTTTTCATTTTTACAATATATTTATTAATAGTTGAATAATTCGCATTACCCTGCGTATTGCGATTGCAAAATTACATTTTTTTCATGAGATATAGATGAGATAAAAGCAATAAAATCATGTTTTTGACATTTTTTTCATAGCTAAGTCTACAACTTTACTAAAAAAGTAATATCTTTGTAGGGTACATTTTACAATATGACATATTATGGCTAACAGAAGAAAACTTAAACAGGACATTAACATCGTTTGCGGAGAACTTTTCGCAGAGTGTATAGCAGCATCGCTTTATTCAAGTGATGTAAATGAGGACACAGTAAACAACATCCTTACTGCAATCTTGGTATTCCACGACGATTTCATTCGTCGAGTGTCTCACACAGAGCCAGGCATGACGCCTAAGACTTATTTCAATAAGCTTAAAGCCGACTTCAATAAGCAGGCTACAGAGGTGGTTGACCAAATTGTTGCGTTGGGATAAGGCGATGCCACCATCTGCGCAGAGCGTCCAAAGATAAACCCACATGTAGAAGCCATGAAGGCATGCCTTGCTGAAGTTATAGGTTGTGATACCGACCAGATATCCATCAAAGCCACTACCACCGAGCACCTCGGCTTCACAGGTCGCGAAGAGGGCATCAGCGCCTATGCTGTATGCCTCATAGAGAAAGTGAAGAGTGAAGAGTGAAGAACGAAGAATGAAGAATGAAGAGTGAAGAGTGAAGAATCAAATTGTCCATATTCGATTTTTACACTCATCATTTATAATTAAACACCAAACACTAAGTAATATTCTTATTAACCATTAATCAGCCAATCCACCTCCAACGGCTATCTATCCCCCACAAAGGCTATTTACTCGAAACAAAGATTTCCGCTATCCTTTTTTAGTTATCTTCTTTTTAGTTCTTCCCTTTTTATTTATTCTTTGATAGTGCGAAGACCTATTCTTCACTCTTCACTTCAAGTCTAATTACTCCCCTCTCTTTTGGAGAGGGGCTGGGGGTGAGGCTTTTTTTTTCTTCTCCAAATACTCCGCAAACACTCTTACCGCACTCTCTACCTTACGTGCACAAGGGCGCACCTTATAATATTCGGCATTACGTTCCCCTCTCTTTTGGAGAGGGGTTGGGGGTGAGGCTTCTTGGAGATGGGCTGGGGGTGAGGCTCATTCATAATTAAATAATCGATGATACAACAGATTTCAAAATATATTCTCTATAATTTGTTGGGATGGAAGAAAAGGGTAACTGTCGACCATCCCAATAAATATATTATATGTATAGCTCCTCACACCAGCAACTGGGACTTCCTGATAGGTCAGCTCTATGCTAAGGCTGAAGGAATAAAGGCTAATTTCTTAATGAAGAAAGAGTGGTTCTTCTGGCCTCTTGGACCTATATTCAAAGCTATGGGTGGTATTCCTGTATGGCGCTCAAAGAACTGCAGCATGACAGACAACCTCGCCGAACAGGCTAAGAAGATGGAGACCTTTCATCTTAGCATCACTCCAGAGGGTACACGCTCGCTAAATCCTGAATGGAAAAAGGGTGCCTACTATATCGCTCTCAAAGCGCAGATACCTCTTTTATTATATGGTGTGGACTACGAGAAGCGCGAAATAGTATGCACTAAGAGCTTCATCCCTACTGGCGATATCGACAACGAAATGAGAGAATTGAAGCTTTACTATAAAGACTTCAAAGGCAAACATCCTGAGCTGTTTACGATAGGCGAAGTATAGACGGCAGATATTGTTCTTGACCACAAGAATATATAATAACACATTTTAAAAAGAAAAGGAGAAGTTTAGTTGATGAAACATCGTCACATAAGCAGGGTAACTCTAACAAAGCATGGCATGAGAACAATTGCGGCTACAGCATTGGTTGCGGCTGCAACTATGGGTGCTTATGCTCAAAACGAAGGGTGGAAACAAGTGGTGGACAACAAGAACCATACCGTGACCATCACTCTTGGAGAGGAATTCGCACAACAAGACATCACAGAAAAGTTAGTCAACAAAACTTACAAGAAGATTAAGAAAAGCCTGCCACGCCAATACAATAAGCACAAGCTGATAGTAATGGCTAATGGCATGCCTATAGAGGATTACATCCCTGGCAGAAAGTCGGATAATGAATACGACAGCTACTGGGATGGCATCGACTACAAAGGAAAGCCATGGGTTTCGAACATTTCGAAGCCTAACAACATAAGCCTCGGACTTAGCAACAGGCATATTGCGCTATGGGCAAGTCATGGACGTTATTACGACCAAAAGAAGGGCTTCTGGAAATGGCAACGTCCCAACCTATTTTGCACTACAGAAGACTTGTTTACGCAAACCATAGTAGTGCCTTATCTAATACCGATGCTCGAAAATGCAGGAGCAACGGTATTCACTCCACGCGAACGTGACTGGCAAACAAAAGAGATTATCGTAGACAACGACAAAGGTGTGTCTGGCGAAGGTTCATGGTATGGAGAGCATACCGAAAAAGAACCTTGGACAGATACTGGCGAACGTGGCTTCGGTTTCCGCAATGGCATTTTGCGCGATGCCGAGAATCCTTTCACCATGGGTACTGCCCGCATGATTCGCACTACGAAAAAGGAAGACAAGGCAATTGCAATATGGCAACCGAACTTCAAGGAGGAAGGACGTTATGCCGTATACGTGAGCTATCAGACTATGCCAAAAAGCGTTGACGATGCTCACTACATAGTACGCCACAAAGGTCAGGAGACTCATTTCATAGTGAACCAAAAGATGGGTGGCGGCACATGGGTGTATCTTGGCACCTTCGATTTCGATAAGGGCGAAAATCCATTCAACTGTGTAGCCCTAACCAACCAAAGCAAACGCAAAGGTGTGGTAACTGCCGAT
>HF994116.1:18209-37049 GCA_000436915.1 Prevotella sp. CAG:1092 | reverse complement strand
GATGCTGTGAGATTTGGTGGCGGCATGGGAAACATAGAGCGTGGTGGCGACATTAGTCACATGCCTCGTTGCTTGGAAGCTGCAAGATATTATGCTCAATGGGCTGGCGCTCCCTACTCCATTTATGGCAACAAGACGGGTACCGACGATTATGCTGAAGACATAAACACTCGTTCGCTAATGACGAACTGGCTTGCTGGTGGTTCGCCATATGTGCCTGCCAAAGAGGGAAAGAAGGTGCCTATAGAGCTTTCGCTTGCTGTGCATAGCGATGCTGGATATGAGCGTGATGGCAAGAGCCTTGTGGGCTCGTTGGCTATCTGTACCACCAATTTCAACGATGGTAGACTCAACTCTGGAATATCACGCTTTGCATCGCAAGACTTTATAGAAGCTCTGCGCTCTAACGTTACGAGAGATTTATCTAAGAAATATAAGAGATGGAACTGGCGATATCTTTGGGATCGCAACTATAGCGAAACCAGACTACCTGAAGTTCCTTCGGCTATCATAGAGACACTATCGCATCAGAACTTCCCCGACATGAAACTTGGACAAGACCCAAACTTCAAGTTCACTATGGCTCGTTCTATCTATAAAACGATATTGCGCTATGTGTCGCAGATGCATCGTCGTCCTTGCATCGTACAGCCATTGCAGCCTCATCTTTTCAAAGCCACTCTTACTGGCGCCAACAAGGTCAAACTGTCGTGGAAAGCACAAGACGACGAGCTGGAGCCTACAGCTGTGCCTACATCTTATAATATATATGTGGCTGCAGGCTCTGGCGGTTTCGACAACGGAACCAATGTTAGGGGCACTTCGTATACCATGGAATTAGAACCAGGAGTGATGTATCGCTTCAAAGTAACGGCAGTAAACCGTGGTGGCGAAAGCTTCCCTACATCTACGCTTTCGGCTTACTATCAGCCTGGAGCCACCAAGACGGCTATGGTGATTAATGGTTTCTCACGCCTCTCGGCACCTGCCGTAAGAGATAATATCCACGAACAGGGCTTCGACATCGAGGAGGATGCAGGAGTGAGCTATGGACTGACGGCTGGATGGAGTGGCAAACAGCAATGTTTCAACAAATCTACCATGGGTAGCACAGAGCCTAACGGACTCGGATATTCTGGCAACGAGATGGCTGGAAACTTCGTTATGGGCAACACCTTCGACTATGTTTACACTCACGCTGATGCCATAGCAGCTACAAAGAAATATAATGTTGTAAGCTGCACATCAGAGACCGTGGAGAGTGGAATCGTAGATTTGATAAACTACGATGTGGTAGACTTGGCTTTAGGACTACAGAAATATGATGAAAACTCTACTGTTTTCTATAAGTCGATACCATCTATGCTTAGAAACAAGCTCTCGGCTTACGTGCTCGGACATGGCAAACTTATTGCAAGTGGTGCTTATATTGGTTCCGACCTACAGCACGATGACGAGCGTGTATGGCTCGAAAGCACATTAAGGGTGGCATATGGCGGAGCAATTCATACCGACACCATAAGTGGCATCAAGGGCATGGGCACAGAATTCGACTTCTATCGTCAGCTCAATCCTACCCACTATGCAGCTACGAAATGTGATGTTCTGATGCCTGTTTCCACGGCTTTCTGTCCACTTCAATATGCCAATGGCATGAGCGCAGGTGTAGCCTACAGAGGCAACGACAATGCCACTTTCACCATGGCATTTCCTTTTGAATGTATCATCGACCGCAACAAGCGCCTGAGCATTATGAACGGAATATTGAAATTCTTAGAGTAAAAACTCTATTCAAGATAAGGAGCTGAACATCAATAGAATAAGAAACTAAATAATAATACAAAATAAGAATAAACAAACAATATCGCTATGTATAAAATTCAAGCAAACCAGTCTGGCACTCGCTCTATCGAAGTGAGCGACCAGCATCTTCAGACCATCGAAAAGTATTCACTTCTTCGCGACCTCATAGATAGCAACGGCATCATCGACGAAATGGTGCTCGACAAGCTAAAGTTTAATGTACGCTCTATACTCGAATCGGAAGCTGGCAAGGATAAAGACTTGCTCGACCTCTGTCTCGATGTTATCTACAACAACAATATGAAGGCTTTCGGACTTCATAAGCTCGTATTGCTCTACATCGACTGGAAGAGCAAAAACGAAGAGAGTGAGAACGAAGAAACAGTAACCAACGAATAAATTTTGGAAAAGCAACTTAGATTATCTGATTTTCTTCCTACCACAAAAAAGGAATGCGAACTGCGTGGATGGGACGAACTTGATGTAATCCTTTTTTCAGCAGATGCTTATGTAGACCACCCTTCATTCGGTGCTGCCGTGATAGGTCGCACGCTTGAGGCTGCGGGCTATAGAGTGGCTATTGTGCCTCAGCCCGACTGGCATGGCGACTTCCGCGACTTCAAGAAGTTGGGTAAGCCACGCTTGTTTTTCGGTATTGCGCCTGGCTGTATGGACTCTATGGTGAATAAGTATACTGCCAACAAGCGTCTGCGTAGCGAGGATGCATACAGTCCTGATGGTCGCCACGACTGTCGCCCTGAATATCCTACTATCGTCTACACCAAGATTCTAAAGAGCATCTATCCTGATGTGCCTGTGGCTCTTGGCGGTATAGAGGCTTCTATGCGTAGAATTTCTCACTACGACTATTGGCAAGACAAGCTGATGCGTTGCATCCTATGCGATTCAGGTGCCGACATTATTATATATGGTATGGGCGAAAAGCCTATCATAGAATTGAGCAACCAGCTGGCTGAAGGAAAGGATATCAACAGCATTCACGACATTCCACAAACGGTTTATCTCACCAAGGCTGAGGATATTCCTGGAGGTATCGACGAAGAGAAAGATATCGTGCTGTTCTCGCACGAAGAATGTCTGCGCAACAAAAAGGCACAAGCCTCAAACGTGCGCCATCTTGAAGAGGAATCAAACAAGATGCATGCGCAACGACTCATACAGGAAGTGGATGGCAAATGTGCCGTAGTAAATCCGCCTTATCCGCCTATGACTACAGAGGAGCTTGATGCGTCGTTTGACTTGCCTTACACTCGTGTGCCTCATCCAAAATACAAGGGTAAACGCATTCCTGCCTACGAGATGATTAAGTTCTCGGTCAATATCCATCGTGGATGCTTTGGCGGTTGTGCCTTCTGCACCATCTCTGCCCACCAAGGCAAATTCATCACTTGCCGTTCTAAGGAGAGCATAATAAAAGAGGTTAAGAAGGTTATCGAGATGCCTGACTTCAAAGGCTATCTCTCCGACCTTGGTGGACCATCAGCCAATATGTATGGCATGCATGGTCGCAACCCTAAGGCTTGCGAAAAGTGTAAGCGTCCATCGTGCATTCATCCGCAGATATGCCCTAACCTCGATACCGACCACTCCAAGCTCATCGACCTATATCGTGCGGTAGACGCTTTGCCTGGTATCAAGAAGAGCTTCATAGGTAGTGGTGTGAGATACGACTTGTTGCTGCATAAGAGCAAGGACGAAAAGGCTAATCAGGCAGCTCGCGAATATACAAGAGAGCTGATTAAAAACCATGTGAGCGGACGATTGAAGGTGGCGCCTGAGCATACTTCCGACCGTGTGCTCCACCTTATGCGTAAGCCTCCGTTTAGCCAGTTTGGTGAGTTCAAGGCAATCTTCGACAGGATAAATCGTGAGGAAGGACTAAACCAGCAAATCATTCCTTACTTCATAAGTTCTCACCCAGGCTGTCGTGAAGAGGATATGGCAGAGTTGGCAGTAATGACCAAGAAGCTCGACTTCCACCTTGAACAGGTGCAAGACTTCACTCCTACTCCAATGACCATAAGCACCGAGACTTGGTATACAGGCTATGATCCATACACCCTGGAACCTGTAGAAAGCGTAAAGACTCCGCGCGAAAAGCTTGCACAACGCCAGTTCTTCTTCTGGTATAAACCTGAGGAGCGTGCCGGTATAGAGCGTGAGCTAAGACGCATAGGTCGCCCCGACCTTATCCCGCAGCTCTACGACCATGCGCCTGCTCCTTACAATTCTAACTCCGCCAATAAGTATGGAGCCAAGAAGAAGGAAGGAAAGAATGGCGAAAGTTGGAAGCGCGAAGGCGGAAAGCAAGGTTCGTGGAAGCAAGAGGGAAGACAAAGCTCAAGAAAACAAGACTCATGGAAACAAGAGGGCAAAGGCTACGAAGGATATAAGTTTGAAGGTAAGAAGAAATCCTTCAACCCTAACTTCGACACCAACAACCATCGCACTCGTGGCAGTAAGCCATCGCAGACAAGCAATAAGACAACGCAGTATGGCAGTAAGCCATTGCAAACAGGAAATAATAAAAAGCGAAACCGTCGCGACTACTAAAGTCGTGGCGGTTTCGCCTTTTTATATCATTATTCTATCAAAGGGTGATTATTGAAACCTATAATGATAGAGATTATTCTATGCATATTGTTCGCAGCCAATCTTTCAGTATTCCTTTGTATTGGCTTTGCGAATCAGCAATCATCACTACTACCCTTCTGCCATCAGCGAGACGAGGTCCAAGACACATACCTTCGTAGTTGGCAAGCGAACGAGCAAGGAGGTTTAAGCGAGTTTTCCACTCTTCTACCAACGACTTTTGTTGTTTAGAAGGGTTATAGCGGTATAGCTTGCACACCACAGAAGAGCCAATCTTAGCCTTTGGCACATAGAATTCACGCTCCAACACCAATAACGAACCATCGTCCATAGCGCAAACTTCGCTAACACCATGTGCATAGGCTGCCGCCTTTGTGCCATTCTTCTTTGGAGCATCCATAGCATAAGAATACGACTCACGAATGTTGAAAGCATCATCGTAAGCCACAAGCGTGATTGGAGCAGCCTCATTGCATGTCCACAGTCGCTTTGTTGCAGCATTATACGATAGCGACTCCAAGCCACTATTTCCCGGCAAATTCGTATGTGCAATATGCTTAGGAATATCCACGCCTATGCTCTTTCCATCGCGATTATAAGCACGAATCATATTATCCCTCTCACCACACATCAATATCCATCCACGCTCAGGCATCCACGCAATTCCTTCTAAGTCGCTGTTGCCTTTGTCGCACTCCACAAAGTCTTCACATACTACGTTGCGTATATTGCCCGTAACGGAATCTATATCGATTGTGAAAATATAAAAGCCTTCGTTAGCCGACTTATCGCTAACAACAGCATATTTATCGCCACCAAGCCATGCAATACCACTATAGTCGCCTGCAGGCACCGTCTTAGCAAACGAACGCTGACGGGTTGTCGTAACGTTGTCGTCTGCTTGTATCGTAGCAGATGATGAAGCTAAGGACGAAGATGATGAAGCAAAGACAGAAAATGTAGTTGCAAAGACAGAAGATGTAGTTGCGAATAACGACAAGGATACTATCGCAGCCTTTAAGCCCGAAAAACCAGAATATTTCATCTCCTCCAGCCTATCGTCTTTCTACAATCTCGTCTAAAGCCTTACGCTTCTTTTCAGCTCGTGGACAATCATCTGCAATATGTCCTAACGGAACTATGGCTACAGCCTCAAACTCATCATTGCCAACAAACTGTGCCATCTTCTCTACATCGAAGTTGCACACCCAGCAAGTTCCCAAGCCACGCTCAGCAGCAGCAAGACAAAGATGCTCTGTAGCAATAGCCACGTCAATATCGCCATGTTGCTTGCCATCATTACGCACCCAGTTCTGTTCCTTATTTCTAAGACATAATATATAAATAGGTGCTGTAGCAAACCATTCTCTGTTGTAGCATTCCTGCAACTGACGCTTAGCAGCCTCAGATTCCACAACAACAAACTTCCAAGGTTGTTTGTTGCAAGCCGAAGGTGCCATTCTCACAGTCTCAAGGATATACTCCAAATCGCTCTCAGAAACCTTCTCGTCAGTATACTTACGTGCAGAAAATCTCTGCTTGCTCAATTCTAATAGTTCCATGATAATAATGTTTAAGTGTTGAGTATTGAATAAAAACAAAAAAGAGATTAAGCTTGATGCCTAATCTCTTCATTTGTCGGGGCGACAGGATTCGAACCTGCGACCACCTGTTCCCAAAACAGGCGCGCTACCGGACTGCGCTACACCCCGTTGCAATAACTAAGAAGCATCTTTCTTAATTAAAGAAGCGATATTCCTTATTTGCGGTTGCAAAGGTAGTACATTTCTACGAACCCACCAAACATTTCTGCAACTTTTTTAATAAAAAACCGCTTTTTCTTGTATTTCTCCTCATTTTCTCACGTTTTTCGTCATTTTCACCCTCATTTTTACAGTTTTCTCTCCCCAACTTCTACTTCTTTAGTTAATTCAATCCCATTCTATTTATCCATCGATAAGACCTTAGCTTGTTTCCTAATAACATATCTTTTGCATTTTAAGTGCAACTAAATCGGTCTGCTTTTTGACGGTGTCCGCTATAATTGGTCGCTTCCGCGATGAATTATGACGAATTTGAAACTATTTCGACGAATTTTCGACGGAAGTATGTGACTTTCGTCGAAATTCGACGATTTTTCACAGAACAAACTATTTCAAGCGTCTTCTTTAAACTATCACAAGATATCCTCTCCATGTTGGTAATCGCAGACACATAGAAGTTGGAAAGTCATTCTGCAGGAAGTCATGATATGTATCTCTATATGTTACGCTATGCAGCACGGCATAGATGTAGTCAATAAGGTCTATAGCAAGGAATCCGTTCTCTTTACGTTCTTCATCTTCTATGTCTTGCAGATGCAAACCTATTCCATTCTCAATGTTTTGTAGAATATCTGGAGAGAAGTTTGCATACTTCAACAGTTCAAAAAAAGGGCTAAAAAAGTATTACGTGATACTTGGCAAAGTATTACGTGATACTTTGTAAAGTAATACGTGATACTTGACCAAGTATCACGTATTATGTCTTTTTCTGTCTTTTTCTTGATTTCACTATGACACTTTTTTGATTAATAAACTATTTCTGTAGACAGTATCATAAAAGCCATACTGGAATTAAAGACATTGGGAACTGTCTTTTCCTAATTTCACTAAACAGTCTTTCCTGATTTATGTCTTTTGTTTTTTAGACGGCTATAGTTGAATCATCTGACAAACATAGGGGATTATTTCATAGATAGTGGTTAATGTTTAGTGTTTAATGTTTAGATGGTCTTTTAAACATAAACCTTATACCCCTGTCATTTTCTTCAGCAGAGCTTGCCATCTGCGTCTTGCACAGCATAGGGTGTTTAGTTCCCTAACACTTTCATTTATAAAAACTAAAAAAGGCTTCCAACCATTGCTGATTGAAAGCCTTAATATTATATAATATGTATTGTTTTCGATGAAGATAATCCGATATGGATATTACTTCTTGATGATGCCCTGCTCTACGAAAATCTTGGTGAGAGCCTGTACACCACGTTCTACCTGCTCCTTGGTGTGGGTTGCCATAAGGGCGAAACGTACCAATGTGTCCTGAGGAGCACATGCTGGAGGAATAACAGGGTTGATGAATACACCTGCCTCGAAAGCCAACTTTGTAACGAGGAATGTCTTCTCTGTGTCGTGAACATAGAGAGGAATGATTGGGCTCTCTGTGTCGCCAATCTCGAAACCTTCCTCACGGAAACGCTTCAAAGCATAGCGGGTAACATCCCACAAAGCCTCAAGACGCTCTGGCTCCTGCTGAATGATATGGAGTGCCTCCAAAGCAGCAGCTGTAGCTGCAGGAGTATCTGATGCACTAAAGATGAATGTACGGCAAGAGTGCTTCAAATAGTTAATGGTATCTGCATCGCCAGCGATGAAACCACCGATAGAAGCCAAGCTCTTAGAGAAAGTACCCATGATAAGGTCTACCTCGTCGGTAAGTCCGAAATGATCGCAAACACCACGTCCCTGACGACCGAATACACCGATGCCATGAGCCTCGTCGACCATGATAGAGCAATTGTATTTATGCTTAAGCTCTACGATTTCAGGAAGCTTAGCCAAGTCGCCCTCCATTGAGAATACACCATCAACAACGATGAGCTTAATAGCATCGTGAGGAAGATTCTGGAGAATACGCTCGAGGTCTTCCATATCGTTATGCTTATAGTGAAGCTGTGTAGCAAACGAGAGACGACGACCATCAACGATAGATGCGTGGTCACGGTCATCACAGATGATATAATCGTTTCTTCCTACAACCATTGCCAACACGCCCTGGTTTACAGAGAAACCGGTAGAGAAGCAAAGAGCATTGTCTTTGCCAACAAATTCAGCGAGTTCTTTCTCGAGTTGAAGGTGTAAATCCAATGTTCCATTCAGAAAGCGACTACCTGCACATCCTGAGCCATACTTGTCGAGTGCGGCATGGGCTGCATCGATGACGCGCTGGTCACCTGTCAAACCTGTGTAGGCATTCGAACCAAACATAAGAACCCTGTGTCCTTCCATATCAACTTCAGTACCCTGCTTGCTTGTTATGGCGCGGAAATATGGATAAACCCCCATTTCCATGAACTTCTGTGGGGTTCTATACTCTTTGTATCTTTCTTGTAACTGTCCCATTTTTAATTGGTAAGATATCTTCTAATTGTTATAATAGGCTGCAAAGTTACATATTTTTTATTAAATATCATCCATTTTTCTTATAAATCTAACCTTTTTTTTCAGGATATTATTATTTCCACCTATATATAATATATGTTGATAAACGTTTATAATTAGAAACTAAGTTAAGAATATTAGAAATTCTTTTGTAATATCGAACGATTTGTATAAATTTGCAGTTATGAAAAAGAAAATGGTCTTCATAATGAACCCCATTTCGGGAACCACAAACAAAGCTGGTATTCCCGAACTTATTGCCAAGACACTCGACGCCAATACTTTCGACTATGAGATATGCCTCACAGAGCATGCTGGTCATGCTTTTGAGATTGCTACAGAAGCGAAGGATAATGGCGTAGATGTGGTTGTGGCAGTAGGCGGTGATGGCACCGTCAACGAGGTTGCCAGGGCTATAGTACATTCGAATACAGCCTTGGGAATAATTCCATGTGGTTCGGGCAATGGTCTTGCACGCCACTTGATGATACCTATGCAACTAAAGAAAGCTATCGAAGTTATCAATGAATATCAGATTCACGACCTCGACTATGGTATCATCAACGAGCATCCATTTTTCTGCACTTGCGGTATGGGATTTGATGCTTTCGTTAGCATGAAATTTGCAGAGGCAGGAAAGCGTGGACCAATAACCTATGCTGAAAACATATTGAAAGAGGGACTGAAATATGAGCCTGAAACTTACGAAATAGAAGATGAGAATGGCACCATGCACTATAAGGCATTTCTTATATCGTGTGCCAATGCATCGCAGTATGGCAATAATGCTTATATTGCGCCACAAGCATCTATGAGCGACGGACTTATGGATGTTATCATTATGGAACCTTTCGATATCTTGGAGGCATCACGGATAAGTATCGAGATGTTTAACAAGACATTGGACAAAAATTCCAAGATTAAAACATTCAAAACCAAGAAGTTGCACATTCATCGCAGCAAGCCTGGAGTGATACACTACGATGGCGATCCTGTGATGACTGGCGAAGACATCGATGTTGAAATCAAGGCTAAGGGAATAAAAATCATCGTCAATTCACATGGCGATAAGAATCAGCGTAAGCCTAATGCCATACAGACTGCCGCATGCGAATTGTTTAATGAGATAACATTGTTGCGCGATGATATTGCACGCCAAAGTTCGCGTGCGTTGGCATTAAGCAAGATGCTACAACGAAAGCTAAATAAATAGCTATTGCATAGTAACAATTATTAGAAGCGAATAGAAAAGCTCATCATTCACAAAGGGAATGGTGGGCTTTTGCCCGGAGTTTTTAACGCTTTTGCCCTTTCAGGGCGACAGGTTTGCGTCCGTAATTACCCAGGGCGATGCCCTGGGCTAGGAGCTTTTGGGCCTTCAGCCCGTCTTTGGCCACATTATTAGTTTTACCGGACAGCAATTATAAAACGTAGGGTATCTGCTTTATGCTAACTATAAATAAAAATCGCTGGTCAACTGCTGATACCATGCAGAACGTTCGCAGTTAGCAGTCTGCAGCACTTGTTCTTCTACAATGATAGCTTCAGGACGCTGTTTCTGTATCATCACCATGCATCGCTTGGCAGGCTTACGCTCCACTGTCTTTATCTTGCACACTTTAGCAATATAAAGTCTGCTAAAAACAGCTTCTTCTTCATATCTCGGTAGCATGTCCATAGGAATTACAACTGAGAAGACACCTTGTGGCGAAAGCAAAGAAGATACACAGCGCAATAATTCCGAAACAGGCAGACTATCTGTATGGCGAGCCAAAGAACGTTTGCCTTCTGGCGCTTTCAAACTATTCTCGAAGAATGGAGGGTTTGAGACAATAGCATCATATTCGCCAGAATGTTGCTGTAGAGGTGTTTCCACCACTTCTACCCTATCGCCAAATCCTGCTTCTGCAATATTTTCTCGCGCCTGAATGCAAGCATCATGGTCTATATCTATGGCATCGATCTTAGCTTCGGGAAAACGTTGTGCCATCATCATAGCTATTAAGCCTGTGCCAGTACCGATGTCGAGAATACGACATCCGCCTACAGCCCATGCCCCAAGTAGCACACCGTCGGTGCCAACTTTCATGCCACATCTGTCTTGGCGAACCTCAAACTGCTTGAATGTGAAACTATCCTTTGCCATATTATATCTCTACATATCTTTATACTATTTCTGCTGTTGCTTGATAATGCTATAAGCATCATAAAGTCCAAGTTCGCCAGCCTTGCTAAGATCTGCCACAGCTTGCTGTTTGTTGCCCAACTTAAGATAAGCCAAACCGCGATTGAAGTATACCTCAGCAATATCAGGATTCAGACTTATTGCTTTGGTATAATCATCTATGGCATGACTATAATTCTTAACCGAACAACGGAGGTTGCCACGGTCGAAATACAGATAAGCATTATCTGGCGCAAGCTTGATAGCTGCATCGAAATCAGCCTCTGCCTTTGCAGCCAACAATCTTACATCCATACCTCGCGAAGCCTCATAGTTGTTGAATAGCGACTGACTTACAGCTCTTTGCCAATAAGCCAACATATTTGTGGAGTCGGCATTGATGCAGACTGTCAGGTCGCTAATAGCAGCATCATAATTCTGAACTACAGAATATGCCACAGCTCTCTCCATAAGTGTAGGACAAGCCTTAGAAACGGTAACTGTTGTGGCTATGCGAGTAGACAGAATATCAATGTGGGTAAAGATATTCTTTGTATCTGCCGAAGTGAGCTGACGAATACCACAGCTGAGGTATATCTTACGCAACGGTTTAGCATCGGCATTATATTTTTCTATATTAGCATCGTAGGCTTGATAAGTCTTAATTCCATTTGAATAAGAGTCGAAAGCCATACAATACATAGGCTTCATCTCGCCATCTACATGTCGATTTTGCACACGACCACGATATTCGCTCTTGTATTCTGGTGCTACATCAGAAGAGTCTGCAACAACAATCTGATTATACTTCTCAGGATCTATCTCAGAGCGTTTTCTCATCTCCTTAAGCTTAGCCTTGCTCCATCGTTTTTGCACACCAAGATGTTTATTCATCTGTGCCTTAAAGATGCGGAATTCGTCGAGCTCTGCCTTTGCAGTCATACCAAGTCGACGATAACAACGAGCACGATAGCTCAAACCTGTCCAAAAGTTTGGGAATTGCTCTATTACTTTGGTATAGTCGTGAATGGCACCACGTAAGTTGCCAGTCTTCTCCTTTAGAGTTCCGCGGTTGAAGATAGCCATAAAGTTTTGTGGTTCCATCTTGATGACATAGTCGAAATCGTCGATAGCACGATTATCGTCACCAAGTTGCACACGCAGAAGTCCACGATTGTAATGAGCAAGGAAGTTGTTTGGTTCAAGGTCGATAGCCATATCATAATCAGCCATGGCACCACGAAGGTTGTTGATATTGAGTCGTGCCAAAGCGCGGTTCACATAATTGCCAGTCTCCTTTGGTTTCAGATGTATAGCCTTGCCAAGTTCCTTGTCGGCATCAGCCCATTGCTTGCGCGCCAACGACATATTTGCCCTAATGGTCCATGTAGAAGCATCATAAGGGTCAATCTCCAAACTCTTGTCGAGCCATTTTGCTGCCTCTACGGTATCTTTCTTATTCAGCCACACCTCAGCCTTAAGCTGATAAGCATTTGCGAAACGCTGCCATTTGCGAATGATAGAATCTGTCTGCGCCAACGCATCATCGTAGTCTTTGCTATTTAGCATACAGATGGCACGATTAAACCAATAGTTGCGAGTGTCGGGACTAATGGCTATCGCCTTGTTATAATCGGCAATAGCGCCAGCATAATCTTCCTGACGTATACGCGAAATGGCACGAAGATCGTAGAGAATATCAATATAAGGATTAAGCGCTATAGCCTCTGAGGCATCCGTCTCGGCACCAACAAAATCGTCGAGATAGAATTTTGCCACAGCTCTATACTGCCATGGCTCATATAAAAAAGGTTTTAGGGCTATAACCTGATTAAAATACTGTATCGACAACACATAGTCCTCATAGTGCAATGCCACTTTTCCACTTGTTATCAAGCGGTCTACATTAAATTGTGCTTTGGCTGTCAGAACGCTAACAGCCAAAGCTATGAGGAGAATGTATTTTTTCATGATGACATAAATTACAGATAGCCATAATTATAGCTATCGCAGAATGTTATCCTTTGACTATCATTATTTAGCAGTCGCCTTGGTGCGATAAGGACAACGGAAACGTCCCTGCATGATAGACTTCAGCTTATTCTTTATCAACTGCTTACGCAATGGCGAAACTCGGTCAACAAACATCTTTCCTTCAAGATGATCAAACTCGTGCTGCATCACACGCGACAGATATCCTTCTACCCACTCATCGTGTGGCTGCATATCTTCGTCAAGATATGTGACATGAATACGAGTGTGGCGAGCCACCTTCTCGTGGATACCCGGTATAGAGAGACATCCTTCTTCCATGTTCTCAACAGTTGAATCCTCGTCAACCTCTACGATATGAGGATTGATAAAGGCATGGCGAAAACCTTTGTACTCAGGCATATCTTCGCTAAGTACATCAAGGTCGATAACAACAACCCTTATTGCGCGTCCCACCTGTGGAGCAGCAAGTCCGATACCTTCGCTGGCATCGAGGGTCTCATACATATTCTGCAAAAACTCCTGAAGACCTTCATAGTCGGCAGGAATATCCTCTGCAACCTTTCTTAATACTGGTTGTCCGTATGTGTAAATTGGTAGTATCAAAACAAAAATGTATTATGATTTAAGTCTTGAATGAAATCTTATTCCAAATAAGAACAAAAATCTATTTCTAATAAAAAAGCAGAAGCGCACGACTTCCTAACGTCCGTTAGCTCTCATCCAATCTTGCAAGATTATCGTTGCCGATATCTCGTCGACTAATCCCTTATTCTCGCGTCGAGCCTTCTTGCCAATTCCGCTATCCAATATAGCCTGATGTGCCAACACCGATGTAAATCTTTCATCGTAGTATTCTATTGGAATCTCTGGCATAGCCTTTCGCCAGCGGTTCACAAATTGTTCCACACGAACCAAGTTTTCGCTTGGCTGTCCGTTGGGCTGAGTAGGTCGGCCAATGACTATGCGTTCCACCTGTTCTTGCGAAGTATATTTTTTGAGATAGTCGAAAAGTTCAGAGGTAGAAACAGTTGCCAACCCATTAGCAATAATCTGCAATGGGTCGGTAACTGCAAGTCCTGTACGTTTCTTTCCGTAGTCTATTGAGAGTATTCTCATCAACAGCTATATAATAAAGGAAAAGAAAAATTACTTCTTGAAGAGCAACCAAGCGTCGCCCTTAGGATTATACTGTGAACCGCGAATAGCGTCACGGCTCTGAACAGCCTGTCCCTTATCGTTGAATGTAGAAGCTACAACGCGATACATATTGATAGCCGAGTTGTAAACAATCTGAGCATTGTATCCACCAGCCTTAAGAGTGCTCTGCACACCCTCAGCATTAGCCTTCAATGAGTAAGAACCTACTACTACGCTGAATGCCTGCAAGCCTTCACCATCAACCACAGTAACACTCTCTGAACGAACTGTTGCATTGTCAACATTAGAAACAGTAGTCTGTGTTGCAGGAGTAGCTGGAGTAAGAGGAGTTACCACAGCAGTCTCTGTCTGTGTTGGCTGTTCTACAACAGCAGGAGCCTGTTCCTGTTCCTGTGCCTTAGCCTTTTCATATGCCTTTTTGTATGCGCTTTCCTTAGATGTATTACAACTTGTAAGAGCCATAGCTGCGCAGAAACCTGCACACAATACGAGATATTTCTTCATAATAAATATTTAATTAATTGTTGTTCCTTATAATCAATGTGCGAAATTACAAAATATATCGCAAACACTAACTTTTTATCAACATAAAGTTTGTTAAATACCCATTTCTAACGTTTTTTATAAAAATTTGCAAGGCAAAATCGTTGTTATTTAAAAGATTATTATTATATTTGCGATGTAATCATGACAACTGCACTACAGCAGGATATAATCCAAGCCTAAATCAGTTGTTATCTTTGACACTAATTCAACTAATAATTAACCATCTAAAAGAAAGGCTATAAAATGAAAGCATTAGGTTACCTTGGCGCATTCCTCGGAGGCGCTGTTGCCGGAGCAGCTCTCGGTTTGCTTCTCGCTCCAGAGAAGGGTGAAGAAACTCGTACTAAAATTACAGACGCAGTAGACGATTTCTGCAAGAAACACAACCTTAAGCTCAGCCGTAAGGAAGTTGACGATCTCGTTGACGACATCAAGGATGCAGCTACAGAGGAATAAGTAATTTATTTGATTAGAGAAAATAGAGTCGGTAGAAGATAGTATCATCTACCGGCTCTACTATACTATTTACAATATTAATATCATCATATTATGTTTTCAAGCGATAAAAACGTTGAGACCATAGGTCAACTCGTTGAAACCCTAAAACACTACATAGGGCTTCAAAAAGAATATGTGAAGCTCGACGTTATAGACAAGGTAGTAAGACTTCTCACCGTTGCAACGATGGTGCTTGTGTTTTGTGTCATACTTATGATGGTATTGATCTACGTTTCGTTTGCTGTAGCGTGGGCTTTGGAACCATTGTTAGGCATCGTTGCAGCCTACCTTGTTGTTGCAGCATTCTATCTTGTCGTTTTCTTTTTATTCATCACATTCCGCAAGCAGTGGGTAGAAAAACCATTGGTTAAGTTTCTCGCCGGCTTGTTCCTAAGTAAATAGCAGACTAATGGAAAACAATAACTCTACCCCACAACAGATACAGACTCTTGAGGAGATAGTTCTCCGCAAAGAATTGGTATTAAACGAACTTCATAACGACGACAAGAAGATTCAAGAATTATGGAGTTCTCTATTTCATGTGCCTGATTTATCTGCTTCCACCCCAACAAAGCGATTTACTAAATTCATAAACATCGGTGCTGGTGCCCTCGATGGTGCCATTCTTGCATGGAAGCTTTATCGCAAATTTAAGAAAAAGAGATAATTAGAGCATTTCTAATCATTATCTATTCTGGGCATTTATTAGCAATCGTGTTTTTCTACAGTTTTAAGGTAAAAACTTAAGGGCAAAAAAAATGGAGTACCGCTGTACTCCTACCTTGTTAACCTTAAATCTAATACTATGAAAAACACAGGGCAAAGGTACAAACTTTATTTCACTACTCCAAGCATTTTATTTCTCATTAACACTTATTTAACACTATATATGCAAAAAAAGGGATGCAGACGTATAATTCTGCATCCCTTTTTGGGTTTTATAATTTCTTTTTGTATTAAGCTAAGCTCAACATATTCATATTCATATTAAAACATGTGCATCTTACCAATAGCGATAAGCACTACGTAGCCTATAATGAGCGACAATACACCAGCCAACAAACCGACCTTAGCCATATCCTTCTGGTTAATCAAACCTGTAGAATAAGCGATGGCATTAGGAGGTGTAGAGATAGGCAACGACATAGAGCAGCTTGCAGAAACAGCAATACCAATGAGCACGGTAGAAGTACCACCAATGATGCCGAGCGAATCGCCCATACCCTTACAAACTACCGAAAGAATAGGAATAAGCAAGGCTGCTGTAGCGGTATTCGAAATGAAGTTTGACAAGGCGAAACATACCAGACCACTTATCACGAGGATAACGATTGGGTTGAGCGAACCGAAAGGAATACTCTTGATAGCATTCTCTGCCAAGCCTGTACCATTCATAGCCATACCGAGAGCAAAACCACCGGCTACCATCCAAATTACAGCCCAGTCGATATTCTGCAAGTCTTTGGCCGTGATAACGCCTGTGAATGCAAACACAGCTATTGGAAGCATGGCGGTAGTGTTGGCATTAATGCCAAACTGCTTACCGAACACCCAAAGGATGATAGTTGCAGCAAAGGTTATCGCTACCACTACAGTACGCCAGTTGTGGCTTACATTTCCTTCTATCTTTAGTTCTATAGTCTTCTGCTTGAATGGGAACATCTTAAGCAAGATAAACCATGCCAATAGCAACATCACTATTACCAATGGTACCATTATAGCCATCCATTGTCCAAAGCTAATGCCCATATCCAAGCCAGCAGGGTCGTTCAACACCTTGTAGGCGAAGGCGTTAGGAGGTGTACCAATAGGAGTTCCCATACCGCCAAAGTTGGCTCCGATAGGAATAGCCATAGTCAGGGCAATACGTCCTTTTCCCTCTGGTGGCAATGCCTTGAACACAGGGGTCAAGAATGTGAGCATCATCGCAGCAGTAGCAGTATTCGAGATAAACATCGAGAATACGCCTGTGATGAGGATAAAGCCCAACAACACTATTTCGCTCTTGTTGCCAAAAGGCTTAATCAATGTTCTTGCCATGAGCACGTCCAATCCACTCTTAGTAGCGGCAATGGCAAGGATGAAACCGCCAAGGAACAGGATGATTGTAGGGTCGGCAAAACATGCCATGATACCCACAGAGTCGAGCAACTGTCCATACTCACTTCCATCGCCTTGCAAAAACTTGAACGACGAATTGGAAACGCAGAACAGCAACACAAAGATAATGGTTACCGACGTTGCCCATGCCGGAATAGCCTCAGTGAGCCACAATAGCACAGCCATCACAAAAATGGCTATAACGCGTTGCTGAACTATGGTCAGCCCCTCAATGCCAAACACTGAACTTGGCAAGTTCCAAACAATAAGAGTAATGAGTGCCGTAACGGCAAACAAAACAAACTTCCTGATGTTGAAGTCGCCAGATAAGACTTCTTTCAGTTTCTCTTGCATAATTTAGGTTTAATGTTTAGGTTATTATTTTTTCTTTATTGTTTATACATATCATTATGGTGTGTAGATTCCAATGATTGCAAATTTAGCACTTTTTTCAATAACAAGCAACCGAAATAGCTTTTTTTTTGTACCTTTGCCCACGCATTAGGTTCTCCGCTGCGAGATTAATAGGGAACCGAGCGAAATTCTCGGACAGTCCCGCTGCTGTGAGCGGCATTATGCCAACAGATAACATACAGTCACTGAGCGCTTTTCACGTTTGGGAAGACTTCTGTTGGTGCCGTAAGTCAGAATACCTGCCTTTTGCCTTGACACAATTCCGTTTCTCGAGGAAGAATGAGGAAGATAGCAACCATAATAGCAAGTTTGGCTGTTGTGGGCATTGATAATGCCTATGCTCAGTCTGACTCCATCTCGCTTCGTGAGGTGGAGGTAACGGCTATTGCCCAAAAGTCAAGCTTCAAAGCCTCTACTCCCGTTCAGCAACTGTCGGCAGAGCGAATGTCTGCTCTTGGCATTGGATCTATGGCAGAAGCCTTGAAGCATCTGTCGGGCATCACAGTTCGCGACTATGGTGGTGCTGGAGGAATGAAGACTGTTTCGGTGCGTGGTATTGGTGCTCGACATACTGGAGTTGTCTACGATGGTATGGCTATCAGCGATTGCCAAACAGGCGAAATAGATCTTTCGCGATTTGATACCGACAACACGCGCAGCATGACTCTTGCCATTGGCGATGCTGACAACATCTTTGTGCCAGCTCGTAATGCAGCTTCGCCAGCAGCATTATACATAGAGACTATTCCCGACTCTGCCTTTGCTATGGCTCGCCTTGGCGTTGGCTCATGGGGCACAGTTAGTCCGAGCTTCAAGATAGCTCAGCCTTTGGGCAAGGCTATGCTCGACCTCTCAGCAAGCTATCTGCATTCCGACAACAACTATCCATTCACGCTCAAAAACGTTAAACTCATAACCAAAGAGCATCGTAAAAACTCGCGTATGGATGCTGGACGCATAGAACTGGGCACTCGATGGCACCTTAACGCCAATAGCATTCTGTCTGCCAAGGCTTATTATTACGACAACAATCGGCAATTGCCAGGCATAGTGCGCATGTATACTCAAGACAACGATGAGCATCTGCGTGAGCGCAATGCCTTTGTTCA
Organism: Prevotella sp. CAG:1092; assembly: GCA_000436915.1. Lineage (GTDB taxonomy): Bacteria > Bacteroidota > Bacteroidia > Bacteroidales > Bacteroidaceae > Prevotella. Next base: position 18,450 of record HF994116.1, on the reverse strand, counting down.
GTCGTCGCTACGCTCCACTCTCTCTTCATCGCTTTCCCTGATGGCTAATGCCAAGGTGTCGTGGTCAGAATCTGCGTATAGGGTTGGCGTACCTTCGGGTGGCAACACAAGCCAAAGCTATTGGCAAAGAGAATATTATGGTTCGGCAGCCATGCTGTATGCGCCATGGAGAAATCTTTCGTTCGACTATTCTGTCGACTTCGCCCACAATAATCTCAACACCACCATGATTCAATGGCAG
>HF994116.1:17426-18202 GCA_000436915.1 Prevotella sp. CAG:1092 | reverse complement strand
CCCACCATGATTCAATGGCAGTCGCCATCGCGCAACTTTTTATGGCAAACCATCTCGGCAAAATATTCAAATAGCCGCCTAACGGCAATAGCTCGAGTGTTATGGACAAATTGTTGGGACGCTAACGACAAATCTCACAACCACGAGAATCGCATTATGCCTTCCGTAAGCTTGTCGTACAACATCCTTCCGCACGGACAGCTCATGGCGCGAATGTTTTGGAAGAGTTCATTGCGCATGCCTACTTTCAACGAGCTATATTATTACCACATAGGTTCCACCGACCTCAAGCCAGAACGCTCATCGCAATGGAATATCGGTTTGGTTAGCGACACCCACATAGCTTCGTCAATAGGCTCCATTCGCATCGCAGCCACCATCGACGGCTACATATCAAATGTCGAAGACAAGATAATAGCTATTCCGTTTAATATGTTCGTGTGGCGAATGATGAATCTTGCTAAGGTGCGCACTCTCGGCATTGATGCCACAAGCAACATCGCTTGGACCATCAACACTCGGCATACACTCTTGCTATCAGCCAACTACACTCTGCAGAAGGCACAAAACAGAAGCAATCCGCAGTCGCCATACTACAACAACCAGATTGCATACACTCCTGTTAACACCTTCGCCACTACCCTGGCTTGGCAGAATCCTTGGGCTGATATAGCTGCCACTATTGATGGAATGTCTAAACGTTGGACAACTAACGAGCATAGTCGTGGCACAGGCATCCCCGGCTTTGCAGAGATGGATGTAAACATCAGTCGACG
>HF994116.1:15997-17399 GCA_000436915.1 Prevotella sp. CAG:1092 | reverse complement strand
TTCAATATCGGCAAGACTAATTTCAAAGCCACAGCCTCGATGCTCAACATCACCAACAAGCAATACGACCTTGTGGCCCACTACCCCATGCCAGGCAGAAGCTGGCGAATAAGCTTAGAAGCCGCTTTCAAATAGCCACAAAGACATTAACAACCACAACATAATTATTATTTATACAAACATGAAAAAGTATCTTTTATCTATCGCAGTCTTGATGGCTGCTACAATTTCGTTCACATCTTGTGACGATGACGATGACAGCAAAACATGTCCTACACCTGCAACCATCGTTCAGAATGGAGTTTATGTAATAAACGAGGGTAGCTACTATAGCCAAATAAATGGTACACTCGACTTCCTTGGCTACGACGTTGCCAAGGGCACATACAGCATGACTCGCAATATTTTCGAGGATGTAAACGGTCGTTCATTGGGTGGCACACCTAACGATGCTCTCATCGTTGGCGACTCTGTGCTCTGTATTGCTGTTGCCGACGAAAACCGCGTAGAGTTCGTCAACACCACTACAAAGAAGGCAGATGCAGCTGTTAGCATTGACAACCCTCGCGAACTTGCTTACGAAAGTGGCTCTAACTACCTCTATGTTTCGTCATACACTGGCAAGGTTTACAAGATTGATATGACTACTCGCACTATCGCAGGCGAGAGTGAAAAGGTTGGTGCAAACCTCGAAGGTATCGCAGTTGCTGGCAACAAGCTCTATGTTTGCAACTCTTGTAGCTCTGACTATACGACCTACTACAAGAATGTAGTTGAGCTTAATGCAAGCACCTTGGCAAAGAATCAGGATATTGAGGTAGTAGATGACCCTGTAGATGTTATCAACGCAGGCAGTGCAATCTTCATTCTCAGCATGGGCATCTATACCGACAAGGACAAGCCTGCTACCGTGCAGATGCTCAAAGACGGTCAGCTCTCTACTATCGGCAACGCTACTATGATGGCGTACGATGCTTACAACGATCAGCTTTATATGATTAATGCTCCTTATGGTGGTGGCGATAAAGAATACAAAGTATACAATCTCAAGAATGGTCAGACTACCACTTTCCTTACTAATCCAGACATCTTCTCTCCTTACAGCCTCGCTGTAAACCCAGTAAATGGCGATGTATTCATCTCTGCACAAGTAGAGAGCGCTGAATATCCTGGTTCTGCAAGCTATAACACAGACGGCAAGCTCTATCGCTATTCTTCAGCTGGCATACTCCTTGGCACCTACGACTGCGGTGTAAACCCTGGCACCATCGTTTGCGATTCTTACTATCAGAAATAAAAGCTTGATATTTCATTCTGAAATAAAGCATCACATTAGTATATCTTAATGCGACACATTATTATATATATATATGCCTTCGTGGCATTCTCTCTTCTGCAGGCT
>HF994116.1:7214-15952 GCA_000436915.1 Prevotella sp. CAG:1092 | reverse complement strand
CCTGTGGCTGTTGATGGCGACACCATACGTCTGAAATATTCCACCTTGCTCACCATGGTCAGATACTCAGACCATACTGATGTCACCATTGCCGACCCTTGGCATAAGGGCAAAACTCTGCAGACTCTCCGCATTGACAACAATAAGCCTTATCGCAAGGCGCTAATATTCACCACCCTGCATTGTCAGCTAATGGAATATCTTGGTTGTCAGGCTGCTGTGGCTGGAGTTTGCGACCTTAACTATATCAACATCCCCGACATCAAGCGTCGCACCTCTCCTACCTACAAAGGCGCATTACCTTCGATAATGGATTGCGGCGACGGCATGGAACCCAACATAGAGCGCATCATAGCTCTCAATCCCGATGTGATGATAATGAGTCCTTTCGAGAATAGTGGCGGCATAGGAAAGTTGCAACAACTCAACATACCTGTGGTCATGGCTGCCGACTATATGGAGCAGTCGCCATTGGGAAGAGCGGAATGGATGAAGCTATATGGCATGCTATTTGGTTGCGAACAAACTGCCGACAGCCTATTCAATGTTGTAGATAGCACATATAATTCATTGAAGTCGATGGCAATAAAAATGAAAAAAGGACGTTCTATTCTTACAGAGCGTAAAACTGGCGCTACATGGTATTGTCCTGGAGGCAAGAGTACCATAGCGCAACTCATTGCTGATGCCAATGGTGGCTACGCCTTTGCCAACGACACCCAAAGCGGTAGCCTTGCATTGCCTTTCGAGCAAGTGTTGTCGAAAGCGGGCAATAGCGACATCTGGGCATTCAAATATGATGGTCCTCATCCTCTCTCACGCCAAGAGTTGCTCTCTGAATATCATGGCTATGCAGGACTTAAAGCCTTTCAAACAGGCGAAATATACCAATGCAATGCCTCTGCCACCTTCTATTTCGAAGAAACATGCTTCCGTCCCGACTACCTTCTGCGTGAGTTTATCCAGCTGCTACACCCTGAAGCTAAACTCGGTGGACTGAGGTATTATAAAAAATAAAAAGGTAAAAAAGTAAAAAGGTAAAAAAGTGAAGACTAAAAAGATATCTCCATTCCTAAAGCTATGGCTTGCCGTGTTTGCGTTAGTGCCATTTTTTGCACTAAACATATTCTTTGGCAGCCTCGACATCCCAGCCACTAAGGTTGTGGAGATATTATTCTCATTTTCTGCCACTAACGATGCCTCTGCCTTTATCATCCTCCAAAGCAGACTGCCTCAAGCAATTGTCGCTATGCTGTGTGGTGCATCACTCTCGGTTGCGGGATTGCTTTTGCAGACAGCCTTTCGCAATCCCTTGGCAGGTCCTTCCATTTTTGGTATCACAAGTGGTGCAAGCCTTGCCGTAGCCTTGGTAACATTGCTCTTAGGTGGTAGTGCCACAGCCTTAGGCTACCAACTATCCATCGTTGTGGCAGCATTCGTTGGTGCAAGCATCGTTACGGCTATAGTCTTGGCATTGTCGTCGATAGTGCGCTCCAACACCATGCTCCTAATCGTGGGTATTATGATAGGCTACATAGCTTCGAGCGCCATCACATTACTCAACTATTTTGCATCCGAAGAGGGAGTAAGAAACTATCTTTTGTGGGGAATGGGCAATTTTGGTGATGTGTCGTTACAACAACTTCCACTATTCACCATCCTCTCCTTGGTTGGCATCTTGGCATCGCTGATGCTCATAAAACCATTAAACACCCTTTTGCTTGGCGACCGCTATGCTGAAAACTTAGGCATAAACATTCGCAGAGTGCGAAATCAGCTTCTCATAGTCACAGGCTTGCTCACAGCAGTCTCTACAGCCTATTGCGGTCCAGTAGCATTCCTCGGCTTGGCAGTTCCACATATCGCACGTCTCGTCACCAACACCGAGAACCATCGCCAGCTGCTACCATCCACCATCCTTTGTGGTGCAATAGTAGCCTTGCTATGTAACTTCCTCACCACTCTACCTCCTAACGGCACCCTGTTGCCACTCAATGCTATTACGCCATTGATAGGAGCTCCGGTAATAATCTATGTTGTCTTACTAAAAAGATAAAACCATATGACTAAGCTATACACTAAAACAGGCGACGATGGCACCACATCACTTGCCAACGGCACAAGGGTTTCAAAGACAGATATAAGAATAGAAACCAATGGCACCATCGACGAGCTAAATGCCATTCTCGGTCTTGCCAAAGCGCAAGCACCCAAACCACTATCTATAAAGATTGCCGACATCCAGCACAACCTCGTAGACATTATGGCGGCAGTAGCAGGCAAAACAATTGATACCACCCATATAGAGTTTGACACTCAGCTATTTGAACAAGAGATGTCAGCTTCCGACAGCTCCTTCTCCTTTGCCACTCCAGGCTCATCGGTGCTAAACGCTGTGCTCCATATGGCACGCACAAAAACTCGCACATGCGAACGCCGACTTTGGGAAGTAAACGCTATCACCCCTCTTCCTTCAGCCATCCTTATCTACCTTAATCGACTAAGCGACTACTTATTCTTCGTTAGTACAAAGGAATAAAAAAAGCGTCCCATTAGGACGCTTTTTTTATTATATTATATATGAGCTATATTCCTATGGCACCAACACCTTAGAAACCTTATCGCCCACCTTTACAATATATACTGCAGATGGAAGTTCAAACTTCACATTGCCAGTAGCCTTAGCTGTTGAAGCAACCACACGACCTGTCATATCGTAAACCACAACATTAGCAGCGCCATTAACTCCAACTTCAATAGCCTTATTCTCAACCTTAATTTCTGAGCCAACTTCTGCATTCTCAATGCCGTTTGCTGTAGCTACAGTTACCAAATCAGAAGTGTCTGACTTATAGTCTGTGAACGACTTATGAGCTATTGCCACAACATCATACTGATAGCCAAAACGCTGGTCTAAGCCAGTAAATGTATAATGATCATCGGCTGTCATCACTGTCTGATAAGGTACATACACAGCATCACCCTTCTTGATATCCTGACGAATAGCGATATCGTCAACGAAGAAGATATTGCCTGTAGAGCTCATCAATACCACATTTACATTGCTACGCTCCTTAGTAAGATCTTTTGCAGCATCGAAATGTACTGTCTGCTTAGTAGCCTTATTAGTCTCTGCTATGGTTATTTCCTTATAAGCCAAAGCCTGACCAACAAGAGGATCGTTCATCAACATCACGTATATCACATCGTCTTTAGTGCCATAAACAGTAACGTCTACATCGATAGCACCACCATTAGCGGTAAGCGACATCTTTGGCGATGATACCAGACCATTAGTTTTCATCCAAGCATTATAGAGATTTGCACCAACCATGCCCTCTACATACAAAGGCAACTGACCTTGCCATTCTGTGCTTGCCAAGCCAAGCTCACCATAGTTCAAATTGAAATAATAAGGGTTCTCAGGAGCTTCCAATGTACCCTTCTTTACATTATTAAAATCCTCGTATAGCAAAGTGGTATTTGGCATATCCTCAGGAGCACTATACATATATCTATATACATTGAGCTTATAGCTTGTAGCTGTAGCCTTGGTACCCCAATTTGCTGTGAATGCATCAGAAGTAATGTCTGTTGCAGGCAAAGCCTCAGCCTTAAGACCTACCACACCATTCACCCAAACATCGTCACTTGGCAGAGAATGCAATTCGCCATCGCGTGCACTTACATTATAATAATACTCATAGTTTGAATCTACATCGTTAACCACAAGGAATGTATCAGCGACCTCCTTAACAAGCTGAGTTACTGGTACACGCTGGGTGCAATAATCCAATGTAATATCATCGACAGCGAACGAAATTGCATTCTTCTGTACCATCTCTATCTTCACCTTTACTGCGTCATCACCCAACTGCTCTGGAGTAAACGAATAGAATTGACCCTTAGGATCCGTTACATAATAGTTTGGCATATTGGCAATAGTTTCCCACTTATTTGTGTTGCGGTGGAAAATACTAATTCCCAACATTGAATAAAAATAGTCAGCTTCATTTTCCATTGAACTTGGTCGCACCCAGAACTTGAATCCTGTGAGTGGTGCCTTCATCTCTGGCGACTCTACATAGTTACCCTCTTCGTCGAAGCATAGAGACAACTTGCCAGAGTTATACCATCCTTCTTCGGTATATACATCCTTCTTACCCTTTGTAGATACATCCATTGTCCATCCATCAGGATAGTTAGGAGCCTCGGTATCAATCTTGCCATCGGCAGTCAACTTCAAGTTGTCGAAGCCTTCTACAACTGTTCCCTTATATGTTTCGCCAGCAGGCATCTCTTTGCGATATACATTTACCACATAAGTCTTAGCAGATGTTGTAGGCTCCCAACGAGCTGTAAACGAAGTTGCAGAGTTGTTAATTGGCTCAAGTGCATATGGTGTTTCGATGATATCACGCTTGCGAGTAACCTTCACATCATCGATTAAGATAGCACCTTCCCAAGCCTCAATCTGGAACATATTGATAGCGCTAAACAGCGCCTTATTGGTTTCAAAACGATACTCAGCCCAGTCGTCAGTAAGATTAAAGATTCTATCATCCTGTGGACCAACATAGTTGTCGCAAAGTGCAATACGCATATTAGCGCCACTACCAGCATGCATACGACGTGCACGAAGTGTAAGCACCACGGTACCATACAATTCCATCTCTGGTGTGTCGATATATCCACCTGTTAGTTTGCCATGATCTTGGCTATCATACATCATCAAAGCACAAGCGCCACCCGCTTGGAATACAGATGCTCCCACCCATCCTTTCTGAGCCATCAGCTCATCAGGAATCTTGTAGCCTTTATCCTTACCGCCCAATTCTGTTCTATCAGGCTCATCGAAGCTACCAGCAGTCCACTTTGAAAAGTCTTCCTCAACCACCGTAAGTGTAGGGATAGTACTTGTCTTGTTTGTCTCAACGTCATTGTTTTGAGCTACAGCTACTCCACTAGTAAATAGCGCAACAAAAAACATAGCCATTTTGAAGTTAATTTTCCTCATACTGTTGTTGTTTTATTAATAATTAAAATAATGATTATCTATTCCTTTAATGCAGTCAATTACTATTGCATAACACTATAAATACTAAACCGGCATTTATTTTGCAAATATATACATAAATTTTCAATCTCAACAACTTTTGCTAACTTTATTTTAAAAATTATATCAAAACAACACCTTTTACTCTAATAAACTATCCTAAAAGACAATATGGCTCACTCGATAAATATAGGGGACAGCTTTATACCGATGAAGTATATCAGAAACTACTACAAACAAAAAATATCCGCAACGGCTATCACAAGATAGGCATTGCGGATATACTATAATTAATAAAAGGACATACTATATATATAATAAGGTATATACTAAAGTTTAGAAAGCAGACTCGAACTCCTTGAGGAAGCGAGTATCGTTTTCTGAGAACATACGGAGGTCGCTTACGCGATACTTAAGGTTTGTGATACGCTCCAAGCCCATACCAAAGGCATAGCCTGTATATACCTTGCTATCAATGCCACAAGCCTCGAGGACGTTAGGGTCTACCATACCACAACCAAGGATTTCTACCCAACCGGTGTGCTTACAGAAACCGCAGCCCTTACCACCACAGATGTGGCACGAGATATCCATTTCGGCACTTGGCTCTGTGAATGGGAAATAGCTTGGACGCAAACGAATCTTAGTGTCTTCGCCAAACATTTCGCGAGCAAAGGTAAGGAGCACCTGCTTGAGGTCGGTGAAGCTAACATTCTTGTCTACATACAATCCCTCTACCTGATGGAAGAAGCAATGAGCACGAGCGCTGATAGCCTCGTTGCGATATACTCGTCCTGGGCAGATGATGCGAATTGGAGCCTCGTGGGTTTCCATATAGTGTGTCTGGTCGCCAGAAGTGTGGCTACGCAGAAGCACATTCTTTGTTACATCGTTCACCTGGTTTTGCTCAATGAAGAATGTGTCTTGCATATCGCGAGCAGGATGATCAGCGGCAAAGTTGAGCATTGTAAAGATATGCTTGTCGTCGTCGATTTCTGGTCCAGAAGTAAGGGTGAATCCCATACGCTGGAAGATGTCGATAATCTCGTTCTGAACGATTGTCAATGGATGACGTGTACCAAGAGCTACTGGATATGCGCTACGTGTAAGGTCGATATCGTCTGATGAAGCCTCAGCCTCTTCAAACTGCTCACGAAGAGCATTAATCTTCTCGGTGGCAGCCTGCTTAAGTTCGTTGATTTTCATACCAACTTCCTTCTTCTGCTCAGCTGGAACAGAGCGGAAATCGTTCATCAACAGGCTGATTGCGCCCTTCTTGCTAAGATACTTTAATCTAAGCTGCTCCAACTCTGCTGCGTTGGTAGCATGCAGTTCGTTAACCTCCTTAAGGAGTGATTCTATCTTTTCTAATAACATGTCTTTATGGTGACTGTATAAGTATTCTTTATAATAATTTGTGCAAAGGTAATAATAAAAATGAGAAAATGAAAGGATGTTATGGCAAAAAACAAAACATTCACGATTTTTTGTTGTTATATCAATTTTTATATGTACTTTTGCGCACGTTTTTAATACACAGATTTACGATGAAGAAAAGTTTATTTTTCATTATGGCATTTATCTTTGCTTGCTCACTATGTGTTACCAATAGCAGTTGCAACGACAAGAAGATGGACGGGGCCGACTCTTTGGCTTCTGACTCTACCCTCGTAGACACTACTGCCGCCGACTCTACCGACGAGATTATTGCAGAGACGCCAATGCCTAAGGCTGCCGATGAGCTGTTTGACGATTTTATTTTCAATTTTGCAGCCAACAAGAAATTGCAGATGAAGCGTATCTGCTTCCCATTGCCAGTATACAAGAATGGCAAACTGACGAAGGAGATAGAGAAAGGCAAATGGAAGATGGAACATTTCTTCATGCGACAGGGCTATTACACTCTTATCTTTGACAACAAGGCACAGATAAAATTGGTGAAGGACACTACGATATCACACGTGGTGGTAGAAAAGATATTCTTTAAGATAAAGACTGTGCAGCAGTTTGTTTTCGACCGTAAGAATGGCGAGTGGATGCTTACTGCTATAGAATATAAGCCTATATTCCGAAACATGAATGCAAGCTTCTTGAAATTCTACGAGAAGTTCTCGCGAGACTCGTTATTCCAGATAAACAGCATGGCTGAGGAAGTGAAATTCACCACACCTGATCCTGATGACGACTTCTCGAGCATCACAGGCAATATGATGCCTGAGCAATGGCCTGACTTCAAACCAGGACTTATTCCTACAGGCACACTATACAACATCATCTACGGACAGAAGTATTCTGAATCTACACGTAAGGTGTTTATGGTGCGCGGCATTGCCAATGGTTTAGAAATAGAAATGGTATTCCGCAGACGTTCGGGTAAATGGTTATTAACAGAATTCTCTTGCTAACAGAATATGCGCGACATCAATAACTACTCGCTCCTTGAGCACAATACTTTCGGCATAGATGCTAAGTGCGAAAGATTCATAGAATATGCTTCTAACGAAGAGGCACAGATGGTGGCAGAAGTGCTACGTGGTGCTAATAAATATCTGATAATAGGTGGCGGTAGCAATTTGCTACTGACAAAGGATTATCAGGGGATTGTGGTGACACCTGCCACTATGCAGAATGTTGCCGATGGCATCGAAACATTAAACGATGGTGTGTGCATAAGATGTTGGGCAGGACTGGTGTTTGACGATGTTGTAGCATTTGCTACAAACAAAGGACTCTACGGCATGGAAAACCTTTCGCTGATACCTGGCGAAGTGGGAGCAAGTGCGGTACAAAACATCGGAGCCTATGGAGCCGAAGCTAAGGATGTGATTGAAAGTATCGAAGCTGTAGAAATTGCTACAGGCAAGGTGGTTACTATCTCTGCAGCTGACTGCAACTACGCTTATCGCCAAAGCATATTTAAGCATGAGTGGAAGAATAAATATCTGATTACTCATGTTACCTATCGTCTGAGTTCTACCTTTACTCCTCATCTCGACTACGGAAACATACGCGCAGAGCTTGAGAAGAAAAGAATAGTTACGCCTACAGCTCAACAGCTTAGAGATACCATCATCGAAATACGCAATGAGAAACTACCCGACCCTAAGGTTGAGGGAAATGCAGGTAGCTTCTTTATGAACCCTATAGTGGATAAAGAGAAATACCAAGAATTGGCAGCTCGCTACGACAAAATGCCACACTATGTGGTAGAAGATACAAATGGCGAAGTGGCGTATAAGATACCTGCAGGATGGATGATAGACCAATGCGGATGGAAGGGCAAAACACTCGGCAAGGCTGGTGTGCATGCAAAACAGGCATTGGTATTAGTAAATAGAGGTGGCGCTACAGGTGCTGACATCACCCACTTGATGAAAACAATACAGGATGACGTTAAACGCACTTTCGGCATCGAACTGCATCCGGAAGTAAATATAATATAAAGGAATATATATGTCAAAATATCGCAAGTTAACTTTCTTAGGTACAGGCACATCAAATGGTGTGCCTGTATTAGGTTGTAGGTGCGAGGTATGCACAAGCAACGACCCTCACGACAGCAGACTACGCACGGCAGCAATGATAGAAACAGAATCTACAAGAGTGCTGATAGACTGCGGACCAGATATCCGCCAGCAACTCATGAACAAGGAGTTTCGAAAAATTGACGGTGTATTGGTGC
>HF994116.1:0-7072 GCA_000436915.1 Prevotella sp. CAG:1092 | reverse complement strand
CCTTATTGTTTCACCGAAGATTTATATCCTGGTGTGCCAAAGCTGAAACTTAACACCATTGAGGCAGGAAAACCTTTCAGCATTGGCGACATCAATATTCTTCCTATTGAGGTTATGCACGACAAGTTGCCTATCCTCGCTTTCCGCTTCGATAATGTTGCATATGTAACGGATATTAAGTCTATCACACCACAAAACCTTGATATGCTTCGTGGAGTGGAAACTCTAATTATTAGTGCCCTAAGATGGGAAAAGCCTCACCACTCACACATTCTGGTATCGGAGGCTATAGAAATAGCACGAGCTACTGGTGCTAAACAGACTTATCTCACACATCTTACACACAAATTAGGCTTACATCGTTTGTCAGCCGATAGACTACCAAAAGATGTAAGCCTTGCATATGATGGATTAGAATTAGCTTTGTGATAAAACTATTGTTACCACTTCGGAGGCATTACTCCAAGCAGATTCTTCACAAAGAAGTCAAAACGTTTGTGTTCACCAAATCGTTCGCCCATTGTATGATGAACTCCTGGAAGCACCACAAGTTCAAAATCCTTGTTAGCCTTGATTAGTGCATTTGCCACTTGCATGGTAGATGCAGGATCTACATTATCGTCTAATTCGCCAACAACGAGCATCAACGGACGCTGTAATTTCGGAGCATTATATACATTCGAGCATTCCACATAGCTTGAATCTACAGGCCATCCCATCCATTGCTCGTTCCACCAGATTTTATCCATACGGTTGTCGTGACAACCACACGAGCTATAGGCAGCCTTATAGAAATCACCATGTAACAACACGGCTGTGGTACTCTCTTGTCCGCCTGCACTTGCACCAAAAATACCAACACGAGTAGAGTCCATATATGGATATTTCTCGGCTGCAGCCTTTATCCAAAGTTCACGGTCGGGGAAACCTGCGTCTTTAAGATTCTTATAGCACACCTCCTCAAACTTCTTACCGCGCCATGATGTTCCCATAGCATCGAGCTGTACGACGATGAAGCCAAGTTCGGCAAGAGCTGTTGTATTCCAATTGTACGAGATGAAACTCTTAGGAGTATAGGCATCGCCAGGACCTGCATAGATATACTCTATAACAGGATAAGAGCGCGAAGGGTCGAAATTAGTTGGGCGCTGAATGATACCCCACATATCGGTCTTGCCATCACGTCCCTTTGCAGTAAACACCTCTGGCGCTTGCCATCCATTAGCCATTAGTTTTGAGATGTCTGCCGTTTCGAGAGTAGAGACTAATGAGCCATCGTAAGCCGAACGGAGTTCGGTTACAGGTGCCTTATCGACCATAGAATATGTATCTACAAGATATTTGTGGTCAAAACTATATTTTACGCTATGGTTGCCCTTGGCAGGAGTTAAGCAAGTGAGGTTTTTACCATCAAAGCCCACTTTATAATAATGTATAAGATAAGGATCTTCATCTTTATTCATACCTGAGGCTGAGAAATATATTGTGGCATTAGCCTCATCTACATATTGTATACCACGCACACACCATTCACCCTTAGTAATCTGGCGAATAGTTGCAGTAGCATGCTTGCCTTTCTTATTTGCATTATCGGTACCAAGGTCAACGATATATAGATGATTCCAATTGTCGCGCTCGGAAGTCCACAATAGCTGTTTGCCGTTGTTTACAAACTGGCGCCATAGTCTACTATAGTTAACAAACTTATCCGACTTTTCCTCTACCACAACCTTTAGCTCACCTGTTTCTGCCGACATAGCCAACATCTGGTATAGCTTATGGCTGCGCTTGTTGTATTCCATGGTTACGGCACGAGAGTCAGGAGTCCATTGAAACCAGTTCAAGTCGTATTGATTGTCGATAGCATTACGGTCAGCTTCCACCCTATTGCCTGTAGCCACATCAATGATAGTAGGATAATGTTGTGGCAACTCATCGCCAGGCTTTGCATACTCCTGTTTGTGGAGCAGAGGTTGCTCTTGGTCTGCAGGCGACGACTCTACATAGTAGACATATCTTTTTTCTACAGGCTTACGCTTACAAACAAAGAGCTTTGTTCCATCTGGCGACCATTGTATTTGGTTGCTATAATACAGTCCGATGGTACCATCCTGAGTAAGGCGACGCTTCACACTATAAGGTTTGCCAACCTCATGAACCACCACATTATATTCCTCTATGTATGCCTCCCATTTTCCATCGGGCGAAATAACTGGACGTGCCACGTTTTCTTCATCCACCTCCATCCAATGGCGCTGATGTTGGCGACCAAATCGTGGTTTCTGTGGTTGACGAGGTTTTATACCCATAGCATGGTTGTAGTCCTCAACCTTTGAATACTCCTTCTTCTCTCCCTTGGCTGCATCATAGGTTATCCAGCGTCTGCCATCGGCAGTCTGGATATTGTAGCCCAGCATAGTAGAAGAATCTTTCCATGCCACATTACTTACAGAGTGTAACACATTGTCAGCCTTAAACTTCTCATAGAGAGAGTAGGCACGTTTGTAGTCTTGCGCTGTGCCCTGCGACATAGCAGATAAAGGCATAGCAGCAAGAGCAAGAATGAATAGTTGTTTCATAAGTTATTTGATATAATCTAATGCCGCTCCAATAGCTGTGCAAAACTCGCTATATTTTGGTATGATGAACTTCACACCATAGAGTTTTTCCATGGCAGGGAAGATTTGTCGGCATTGAGGCAAAAGCGTGAGATTGCCAATAAGCACATACTCCTTGATGCCCGACTCGAGCGAAGCCAAGATACAACTTGAACCTATTGTCTGCAATACGGTCGTGAGGATGCCTAAGGCGATATCCTCGCGCGATGCATTACTCTTGGCATTACCAAAGAGCGAAGCTGTGGCTTCCTTTGGAAGTCCTGGGAGTGGACGCGGACTGATATCACCTATCTGCACATCAATATTCGAAATGTCGCCTTGCTCTGCTAATGCCACAACCTGCTTTATATCATCTGTTTGTAGCATAATACGCGAGAGTCCCATAAGAGTACCTCCGCCAACTCCTACACCTCCGATATGACGGATGTCGTCACCTTCGCATTTCACCAGCGAAGTACCAGTACCCATACTCACCACAATCATTCTGTCGAGGTTGGTTTCATACCTTGCACCCAAGCCATCGGCAGTAAACTCCTCTGCCTTATCCGTTGGTAGACCATAAACAGGCGTTTCGATATATGCAGCACCAACACCTGTTATCATTACGTGCTCAACATCAGTAAGTGCAATATTGTTGTCGTATAGATATTTACCAAAAGCTCCATAAAGCGATGTCACGGGGTCGGTAGCTTTGATTCTGATTGGCGATATCACCTTTCCTTCCTCGTTGATACCTACTATCTTGGTAGTGCTTATGCCTACGTCTATGCCTATTACTATTGCCATTATTGTTTTTATTTAGTTGTTAAAATTTAGGAGGGACGAAGTCGTAGAAACGACTTCGAACAAGGACAAAAAAAGGGAAAAGAGCTTTTTACTTTTTGACTTTTTTACCTTTTTACTTTTTTACCTTTTTATTTTTGACTTTTTTACCTTTTTACTTTTTACCTATAAACAGTATACTCGCCACCATCAGAGTTGCAATATTTGCGCAACAGTTGCTGAATGTACTCTGCTGTTTGTACGACTCCCTGTTCGCTACCATCATAACCATTTATCAAAACCACAAGATGTGTGGTATCAAGGTGCATCTTGGTGCGTTCGTTGTCGCTGGTAGGCGTGCCTACCCCACCCTTAGCATCACGATACACAGGTAGTCCTTCTATGTTTATCATACCTCGTCCGATACCCTCGTATGGTTCATCCTTCTTGCCTATGCCGAGAGTCAGCGTGTCGCCACAAAAGGTGTCGGCATCAAAACCACCTATGCTATATCCATATTTCATTGAAGCAAGGTTGATAAGGTCGACGAGAGTGTCGCGCTGATATAGCTCTTTGCCCTGCAATAGTCGGCGTACCAATGCCTCGGCAGCAGGACGATAGCGCGACGGGTCTTTGCCACAAGCCTTATACACTTTGCGAGTGGCGGCAATGGCGCTGACATCCTTAAGGGTGTCTACAGATAGCTTAGCACGAAAGTCGGCGCCAAGCTGCTCTATCTCTTCCCACAACTGAGCTGAATATTGTGAGTTTTCTACCTTAGCATCGAGGCATGCTCCAACGAAGGTTGGGCATACGGAGGTTATCTCTGAAGATACGATTACATTCATTTTTCCATAATTTTTCACAAAGGTATCAATTAATTCCGAGTTAGGGTAAGCATTCTATGTTTTTTTTCGTAATTTTGCAATCTAATAAGGTTGAGCCCTTATTAAACACAAAAGTCGACACTTGTCGAACCAATAATCATAGCAAAAACATGGCAGAACATAATACCACAAGAATGAGGCAACTCATAGAGACTTTGAATAAAGCCTCTGAAGCCTACTACAACGGACAAGGCGAACTGATGACCGACTACGAATGGGATGCAGCCTTCGACGAGCTGAAAGCCCTTGAGGATATCACAGGCATCGTATTGCCGGATTCTCCTACAGCCAAGGTTTCGGAAGATGATATGTCTGGACAGAAGGAGGAGCATGAGTTTGCGGCATTGAGTCTTGCCAAGACCAAACAGCCACAAGATTTGGCAAAATGGGCTGAAGGTAGAGAGATATGGCTGTCGTGGAAATTGGATGGTTTGACTTTAGTTGTGACATACGACAACGGACGACTAACAAAAGTTGTGACACGCGGTAACGGACATATCGGTACCAACATCACTCGATTGGCTCCTGCCATAGATGGTATATTGCCTACCATAGCATATAAAGGCCATTTGGTGATTCGTGGCGAAGCCGTTATCTCTTACAAGGATTTTGAACAATTCTTGATGGAGCAAGACGAAGACTATGCCAACCCTCGC
This sequence comes from Prevotella sp. CAG:1092, assembly GCA_000436915.1. Lineage (GTDB taxonomy): Bacteria > Bacteroidota > Bacteroidia > Bacteroidales > Bacteroidaceae > Prevotella. The sequence continues at coordinate 2,149 of HF994116.1, read as the reverse complement.
AACCTTGCTTCAGGCTCACTAACATTAAAGGATGTTGACGAGGTGAAACAACGTCACATACATTGGATTCCATTCACCCTCGTTTATGCCGATGATGAGATATTGTCGTGGGGAGAACGTATGGCACTCTTGGCAAATCAAGGTTTTGATACCGTAGAGCGTGAAAAGATTCCAGACCCTACATTATCGAATATTGAGGCTTGCATAGACCGTTGGACACAGAAGGTGACAAACGGTTCATGCCCATACCCTGTAGACGGACTGGTGATAGCATACGACGATACCGCCTATGCAGCAACAGGCTCTGTGACAGGACATCATGCCACAAGAGCAGGCTACGCCTTTAAGTGGCAAGACGAAAGCGTGGTTACAAAGTTGGATCATATAGAATGGTCGTGTGCAGCTTCTACAATATCACCTGTGGCTGTATTCAATCCTGTAGAATTGGAAGGCACCACCGTGAAACGTGCTTCACTATGCAACATCAGCGAATGCCAACGATTGGGTATAGGCGACAAAGGTACAGAGATTTCTGTTATCAAAGCCAATAAGATTATACCAAAGGTGATAAAGGTGGACCACAAGGTTGGCAACCTTGAAATTCCAGACCGTTGCCCTGTATGCGGTGAACCTACAGAAGTGGTGACGAGCGCTTCGAGCGGTACGCTGACATTGCATTGTACAAACATGGAATGTCCTGCCAAGAGACTGAAAAAGTTTGCTCGCTTTGTGTCGAAAGATGGTATGAACATTGATGGCATCTCGGAACAGACCATAGCACGATTTGTAAACATGGGATGGATAAGCGAATATGCCGACTTCTACGACCTTGAGTTACACGCTTTGGAATTATCTACACTCGAAGGATTTGGACAGAAGAGTACCAACAACATCCTGAACTCCGTAGATAAAGCTCGCATTGTAGATGCACGCCGATTGCTTTATGCTCTAAACATCCCACTATGTGGTGGCGATGTATGCAAACGCCTGCTTGCTCAATATCCTATGACAGAGCTTATAGAGAAAGCTCGCAGCGAGGCTGACGACTATTTTGCCCACATTCCAGGAATAGGACCAGAGAAGTCGGCATCTGTCGTGAAATGGATGAAGAACGACGACAACTATGGCATGCTTCAACGACTGCTCGATAAGGTGACAATAGCCGAAGCTGACAGCCAAGCCGAAGTGGGCACACGCTGCGCAGGACTAACCTTTGTGGTTACGGGCGATGTGCATCATTTCAAAAACCGCAATGAGCTAAAGGCATATATCGAAAGCCAAGGCGGAAAGGTGACAGGAAGTGTAAGCAAGTCGACATCATTCCTCATCAACAACGATGTCACGTCTACATCTGGTAAAAACAAGAAGGCTCAAGAATTGGGCATACAGATACTGTCGGAAGACGATTTCATAGCAAAATACAAAGAATAAAAACAATATGAGAATAGATATTATAACCGTGTTGCCCGAAATGCTTGAGGGCTTCTTCAACGAGTCGATATTGGCAAGAGCTCAGAAGAAAGGACTTGCCGAAATTCATCTCCACAACCTTCGCGACTACACTCTCGACAAATGGAAGCGTGTAGACGACTATCCATATGGTGGCTTTGCTGGCATGGTGATGCAATGTGAGCCTATCGACCGCTGTATCTCTGCCTTGAAGGCTGAGCGCGATTACGATGAGGTGATATTCACTTCGCCTGATGGTGAGCAGTTTAATCAGCATGTAGCCAATGACCTTTCTATGAAGGGTAACCTCATAATACTTTGTGGCCACTACAAAGGCATCGACCATCGTATCAGAGAGCATCTTATTACTCGCGAAATATCTATTGGCGACTTTGTGCTTACTGGTGGCGAACTTGCTGCCGCTGTCATGGCAGACGCCATAGTAAGAGTGATTCCTGGAGTTATCGGCGACGAGCAGAGTGCCCTCTCCGACTGCTTCCAAGACGATATGCTATCAGCACCTATCTATACTCGCCCAGCCGACTATAAGGGATGGAAGGTGCCTGAGATTCTGCTTAGTGGCAACGAGGCAAAGATTAAACAATGGGAGTTTGACCAGGCTATGGAGCGTACCAAAGCGCTACGCCCTGACTTATTAAAGTAAATAACAAAAAAGGAGCCGCATCAACGACTCCTTATA
>HF994115.1:2464-5860 GCA_000436915.1 Prevotella sp. CAG:1092 | reverse complement strand
AAATGAAGAGTGAAGAGGAAAGAGTGAAGAATTTATGTGAAGAGTGAAGAATTTAAATGAAGAGTGAAGAGGGGGAGCATTCTGGGGAGATTGCTTTTTTGTCAAAGTTTATCGTAAGTTGGGATATCTTTGAGGAATAAATATTTTTTGTTTTCATAATCCATCTTGCAGCAATAGTGTTGCAGACCATTGCTGACGATGAGATAGTCGACATGCAAGAGCATGTTGTAGACCGTGATCTGGTCGAAAACCTTTTGGGTAATCTTGATATGCGGCGCCTTGTACTCAATGATCATTCTTGGAGCGAGGTTGCTATGGTAGAGCACGCTGTCGGCACGCAACGTTTTGTTGCCCACGGCGAGCTTTACCTCGTTTGCCATTAGCGATTGAGGATAGCCAAGATGGTCGGTGAGCAAATGCACGAAGTGCTGGCGTACCCACTCCTCAGGAGTTAGTGCGATGAATTTTTGGCGCAGGATATCCCAGATGGTGGGCTTTTCTGCCGATCCCGACAATTTTATTTCGAATGATGGTAGGTTTAATGGAATCATTTTAGTATTTTTGCATCATATTGCATCATTGTGCAACATATTGTAACGACGATGCAAAGATACAACAAACGATTTGATTAACTACATAATAATGGCGGAAAAGAAAAAATCAATGGGCTTCGACGAAATAATGCGCAACCTTAAGGCTGGCAACTTTTCACCTATTTATATATTAATGGGCAACGAGGCTTACTATATAGACAAGATCGCTGACTATATAGCAGAAAATGCGCTGGCACCAGAAGAGCGCGACTTCAATCAAGAGATTGTTTTTGGTGCCGACACCACGGCAACACAAATTGTGGATATGGCAAAAGGCTATCCGATGATGGCTCCACGAAGAGTTATCATAGTAAAAGAGGCTCAGGGATTGAAGAATTTGGAGCCGATAGAAAAATATCTCGCAAATCCGTCAGCCACATCGCTGATTGTGCTGTGCCATAAAAATGGTACCATAGATGCAAGAAAGAAAATCATCGCTAAGGCTCAGGCGGTGGGAGTGGTGTTTGAAAGCAAAAAGCTGAAAGACTATCAGCTGCCATCTTTCATCGAGGGATATCTGAAAACTCGAAAGGCTGCCATCGAGAACAAAGCGGTGATGATGATAGCCGAGGCGGTGGGAGCTGACTTGAGTCGTCTGACTTCGGAGCTTGAGAAGATTCTGATTTCGCTTCCCGACAACGATAGGAGAGTGACGCCTGAAGTGGTGGAGGAGCAGATAGGAGTGAGCAAAGATTTTAATAGCTTCGAGCTTAGAGATGCCATCGTGAACAGGGATGTTTATAAGGCAAATCTTATCATCAAATATTTTGACAGCAATCCTAAGGCTGGTTCTCTCTTCTCAATTCTCCCGTTGCTCTTTAATTATTTCCAAAATCTGATGTTGGCATATTATGCGCCAGATAAACGCAACGAAAATAGCGTGGCAGAGCATCTGAATTTGAAATCTGTATGGGGTGTTAAGGACTATATGACGGGCATGAGAAACTACTCAGGATTGAAGACTCTACAGATAATTTCCAAGATTAGAGAGACAGACGCCAAAAGTAAGGGTATAGACAACCCAAATACGCCTGCAGGAGAGCTGATGAAAGAGCTAATCTTCTTCATTTTGCATTGAAAATTGAGCCAAAAACATACTTTTTAGACTTAGAACAAGCGTCCCGCTGGGACGCTTTTTTTTGCCCTAACTCTCTGTAAACAAGCGTAGTGGGGCGGAATTAAGTGCGCTGAGAATCGCGTATTTCGTTTCGTTTGGATGGTTGGGCGAGAATATTTCGGTGGCGTTAAAAATGCCATTTTTCGCTTCTTGGAGATTTAGCGTTCACTTTTATTAGTATTTAATAATCTAAAGTTTAGTTTTTTGTATAGCTTTTAAGATTTAATATTGTGAGTATTGAAATGTAGATAACTAAATTGCATATACCGTATATTATAGGACTAAATACAATGATTTAAATGTAGATATTTAGATACTAAAAGTAAGACGTATAAATATACGTACGTACTTTAAGCGATGTAACATGCAGAAAAAGAGCGAGTTATGTTTTGTAAAGGTAGTTTGGTAGGCTTAAAAATGTGGCTTTTACATGCTAAAACTGCATATACACCATTTATACATATATTTAGGCTATAACAAGCCATTAAAACCCAGTAAATTGCATTAAAAACCCCAATATTTAGTAGAATATAATTTTAGGCTCTAAATTTAGATACATATATTTAAACCTATATTTTAGTATAATCTAAATACGGTGTTCAAAACTCTAAATTACAAAATCTAAATATTACAAAACAAAAAAACGTTCACAAATGTTGTTTATATAAAATATTTGCTTTAACTTTGTAAACCGTAAGGAAATCATAAAAAATACCCTATTTTTAGGGTCTATCATAACAAAAACGCAATATGAAAGACAGAATTAGGAAGATCATGGAGAGCCAGCATATGACCCAACAAGTGTTCGCTTCGTTCATCGGAGTGTCGCCTGGAACATTGAGCAGCATCTTCACCGGACGTACTAACCCCACCCTCAACATAGTGGAATCTATAAAATCAAAAATTCCATCACTTTCTACCGACTGGCTGATGTTTGGTAAGGGGCAAATGTATCTCGATATTTCAGCCTCAGAGGATGGTGCTAACGGTCCGAAACTCAGCGAAGATGGGCAGCCTATGCTCGATTTTTCGGGTGCTAATAATTCTGCTCCTATTTCTGGTTCCTCTTCTACCCCACAAAATGAAGGCGGACTGTTTCAAGGAAGACAGGGTGTTTATGGTACACCAAATAATTATCCGCAAGCAGCTATCAAAATATCTGACAAACATGAGAGGAAAATTACTGAGATTCGCATCTTCTATGATGACCAAACTTGGGAAACTTTTGTGCCTAAGAAGTAGATGGAGTGATGGCGATTTTTTGCTCTTGGGATGAAGATATAAGAGATGATTTTTATCCTCGGAAGAGATATATAAAGAATGATTTTTATCCCGGATTTGATATATAAAGAATGAGGCAACGATGGGTGTATAGCCTGCTCGCTGCCTCATTTTTGATATATGAAAGATGGGCGAAGGTGGCTGCGGGCTCTTGATGGGGATTGGAGCGAAGTCGTAAAAACGACTTCGAACAAGGACGGAAGATAGATACAAAGATGATGGATATCATATAGCGCAATAAATAAAATGAGAGGATTTCTTTGCCATTGCGCTCGTTTGCATTAACTTTGCAGAAGTTAAGCTGCACTCGGCAATTTGAAAGCAAGCTTTCATTGCGCTCGTTTGCATTAACTTTGCAAAAGAAATAAAGAGGATAATACCATAAATGGGATTATACCATAAATG
>HF994115.1:0-2402 GCA_000436915.1 Prevotella sp. CAG:1092 | reverse complement strand
TGGGATTATACAATAAAGGAGGATTATACTATATTGAAGGATTAAACACCATATTATATTTATATATATGAAGAAATATTGTTTGGACCTCACGGTCAATAGCGTCGAGAGAGTTAGTCCGAAGCATGTTTTGCTTAAGCTATCGTGCAAAGATGGACTGCCAGAGATGCTTCCAGGACAGTTTGTGGAAGTTAGAGTTGACGATTCTCCAACAACATTCTTGCGCCGTCCGATATCTATAAACTACGTGGATGAAGCCAAAGGAGAACTGTGGTTGCTGGTGGCAACTATTGGTGATGGTACACGAAGATTGGGCAAGCTCGTGGCTGGCGACAACTTGAATTGCGTGTTGCCACTCGGTAATGGTTTCACCATGCCTAAGGATAGTAAAGCAAAGGTTTTGCTCGTAGGTGGAGGTGTAGGAGTGGCTCCGCTACTTTATTTCGGTAAGAAGATAAAGGAAGCAGGCGGAGAGCCAACATTCTTGCTTGGAGCACGTACAGCAGCCGACTTGCTGGAACTGGAAGAGTTTCGCGCCATTGGTCGTGTGCTCGTTACTACCGAGGATGGTAGCATGGGCGAGAAAGGTTTTGTGACCAATCATTCAGCCCTGGAGACAGAGAAGTTTGACCAGATTTCCACCTGTGGTCCTAAGCCAATGATGGTTTCTGTGGCACGCTATGCAAAGAGCCATGATATCGATTGCGAAGTATCGTTGGAGAATATGATGGCATGCGGCGTTGGAGCCTGTCTATGCTGTGTAGAGAACACTATAGAAGGCAATGTGTGTGTATGTAAAGAAGGTCCAGTGTTAAATATTAAGAAACTAAAATGGCAGCTTTAAGTGTAAAAATTGCTTCATTAGAGATGAAGAACCCCGTGATGACCGCATCGGGAACTTTCGGATATGGTTTAGAGTTTGCCGACTTGGTGGCTTTAGACGAGATTGGCGGCATTATCGTGAAGGGAACAACCCTGAAACCACGTGAAGGAAACGACTATCCTCGTATGGCAGAGACAGCGAGCGGAATGCTCAACTGCGTGGGATTGCAGAATAAGGGCGTAGACTATTTCTGCGAGCATATATATCCTCAGATTAAGGATATTGACTCAATGATGATAGTGAATGTCAGCGGTGATTGTCCTGAGAACTATGCGCTCTGTGCAGAGAAGATTGATGCGCTGGAGAATATTCCTGCCATAGAATTGAATATCTCTTGTCCTAACGTTAAGGATGGCGGTATGGCGTTTGGCGTTACCTGCGAGGGTGCAGCAAGCGTGGTGAAGGCTGTGAGAGAGAAATACCACAAGACACTCATCGTGAAGCTTTCGCCAAATGTGACTAACATCGTGGATATTGCCAAGGCTGTAGAGGCAGAGGGAGCAGATTCTGTTTCGCTCATCAATACTTTGATGGGAATGTCTATCGACATAGAGCGTCGTTGCTCGCGCCTGAGCATTGGCACAGGAGGTTTGAGCGGTCCTGCCGTAAAGCCTGTGGCTGTGCCTGCCGTAAAGCCTGTGGCTGTGAGAATGGTTAACCAGGTGGCTAAGGGCGTGAAGATTCCTGTTGTCGGACTTGGCGGTATTTGCACAGCCGAGGATGCTATAGAATTCTTGATGGCTGGTGCTACTGCAATAGAAATTGGTACTGCCAACTTCCTCGACCCTACCGTAACGGTGAAGGTGAAGAATGGCATCAATGATTGGCTCGATGCTCATGGATGTGCATCGGTGCAGGAGATTATTGGTGTGGTTTAAGGATATTCGATGTAGGATATTGATGAAGGATATCCTAATGAATATTGAAAGAACAGATTTAAGGAGGAATAAAATAAAAAAAAGGTGCATCAAAGCTGAGATAAGCTTTAGATGCACCTTTTTTAGTTTTTGCCTTTTTTAGTTAATACTTCGCTAGAAATATTACTTCGTTTGAAATATTACTTCGTTTGAAATATTGTTTTCGCTTGAAGTATTATTAAGCTTTAGGATTATCTTGCGATATGCTTCTTTCCATCCTTGATGTAGAGACCCTTTGGCGAAGAAGTTTTTTTGCCTGTGAGGTCGTAGATGGCTGAAGAAGAAGTATTGTTGGCAGATGGGGTAGAAATGCCGTTGGCAACGTTGGAAACCACCTTTATGATACCCTTTGTGGCAAGTAGCGAGGTGTCCCAAAGTTGTGTGGCAGAAGGAGTGGCAGGCAGAATGTCGGTGAAGCCTGTGCCCTGGATAGCCGAAGCAAGATTGAATACCTTTATCTCAGTATCGTCGGCGATGGTGCCTGTGACATCCTCCATGTTTATAACCAATGTTGCATTATTGGCAGTCAGCTTACCCTTGATGGTGAGAGGCTGGCAAGAGCCAGATGCAGAGAGGTCTGCCTGTACGCTGCCGCTCACTAC
>HF994114.1:11869-27332 GCA_000436915.1 Prevotella sp. CAG:1092 | reverse complement strand
AAATAAATTCATTACATTAATAATATTCTATTATGGCAAGATTTAAGAGAATACTTCTGAAGCTCAGCGGCGAGAGCCTTATGGGCAAGCAAGGTCATGGCATAGATCCTGAACGTTTGGAGGATTATGCTCGTCAGATAAAGGAAATAGCTGCTATGGGCGTGCAGATTGGTATCGTTATTGGTGGTGGCAACATCTTCCGTGGTTTGAGTGGTTCGCAGAAAGGTTTCGACCGTGTAAAGGGCGACCAAATGGGAATGTGCGCTACTGTTATAAACTCTTTGGCTCTTAGCTCAGCTCTCGGTGCTTATGGCGTTAAGAACAAGGTGCTAACAGCTATTCGCATGGAGCCTATCGGTGAATTCTATAGCAAGTGGAAGGCTATAGAGGCTATGGAGGCTGGCTATGTTTGTATCTTCTCTGCAGGTACTGGTAGTCCTTATTTCACCACAGATACTGGTTCTTCGCTCCGTGGTATTGAAATAGAGGCTGACGTTATGCTCAAGGGTACTCGCGTAGATGGTATCTATACTGCAGACCCTGAGAAAGACCCTACCGCAACTAAGTTTACCGACATCACATATTCTGAGATCCTCGAAAAGGGCTTGAAGGTTATGGACCTTACTGCCATCTGCATGTGCCGCGAGAACAACCTTCCTATCTATGTCTTCAATATGGATATTGTGGGCAACTTGAAGAAGGTTATGGATGGCGAGGAGATTGGAACTTTGGTTCATAACTAATAGTTTCAAAAGAACTTTTGTTCACACATAATTCCATTCTGACTTTGGATAATAACGAAACTCTTCGCATAGACGAATCATTTATGCGAATGGCTTTGAAAGAAGCCGAGAAGGCTGGCGCCAATGGTGAGATACCCATTGGCGCAGTTGTTGTTTGTAAGGGGCGCATCATAAGTCGTGCGCACAATCTTACAGAGACTCTCCACGATGTAACCGCTCATGCCGAGATGCAAGCCATTACGGCTGCTGCCAACATGCTTGGTGGCAAATATCTCACCGATTGCACATTATATGTAACGGTGGAGCCTTGCGTGATGTGCGCAGGTGCATTAGGCTGGAGCCAGATACCTCGTGTGGTATTTGGTGCGTCTGACGAAAAGCGTGGCTTTTTGCGTTATGCCCCTAATGCCCTTCATCCTAAAACTACCGTCACATCCGGTATCCTCGAAGAAGAGTGTCGCACCATTATGCAAGAATTCTTTAAGGGGAAAAGGTAAAAGGCTAAAAAAGTAAAAAGGTAAAAAGGTAAAAAATTAAAAAGAGAAAGCGCCTACGGCAAAAGCTTTATTCTGCAATATTTGCAAAATAGCTATGCCGTAGGCGCTATTTTTATAGATTGAAGGTTAATACCTTAAATATTATGTCGAGATAAGGTTAGAAATATATCGTTATCATACTATTTATTCAGTATGCTTTACAATTATCATATAAAAATGAGTATAAATACAAAAAGAGGATATTACCGAAGTAATATCCTCTTTTTAAATTTGCTTGGGTTGTGACTCGCATGGGGCTCGAACCCATGACCCCAACATTAAAAGTGTTGTGCTCTACCAGCTGAGCTAGCGAGTCTCTAAACCATCTTTTGATAAAGCGAGTGCAAAGTTACGACAATTATTTGATATTCGCAAATTATTCTAAGATTTTTTATCTAATTTTCGTAAATATCATAGTTTTTGGTCGTCGTCGTTGGGTTGTTTAGGCTTATGGAGTGCCGTTGCAGGCTGCTTTTCTTTAGTCACATATCGTTGCCAATAAGCCATGATAAGGGTTGTTAGTGGCAGCGCTATGATAAGTCCGATAAAGCCAAGGAGTGCTCCCCATACTGATAGCGACAGCAAGAGGATGGCAGGATTGAGTCCCATGGTCTTGCCCATGATGCGTGGAGTGACGATAGCATCGGTAATAATCTGCACTACACAGAACAAGCAAACAGCCATACCGAACACCATCCAGAAGTTTTGTCCTGTGTCGGCAGCCTTGAGCATAGCGAGGAAAGCCGTAGGTATAAGGGCAAAGGTATGGAGATATGGCACAAGGTCCATGATGCCGATGAGGATGCCTAAGCCGATAGCCATAGGGAAATCCATGATGGAAAAACCGATACAGAACATGATGCCCATGCAAAGAGCCACAAGACCCTGACCACGAATATATTTATTTAGCTCACATTCTACATCCTTCATTAGCTCACGCCAGAAAGGACGATTCTTTTCAGGGAATATGCGTATCCAGTTGGCAGTAAGGTATTCGTAGTCGAGCAATATGAAGAACATATATAATAAGGTGATCATAGACGCCACGATACTCAACAATATGTTTGCTGTTTGACCAACAAACGACACTACCTTAGGCATGCTGTTGCGTATGGCATCAGAGAAGTCTTTGCTCTTGAAGAATCTTTCCACCTCTACCCTATGGTCTTGAATCCACGATTGTATCAAGGCTGTAATGCTATTAGAATGTGTGGTTTGCTGCACCCAACGCGAAAGCACATCACCCAACTTCTCAAACTGCTCTATCATAGGCGGTATGATGAACCATAGGATTCCGCCTATTATTCCGATAACGAAAAATAAAGTGATGACGATAGCCAACGCCCTTATCTTTACTCGCAGCTTGTCTTGCACAAAGCGTACGATAGGATAAAGCAAATAGGCAAAGAGCCATGCTACGACAAATGGCAACAACACTTCGCCGAGATATTTTACAATAAGGATTGCCAGCACCACTAATGTCACGATGCCTGCCTTACGGATGAAATAGTCGAATGTAATCTTCTCGGGCATATTCGTTTGGAATTAAAGTTTTTTATTTAGGCGGAATTATGAAGGGGAGCAAGATCTATTCTTTTGTTTCAGCGCTCTCTCCCATTTCCTTGCGATAGCATTCGCGACAGAGAGGTTCGTATTCTGTCTGCTCACCAAGCATCACGGTCTTGGTATTAGCAACGAGGCGATGGCTGACATAAGCCAAGGCACCACAGCGCACACAGATGGCATGCACCTTAGTGACATCGTCGGCAATGGCGCAAAGGGCAGGCATAGGACCGAATGGTTTGCCAAGATAGTCCATATCCAAACCTGCAATGATGACGCGAACACCACGGTTAGCAAGCTGGTTGCATACGTCAACGATGCCATCATCGAAGAATTGTGCTTCGTCGATGCCCACAACGTCAGTCTCGCTCGACAGCAACAAAATAGAAGCCGACGAGTCGATAGGAGTACTTGGTATCACGTTGTGGTCGTGGCTTATCACGTCTTCGTCGGAATACCTTGTATCTATAGAAGGCTTAAAAATCTCAACCCTCTGTTTAGCAAACTTCGCGCGTTTCATACGGCGTATTAGTTCTTCAGTCTTTCCAGAGAACATCGAACCACACACAACTTCTATTCTGCCTGGGCGGTGTGACTCCCCATATAAATTTTCCATCATGTCGACAAAGGTAGTGCAAAAGAGTGGAATGACAAAAGAAATACGAAGTTTTCTTTTTCATTTCCGAGTACAGCCTACCTTATCAAAAGGTAGTGCAAAAGAGTGGAATGACAAAAGAAATACGAAGTTTTCTTTTTCATTCCCGAGTGCATATATATAGAGCTATTATATGAAATATAGGTGGCATTTCAAAATAAATGTGAATAAATTTTGTGTTGTCTTGGAATTACATTAAATTTGCTCATTGTTATGGGGACACTATATATCGTACCCACTCCTGTGGGAAACATGGAAGACATGACGCTTCGTGCTATACGCATATTAAAAGAAGCCGACGTGGTGCTTGCCGAAGATACAAGAACAACGGGAAAGTTGTTTAAGCACTTCGACATTCACACACATTTGATGTCGCATCATAAGTTCAACGAGCACGGCACATCCGCATCTATCGTTGAGCGACTAAAGGCAGGACAGACCATAGCTTTGGTCAGCGATGCTGGTACGCCAGGCATCAGCGACCCTGGATTCTTCCTTGCTCGTGAGGCTGCCAAGGCAGGAATAACTGTTCAGACACTACCTGGAGCAACTGCTTGCATACCAGCAATAGTATCATCAGGACTGCCATGCGACAGATTTTGCTTCGAGGGCTTTTTGCCTCAGAAGAAAGGACGCAAGACAAGATTGGAGAATCTCGCCGACGAAACTCGCACAATGATATTCTATGAATCGCCTTACAGACTGGTGAAAGCACTACAGCAGTTTGCCGAGGTGTTTGGCGAAGATAGACAAGCCAGCGTATGTAGAGAGATATCAAAGATGTTTGAAGAAAGCGTCAGAGGAACATTAAATGAATTAGTAGACCACTTCACACAAACGCCTCCAAAAGGCGAGATCGTCATAGTAGTGGCAGGAAAAAATACCAAAGATTCAAAACAAGAGTAATTATGAGAAAAATTATCCTTTTTGCCATGGCAGGAGCATTGCTTCTGACTGGCTGCGATAGTAAGAGCAAAGGACCTTCGGTAGAGAGTATGGCCCAAGCCGACAGTTTGAAGAGTATTATTGCACAGCGCGATAATGAAATCAACGATATGATGGGTACACTCAACGAGATTCAGGAGGGCTTCAGAGAAATTAATGAGGCTGAAAACAGAGTGAACATCGTGAAGGATGGTGAAGGCACCAACAAGGCAAGCCAGATTAAAGAGAATGTGAAATTCATCTCTAGCAAAATGGCGCAAAACCGTGAGCTCATTAAGAAACTTCAGAACCAGCTCCGCGAAAGTTCTTTCAAGGGCGAGGAGATGAAGCGTACTATAGAGAATATGATAAAGCAACTTGACGAGAAAGATCAGCAGTTGCAGCAGCTTCGTGCAGAGCTTGATGCTAAAGATATTCATATCGTAGAACTTGACGAAACTATTAATAACTTGAATACTTCTGTTTCAAGTTTGAAGAGCGAAAGTGCTGGCAAAACTCAGACCATCAACGAGCAAGACAAGCAGCTCAACACCGCTTGGTTTGTTTTCGGAACTAAGAAGGAGTTGAAGAACCAACGAATCTTGGACGATGGCAAGGTATTGCAGTCTAACTTCAACAAGAGTTATTTCACCAAGATTGATATCCGCGTGGACAAGGAGATTAAGCTATACTCCAAGTCGGCAAAACTCCTCACCACTCACCCTTCAAGTAGCTACACTCTAACTCAGGATGCTAACAAGCAATATATATTGCGCATCACAAATCCTCAGCTATTCTGGAGCACAAGCAAATACTTGGTAGTATTGGTGAAGTAGTTTAAAGGTAAAAAGGTAAAAAAGTAAAAAGGTAAAAGGGTAAAACCTTCGGATAAATAAAAGGTAAAAGAGTAAAGGACGTTCCTTACTTTTTTACCTTTTTACTTTTTTACCTATTTCATACACCTCTTTATATCTTCCAGGGTCATGGTGCCGATGATGTTTATCAACTGCACTTCGTCCTTTTCAATATTAAGCAGGGCAAACTCGTTTTTCTTACCATTCTTGCGGAAGTATATGAAAGTCTTCTCGTCTCCATCGTTTACTCTCATCATCTCTTCATATCGTCCGTTCTTGAAGGCTGCCAAAGCGTCGACTTTTATCTTTGCCGCCATACCTGCTTTCTCGCAATCAAGGATGCGGAGATTATCGAGCTTTCCGGCTATAGAGCGCAAGTCCATATCTTCTACATCGTCTAACGAGCCTGCAGCCAACGAGAGTAGAGTCTTCGACAAGTATACTGTTTGCACTCCCTTTGCATCCTCATATTTCTTGAAGATAATATCCTGTGCCATAGCCAGCTGGGCTACAACAACCATTAATAATGTAACAACTACCTTTTTCATATCTATTATACTAATTTTTATTCAAGACATCAAGTCCCTTATCCATACTCTTCGAGAATTTTGCCAACGCCATCTGAGTGATAAACCTTGCATGCTGTATCTCTTGCTCAGAATATTGTCTATGCTCATCTTGCAACTGCTCATCGTGGAATAGCTGTTGCTGCGCAGTATAAGAGTCTGCCTTGTTTACCAACGACATTACGCCTACGGAGACGATAACCAACAGCGATGCTGCCACTCCCACAAGCCATCTCACGGAATTGCGCTGAGTGCGTTTAGCTGTCTTGCTCTCTATCATATTCCATATTTCCACTTGGCGTTCCATCTTGGCTTCGATATTCGCAGCGCCCTTGGCTTCTCCAAGATTATATAGCGCAAAGAACATACGCTTATCTTCAGCCAAATTCTGAGGAACATCAGCAGTAGCGAAATAGTCTACGAGACGATTTTCATCTACCTCGTCAGTTTCGCCAGCATAATATTTATTGAGCAATATTCTAATATCTTTTTCTTCCATCATCATTGTTTTGTTAGTCCAACACTATTAAACATCTTTCTTACCGCCTTTCGTGCACGGCTGAGGGTGGTACGAATGGTGCTACCATTCATTCCTGTAGCTTCGGCAATCTCATCATAGCTGTAGTCTTCTACATCTTTCATCATGATGATTTTGCGTTGTTGTTCAGGCAGCTTGTCTATCATCTGCTTAGCAACATCAGCCATTTGGCGTTGCTCCATTCCCTGCCCCACATCATCGGCATCAGCCACACGCACCACTTCGCCATCTATGGCAGCAATCTTCAATTTCTTCACTCTATGCATGTCTACAAACACATTGCGCACCATTCTCACGCAGTAAGCTTCAGCATTTATAACCTCGCTTAGCTTTTCGCGATGTGTCCATAGCCGTAGGAATGTTTCCTGCACTATGTCTTGCGCTTCAGAGTCAGAGCCTGATAGTCGGTAGGCTGTCCAATACATGTTTTGCGAACATGGAATGAAACGTTGTTTGAATTCCTTTACGTCCATATAATAATGTATATAGGCATCAGTCTCGCTATTCTATTTTGTTGAGAACTTCACCATCTTGTCAATATCCGAGCGTTTAATTTTTCCTTTTATCTGCACCAATGTGGCTTCATCGCCATCGATATCCACAATGAGCATCTCTTTTATTGTATCTTTCGATGTTTTGAGCAAGATATTCACTTTCTCATCATCGTCGTTAGATTTCACGAGGGTTTCATATTTCCCAGTATTGAGTTTAGATACAGCCTCTGCAAAATCGTCTTTCACCTTCTTGCTGCAATCTTCGAGTTCGAGCACGGAGATAGAGCTAACTTTCTTGGCAATATCCTTTGCATCGTTGTCAACATCATTCTTGCCACACGCCAGTCCAGCTTTTATCAATATCTTTGGCAGGTGGGTATACGAAGCATTAGGCATTTGCTTAAACATGGTGAAGATTTCGTCGGGAGTTGTGGCATTGGCTGCAAATGTTGCCATAGCCAAGAGCAAAGAAAATAAAACCTTTTTCATATCTTTCTGTGTTTGGTTTAACTGTTTCGGCACACCATCTTTATGTGCTTCTAATTATACAGACGTAGAAAACAACAAATGTGCTACATCAATCATGCTATTTTTTGCATAACAACAAAGAATCACATAGCATGCAACAAAAAAATGCGCTACAGACATCAGCCTATAGCGCACATTATTTATATATATATTACTCATTCACTACCACCTTGCGACAACCATCTTCGCCTACCGTGATATTCACCTTTACGGCATCAGTAGGCAGAAGTTCTTCTATCAGCTCTGGCCACTCGATGAAGCATAGGGCACCACTATAGATATAGTCTTCGTAGCCCATATCGTATACCTCGTCGAGCTTCTTTATGCGATAGAAGTCGAAGTGATATATTAGTTCGTCGGTAGTCGCCGAACGATATTCATTAACGATGGCGAAGGTTGGCGATGTGATAACATCTTCTACGCCAAGTTCCTCACAAACAGCTTTGATGAATGTTGTCTTGCCTGCTCCCATAGAGCCATAGAAGGCAAAAACTGTGGCATCGCCGATGTTGGCAACAAATTCTTTAGCTGCTGCACGGATGCCATCCAATGATTCAATTTTTATTTCCATTGCCATTTCTTGTTTTATGGTGGCTATCGCGGGTAGCCACCTTTTGTTGTTTTATCTTTTCTTTGGAGTAAGAGTTACCAACGGCACGAGCATCTCCTCCATCGAGACGCCACCATGCTGGAATGTATCTTTATAGTAAGACACATAGTAGTTGTAGTTGTTAGGATATGCAAAGAACGAGTCGCCTGTGGCAAACACATACGAGGTGCTGATGTTTGGTGCTGGCAGTTGTGCCTTCAAAGGATCTTTGATAACAAACAAATCCTTGGCATTATAATTCAAGTTCTTGCCCAACTTATATCTGAGGTTGGTATTGGTGTTGCGGTCGCCAACAATCTTCACAGGCTTCGATGTTCTGATGCTACCATGGTCGGTAGTAACGATCACCTTATAGTCGGTCTGCGAAAGACGGCGCAAGATGTCAGCCATGATACTATGTCGGAACCAGCTAACGGTGATGCTACGATATGCAGACTCGTTGTTGGCAAGTTCGCGCACCATCTTCGACTCCGTGCGAGCATGCGAGAGCATATCTATGAAGTTTACTACTACAACATTCAAATCATTTCCCGATAGCGAATTCATCTGCTGCAGGAATTTGTCGCCTGCCACAGAGTCGTTGATTTTATGATACGAGAAACTGTCGTGGCGACGATAGCGCTCTATCTGAGTTTTTATCAGCGGACCCTCGTTGAGGTTCTTGCCTTCTTCCTCGTCTTCGTCTACCCACAAATCTGGAAACATCTCCGCAATCATGTTAGGCATCAAACCACTAAATATAGCGTTGCGAGCATACTGAGTGGCAGTAGGAAGAATGGTGTAATATAGTTGCTCATCGATATCAAACATGTCGCCAATCTCGGAAGCGAGCATACGCCATTGGTCGTAGCGGAAGTTGTCGATAACTATCAAAAACACCTTTTCGCCATCATCGATAGTTGGGAATACCTTCTTCTTGAATATCTCGGTACTGAGCATAGGATGCTCCTTTGGTTGCTGGGCCACCCAATCGAGATAGTTGTTCCTGATATACTTTGCAAAACCGATATTTGCTTCCTCCTTCTGCATATTCAGCATCTCGGTCATACCGCTATCGGCAGAACTAAGCTCCAGCTCCCAATGCACAAGTCGCTTATACGCCTCTATCCAGTCATCGGCAGTTTTGCATTGTTCTATCTGCTGCGCTATATCCATATAGTTTTGCTGATATCCCGACTGCGTAACCTCGGTAACAATCTCCTTGCGATGAATATTCTTCTTTAGCGTAAGCAATATCTGACTTGGGTTTACGGGTTTTATCAGATAGTCGGCAATCTTAGAGCCAATAGCCTGGTCCATGATATCCTCCTCCTCGCTCTTCGTCACCATCACCACAGGAGTCTCAGGCGATATTATCTTTATCTTCTGCAGAGTTTCAAGACCAGTAAGTCCAGGCATCATCTCGTCGAGCATGATGATGTCGAAGCTACGCTGTCGGCATTGCTCAATGGCATCAGCGCCATTTGTCACAGTAACCACTTCGTAGCCTTTCTTCTGAAGAAATATTATATGGGCCTTGAGATGTTCTATCTCGTCGTCAACCCAAAGTATAAGTCCATTTTGCATAATATCTTTTCTTCATTTAAATTCTTCACTCTTCCCTCTTCACTCTTCACTTAAAATCCGTCCAAGTCGAAATACTCATCTTCGAGCTCGTATTTCTCTTGCTTCTTGGCTTCCTTTTTGTTTTGCTGAGGTTGTGGAGTATCTTCGAAATATATTTCGTCGTCTGTAGCCTTGCTGCTATCGTCGTCGATGATTATAATCTCGTCGTCATTATTCTCGTTGTTGCCAGCATTCTGCTTTTTCTCAGGCTCGAGCGGAATTATAGTATCGTCTACATTATTATTCTCCACCTTCTTCTCAGGCTCAAGAGGAATTATTTCCTCATTAGCCTCAGCCTTCTTCTTCACCTCTTCCTCCACAGGCAACAGCAATTCGCTATCGGTATTGCTATTGTTTTCATTGCCAGCCTTAGCTTCTGCAGGTGCCGAAGTTTCGCGCTCGGCATCCTCCTTTGGAGCCACATGTATAGGCTCGGTAAGCAGAGGTTGAGAGCTTATCTTAAGCGGAGCAAAATTCTTATCATAGAAGTCCTGATAGTCGGCATAGCTGAAGTTGGTGCCGAGCAAAGGTAGATTCTTATCGCTTATCACTATTGCCTTGCATCCCGACAACAGCTGTTGCAAACCAGCTTGCTCCGACAATCCGCGTGCATACTGCAACGCCTCGTCATAGTTTCTGAAACCTCTAACCACCATACGGCGCAAACCATTAGCATCCTCGATAGCGAGGTCGAAGTTGCGCACCACATAATGGGTGAAGTTTACCTTCGCCATTTGGTATAGCAGTTTATTCTCGTCGACAGAATCAGGCACATAAGCAAGCATAAACACAAACTCCGTATTGCGCTCAGTATCGAAAGTCTTAGCATTTATCGAGTCGCTATCAGCAAGCACCGCCGTACGTCGAGTCCACACATCGCCAAGGTCGAAGCGTGCGCCATGCAGAGGTTTGCCTGCATTCACTCCGTTCACTATCATGCCCGCCATTTCAGCCAACTTGCTTTGTGGGAATTTCTCTACCACAGCCTTCATATCGTCCACACAGCCTTTGCTGTCGCCATCGTTGAGCTTTGCCAATCCGCCTATAAACAAGAATTTATCTCTATTCTCGCCTAATGGGAATCGGGTGGCAGAAATCTGTGCATTAGCCTTAGCCTCCGAGAGTCTATCAGCCTTGAAAGCCTCGTAGGTGGCAGCATATAGCGAGTCTTCGATATGCACACCAAACTGCGCATTCTCTTTGAAATAAGGGTCGGTGAGCAATATCGTCCATTGGTTATCAGGATATTCCGCCTTTAGTTTCTCCACATATCCTGCAGCCACATCGTGCTGTCCTAAGCGCGAATAGAGCAAGAAGAGATGATAATACATATCAGCCTTTTGCTCAAAGTCGGGATATTGAGTTTCGAGGCGTGTGAACTGTTTCTTCGACAAGTCAAGATTATCGAGCTTATCTTTGAATATCACACCCGAATTATACAATCCATCCATAATGGCGAGATTGCTCGTTGCCACCTGGTCTTCGGTAAATGGTATCTGCGCAAGATAATACTCACGCTTATGTGGGTCGTTTTGCGCACTATCCTTGAGCTGCTCCAAAGAGTCTTGTGCCAGCTCAGCCTTTGCTATAGAGTCTTTCTGCTCTTCGGTAAGTTCAATGTCGGCATCGCCATTAAGGTTGCCCACCACAGTTTTGTTAACACGCTGCCAGTTGTCGGTATTCTCGCGCTTTCCCCAAATTTTTTCGAAAGCCTGCTTACCCTGCTGCACAGCCATAGCATTATAGAAATACCACACAGCATTCTGACGGTTGTTTTGCAGAGTTTGCGCAGTATTATTTCTATTGGTATTATTTCTGTTGCCCATAGCGCCATTGCGTTGCATGGTCTGCTGAGCATTCTTTTCGTCTTCCAGTCGTTTTTGCTCTTTCTCCTGTCGTTTCAGTTCTGCTATCACCCTATCGATGGCAGCATTTCTGTCTTTCTCGCTCATCTTTGCCAAAGCCTGCAACGAGTCTTGCAGATGTATGGCGTCGGTATAAGGCACCAGCTCGTCAAGCACCTTTGAGCGTACCGACAGCTGCTCATAGTCTTTGCGATCTTTATCAAGCAAGCCAATAGCCTCGCCATAGCAGCGCTGAGCATCCGAGAATTTCTCTTGTTGCCAATACAAATCGCCAAGTTTCAGTAGCAGCACACCTTTCTCAATACCGCTACGAGTGGCTTTTTTGTTGCCCTTCTCGTAGTTGCTGATGGCATGCATGGTGTCTTTCTGAGCAAGATAGATATTGCCGATGGCATAATACACCTGGTCGAGATAATCCTTATTCTTGTCAGATGCCGCCATGCGCTTTAGCTTGCCAACCATCTTTTTGGCTTGCGAAGCTCCCATCACCTCGGTCATGGCAATACGGGCATTAAACTCCAGCTCGTAAGGCGGATTCTTCCTTACCACGCTCTTGAAAGCCTTATATGCCTCAGCATTCTTGCCTGTGGCAGCATATAGCTGTCCGAGCAGGAAACAGAGGCGTGCCTTCTGCTTCTTTCTCATCTCGTGGTCTATGGATTTCTTTAGGTATGGTATTGCCTTATCGTAATCGCCAGTATGAATATAATAGTCGGCATAGGTGAAATCCCACTCTTTCTGCGCGCGCCAATGTATGGAGTCGCGTTGCATATTGCGAATCACGTCTTCGGCATCGTAGAGCCAATCTTGCTCTATATAGCTCTTAGCGAGCCACGCTCTTGCTCTGCCATAGATGGCTGGCTGGGTGGCATATAGACGACACATATACGAGAATGTGGAAGCTGCCTCGTCGAAAGCTCCTTGATAAAACTGCGAACGTCCCATAAGCATCCATGCCTTCCACAAGAATGGGTTATACTCCTTTCGGCTCAACCATTCTATATCGCGCTCGGTTTTTCGTCGGCTCTTGGTCCATTCTGGGCGCTTGGTGATGCTATGTAGTTTTATTGCCTTCTCACATTTCTCTATAGCCTTATCATAGTTGGCTTTGCCCAGTTCGCGGCTCTTCTTGTTGCCCACGGTATACATCGGAATCATCTCGGTAAAGTTGTCCTTGTTGCCATTTTCTTTTTCGAGCGAAGCATCGATATATGCCACCGAACCATTATAATATGTATTATACCTTGCATTAAAGGAATGCCACCATCTCGACCGCGAAGTGTTCTTCTCGGTCGAACAGCTTGCTAATAGCGCCACCAGGGCTACTACAGCAATAAGTATATATGATTTCTTAGCTTTCAAACTTTAAACTTAAAAACGCTTTATGCTCCATTTTATTGCCTTGACAATGGCATAAATCACTATGCTGACAAATATTATAGATGCTCCTGAAGGCACATTGCAATAATATGATATGGCTAAGCCCACCAGGCAGTCTACCCACCCTATCAGCATGCTCCAAAAGATGATGCGCTTAAAACTGCTGGTTAGCAGGTTGGCGGTCATCTGCGGAATGGTGAGCAGACTTATAGCGAGCACTATGCCCACCATGCGCAGGGTTGCCACTATGGTCATAGCAACCAAAGCCATCAGACCATATTCCACCAGCAGCACGGGCAGTCCTTGCGATTGTGCAAAGGTGGAGTCGAAGGATATGCTCAATATTTGTCGATAGAACGCCATAAAGATTATTGCGGCAAGCAGGGTTACAGCTGCCAATAGCCATAGGTCGTGGCTATCGATGGTGAGGATATTGCCAAAGAGATACGACGAGAGGTCGGGCATGAAGCCTGGCGAAAGGAAACAACAGATGATGCCGACGCTCATGCCTAAGGTCCAAAACATCGCTATTGCTGAGTCTTCTCTCACATCGCCTTTCCTCGACATCCATTCCACTCCCAACGCACTTGCCACCGCAAACGCCATTGCCGACAATATAGGGTTTAGCCCGAAATATACGCCAAGACCTATACCGCCAAACGAGGCATGGGTGATGCCGCCGCTTATGAACACTAAGCGGCGCGACACGATATATGTGCCAACGATGGCACACAATATGCTTGCCAGCAAACTACCGAGCAATGCGTTTTGGAAGAATGGATACTGAAGTATTTCCCACATGGCTACCAAATCTTTACATCGTCGGAATGGTTCTGGCTACCAGGATTCTCTGGCAACTCCATATAGTTATGGAATCTTACCGAGAGGGCTTCTTCTACCTTATTCATCACAGGTGCCTCGAAGTCTTCAAACTTCACATATCTAACTGGCAATATAGCATCTTTCTTGCTGCGAATATAATATGGTGTGCCCAACGAGAAGTCGTAATAGTCTACTCGCCACACTTTTGCTATGGCGCGAAGCAGAGGGTATATGATATTTCGGTTTAGTGCTGCCAATAGTCTCACCTTGCCCACCACATCGTTAGGGTCTTTGGCTGTGCGAAGCATCTTATAGCAATGTCCAAGGGTGGCACACGACAGCTTATGTGCCCATCGTGGCGATGGCTCCACAGGGAATATGTCTACCCACACTCCATGCTCGCGCCATATCTTGTCGTAGCCATTATGTTCAAACACCTCGCTATTGCAGTCTCTAACCTTGGCATACTGGAAAAAATAGTTCTTGTCTGTGGTGTGCCATTGCAATCGGATGCTGTCGGGCAATTCTGATGGCAGGATTCTCATCAGCTTCTCGAAGTCGGGCCGAAACATCTCTATGTCCAAATCGTCGTCCCAAGGTATGAAGCCTTGGTGGCGAATGGCGCCAAGCATGGTGCCTCCCGACAGCCAATATTGCATATTGTGCTTACGGCAGATGGCATCGATAACTTTCAGCAAGTCCAACATGCGTTGCTGCATCTTGTATGTCACCGAACCATCTGGATTATATTTCTCTTTTAGTTCTTTTGCATTGAAACTCATAATCTCTTTATATATCTCTTACCTTTCATTAAACATCTCGACCAGCTTGTCGCTCGTGCCGCTAACTATCTTTCGGCAAAACATCTTGTCTGACTCCACAATCCTGTCATAGTCGGTTTCGTCGAGCAACTTTATGGTTGGATTATAGTCGATAAATGTCATTGGTGTTAGTGCAGCCAGGGTGGTATATTTACCCTCCACGAGCATACACTTATCTTTATATTCTGAATTGAATGCTACGGTCTGCACAAAGGTTTCGGCAGGACAGAACGATGTCGAGAAGTACCTCTTCAGCTCCTTGTTGTTGTCCCATTGCTTCAACACCTCTGTTGCCACCTCTGGCGTAATAGCCCACCATGCAGCACCTTTATACATATCGTAGCGTTTGCCATCGCACACGACATATAGCGGTTTCTTTATATCGCACACGACATATAGCGGTTTCTTTATTCCCATGGCGGCAATTATCTTGCGAATGGCAACACGCAGTTTGCTACCCGCTCCACCATTCTTCCATGGGCGAGTGTTCATAAATCGGAATTCCTGATATAGTCTCGTTGCACGATCGTCGGGCATCATGCGTATGCCCATCAATATGTTTCGATGATTAAGGGAGCTAAGATAGTCTGTGATACGCTGCTTGCTCCACACAGGATAGTCCATGCCGCTTATCGTAATCAGATAGTCGGGAGTGCAGGTCAGGGCTTCGCGTATCAGCTCCATCTGATATTCCACCTCGTTGAAGCTTCCCCACACCACGTTGACTCTATGCTTCAAGAAGTGCACACCCTGAGCAGTAGCCAGTTCTTGCTCAAACTGCTGAATGTTGCTCTTGGCATCGATATGTATATATTTCTGCGAACCGTCGGGCAAAGCATCTACAAGCCTGTGTAGCTGCTTGGCATCGGTATGGGCAGATATCAAAAATGCTATTTTCATAATGTTTAATGTGTAGTGTTTAATGTGTAGTGTTTAATGTGTAGTGTTTAGTGTTTAAC
>HF994114.1:7264-11830 GCA_000436915.1 Prevotella sp. CAG:1092 | reverse complement strand
CTTTTCTTTTTGCAAACTGCAAACACTCGTCGAGTATCTTCACTCGCGCCATCTTCATCACCGCAAAGTATAGCACCACAGCCATAGGTATTCTCGCTGCAAGGAGCAGCCAATTGTTGGTTATCGACATCGTAGCCACATAGCATAGCGCCATCACTCCGAAGGCTGCAAGGGCAAATGGCACGGTATCCATGAGCAGATGCAGAAGGCTGTAGCCTGTGAGGCGGCGCACAAAGAAGTGCCACACCAATACCCACACCACGTTTATCGAAGTATATGCCACCACCATTGTAGTGATACCGAGTTGCCAAATGGTTATCATTATCAGCATTTCCACGAGTCCAAGACCTATTGTGCACCAGAAGTTGATATCTGAGCGTCCCTTGGTTATCACCATATACGACAGGGCGGTATGCAATGGCATCACGGCTCCTCCTACGCATAGTATCTTTATCAGTTTTGCTGCTGGCAGCCATTTGTCGGTAATGGTGACAGAGATAAACTCTGTAGACACCAATCCAAAGCCAAGCAACAGGGGAAACGAGAGAAAGGCTGTGAAGCGGATGAGTTTTCTCAGGGCGTTGAGCTGTCTGCCGGGCTCTTCGCGTAGGCTCACCAGCATGGGTTGCGTAACCTGGTAGAGCATGCCTTGCACCAAGCTAAAGAGCTTGAAATTCCATTGATATGCTTGGTTGTAATATCCCGTGGCTGTGGTGGAATAATATTTTCCGAGCAATATGTTGAGCACGTTGTTGTTGACGTGGTTGATGATATTGGTGGCTAACATCTTCACGGAGAATCGAAACATGCGCTTTATGGGCGAAAAGTCGAACTCGAAGGTTGGGCGCCAATCTGAGAACACCCATAGCAGCAGGGAGTTCATGCCGATAAACACTATCGACTGCGAAGCCAATGCCCAATAGCCCATGCCAAAGTATGCCATGCTTACGCCAACTATGCTCGACACCAATACTGCCGTCATGCCGGTCTTTGCCATCTCCTTCACCTTCATATTCTTGGTGAGATAAGCGCTTTGGGCTGTTCCCATGCTCGACATCACCACGGTAAGAAAGGCGTAGCGGCAGAGCGACGTTAGGCGTGGTTCGTTGTAGTACCAGGCTATGAGTGGTGCACAAGCCACCAACAGCAGATACAAGGAGCCACCCATCAGGATGTTGAACCAAAACACGGCATTATAGTCTTTGTGGGTGGGCTGCTTGATATTGATAAGTCCCACGCTAAAACCGCTATTCTGCAAAGCCGTAGCTATGAGCGATATCACCATTATCATGGCTATCAAGCCGTAGTCGTCGGGACAGAGCAGTCGGCCCAAGATAATGCCAAACACCAAGCCTATTATCTGTTGCACCACATTATTCATGCCGCCCCAGAACATTCCCTTGGCTGTTTTTTCTTTTAATGTTTCCATAAAGAAAGAAAAGTGGGTTATTGATGGTCGATCATCATTATCAGCTCGTCCTTTATCTGGTCGGGCACATTAATCTCTCTTAGAATCAGACTGCGATTCCAATCCTTCACCTCTTCGGGTCGCATGGTGTACATCACCTCAGCAAACTCTTCTGCCTCCTCGTCGGTATAGCAGTCGGAAGGGCGATGGCGATAGCGGTCTAATTCTTCGTCGTCGAAGTATACTATTGGCTTGGTGGCTGCTTCCATCATGCACTCCTGCTCGCACTTGGTGTTTTCGCCATTACAGGTGCCGCAGTCGGCAGTTGTCGTCACCACCTCGTCTATATGTCCTTGCCTCGACCTAACGACTGCTATCAGGGCAGCCACTATGCCGAGCACTATCAGCGCTATTATCAGATAGAGCATATCTCAAAACCAGCTTTCTTTAGGTCGTCCCAGTATGCAGGATACGACTTTGTTACAACTTGCGGATTGTTGATTTCAATCTTTCCGAGCTTTATAGCCAATGGTGCAAAAGCCATAGCCATACGATGGTCTTCGTAGGTATCGATGGCTTCGCCTGTAGGCTCACATCGCTCGCCATCCCATATCAGCTCGCTATTATTAGCATCTTTCACCACATAGCCCAACTTTCTGAGTTCTGTCTTCAGCGCCTCTATACGGTCGGTTTCCTTTATCTTAAGGCTTGCAAGTCCGGTAAAATGGAATGGAATATTCATAGCGCAGCATGCAGCCACATAGGTCTGTGCCAAGTCGGGCGAATTAACGAAGTCGTAGTCGAGTCGTGGCAATGTGCGCATATGGCGCGACAGGGTTACCGTGGTTGGAGTATTCTCCTTGCGTGTGGCAAAGGCTGTTTTCACTCCTAATATCGACGAGATATATCGAGCCACAGAGTCGCCTTGCTTAGAGCCGTCCATGAGTCCTTCGAGTCTCAGCTTCGACTCTCTGTCGTCGATGAGCGCCAATATCTCATACCAATACGATGAAGCGCTCCAGTCGTTTTCGATATAGAATTCGCGCTCGGTATATGGCTTTGGTCTCACGGTAATGGTGTCTACGTCGGTCCACTCCACGTCGGCTCCATATTCTGTCATCGTCCATAGTGTGAGGTCGATATATGGTCGCGAAACAATCTCGCCCTTCAGATGTAGCTCGATACCATTTTTCAGGCTCGGACCTATCATGAGCAATGCCGAGATATATTGTGAGCTCACGTTGCCTGGCATCTCCAGTCTACCGCCCTCGAGGGTTTTGCCTTTTATCTTCAAGGGCGGATAGCCCTCTTCGCCCACATATTCGATGTCGGCACCAAGATAGCGCAAGGCGTCTACCAATATTCCGATAGGACGATGGCGCATACGCTCTGTGCCTGTTATCACATGTTCGCCCTCTTGAGTGCATAAATATGCGGTCATAAATCTCATGGCTGTGCCTGCAGCCATAATATCTATTTCGTACGGATTGTTGGCAAACGCACGTGTTATCACGCGTGTGTCGTCGCAATCTGAGAGGTTTTGTGGCAGCTTGTTGCCACCTGCCAACGCACTTATCACCAAAGCCCTGTTGCTGATACTCTTTGATGCTGGCAACACGATGTCGGCATCAATATGCTGTGGGGCTGTAATTATGTATTTCATTATATTTTATATTCTATTTAATTCTTCACTCTTCACTCTTCACTCTTCACTTAAATTCTTCACTCTTCACTTAATAACGATTGGTTTCAAGTCGAGTTTGCCTTCAGCTTCATAGCCTGCCGCCCTGGTGTTAGCACCATTTTTCTTTGGTCCAGGAATCAGAGGACTGTAGTACATCACGTTTCTGATTCTCGCTTTCTGTTGTGCAGAAATCTTGTAGCCCAGAGTGTAGGAATAGTCCATGATGTTTGCCGACAGATAGTTGTCGCCCTCGCAAGGAGTGCGCAGCAACACATTCTGTAGTCGTGGAGTGGAATGAGATTTCATATAGTATTCTATATATTCCATATACTCCGTGCGGTTATACGAAGGTGTGTCTTCGCAATAGTCGGTATCGTAGCATCCTTCCGAGGTGTCGGTAGTGGTTGTGCCATCGGCATTCTCAACCTTATGCTCCGAGAACGCATGGAAGAGACCTAAATAGTGACCAAGCTCATGCGACAGAGTAACCACCACATCGAATGGCGAGATATATGTTGCCTCGTGGTTGCTGTTGGCATATCGGTCGCTCTCGTAATATCCTCCGTTGCCATTCTTATTAGCATAGAGGCTGTTTATAGAAACGCAATGCGGGTATTTAAGCTGGCGCTTTTGAATATTCTTTGCTTTAGTTGTTTCCAACCCCTCAAGGGCGGTAGAGCCAACGATGGTGTAAGGCATGTGGCTGATGCCAAGCACAGTACCTTCGTCCGAATCGCCACCATCGGCAAAGTTGTACATCATCACGTTGATATACTCGTTGGGGTCCCAAAGATACGAGACGTATTTGCCCGAGTTGTCGCCCATAAACTTCAATGGCGATATAGGATATGTGCCATTCCATTTCACGTATTCCACTCCAGGCGTATCGAGCTTATTGCCCTTCTCGTCGTATGTGGCAGCCACAAACTTCACGTTCACATTCTCGCTTTCGCCAAACAGTCCGCCAGAATATATCATGTTCACATAGGTGAGCAGTTGCTGAAGCCTTGCCGACGGAATATATTGCGAAGCGTCGTTGGCATCCTTGTAGATGACATGGAATATCACTGGCAACTTATATTCGTAACTCTCGTCGAGCGTAGCCTTTGTGTCGTCCTCGTCTTGGTCTTCCACCTGTTGCTTTCCGCCCTCGTTTATGCCATCGTCGCCACCACATGCCGTCACCACACAGCATGCCATCAGCAACCACAACGCATATATTATTGTTTTTATTCTTTTTCTCATTTCATCACCACTTTGCTTGCAGCTACGCTGCATCGGTTTGTATCTGCAAATTTAGTAAAAAAAAAGCAAACCACATAATTAATATAGGAGAGAATAAGGCTAAATAACTTTTTTTATCGAAAACCAAGGTATATATTTGGCAATATCCTGCAATTTGCCTACCTTTGCACTCCCTTTTTAATAAGGATCGGGATGTAGCGCAGTTGGTAGCGCACACGTATGGGGGGCG
>HF994114.1:0-7208 GCA_000436915.1 Prevotella sp. CAG:1092 | reverse complement strand
CATCCCGACAAAACATTGATAGGAGATAAGCACTTATGGTTGTTTATCTCTTTTTTTTGTGGTTGATAACAGCAACGTAAGAATCAACGGATATTTCATAGGGACTACAATTGTCATATAGTTAACAACAAATTTAATTACATTTGATAGCAATCATATTAACATTTGATAGAAAGCAAAAATAGATTTGATAGTAAGCAAAGATATATTTGATAGAAAGCATAGATTGATAGAAGCATAACTTCGATAGCAAACGAAGTCTGCTAAATCACTGACAGAAAGCCACTTACTACATCACTACAACTATAATCATCATTTTCTGCTCAAAGATAGGGCTTTTATTGCGATTATCAAGAAAATACGCTACAAATACTAAAAAACAAGTATAAGCATAAACCAAAATCGGTCATTAGGATTTCTCTGCGTCGTATGGCAAAGAGAAATTCTAATGACCGATTTAAGTTAACGGGACAGTACATTTTTAGATGATTGCATCTGACGGGCTCCAGGTTGTACTAACACCTGGTTTACCATCATAATTCATGTTATTTGCATTAAAATAAAAAGATAGGCGAGAATGATTTGTAAATCGCAAAGCAAAAAGACGTGCAAGATATTTATCCGTAATACCAGCTCCAAGTTCCACGTTACCAGTATACATTTTATACAATTTATGGAACTTTAGATTACCATCAACAAGTACACTTAGGAATATAAATGCCAACAGCCACAAGCTTCGATGCGACTATTCGCAGAAGCTTATGCGGCTAATCGAAAGGCACCATTCGAATAGTCGCATAAGCAATAAAGGATAACCGATAATAAAATAGACCTGCCGCAAAAATACAGCAAGAGAGAGAGCGGATAGACAGAGGCTATTCAGCAGCAGAAACAACGTCGTCCCAGCAGATGCCGAGGAGCCTCATCTGACGAACAAACTCAGGGAGAGTAGTAGTCATAAACTCTTTTTTGCGAGATTTCTTAATCTCTCGTGCTGCACCAGGCGTGACGAAATAGCCCAAACCTCGCTTGTTGTAGATGATGCCATCGCGAGCCAGCTGGTCGTAGGCTTTTACCGCGGTATTGGTATTCACCTGCAGCATCACGGCATATTCCCTAACGCTCGGTATGCGATCGTCGTCGGCATATTTGCCTGCCAAAATCTCGTCACACAGTCGGTCTGCCATCTGGATATAGATGGCTTTATCGTTGCTAAATATCATACGTTAAGCCATTTATTGTTAATAACTTGCATGCGGGAAAACAGTCGGTAGCTACCACAATACATCAATGCTATCACCACCCATGCTATGGCTATGAATAAATATGCAAGAGCGAGGGCAGAAGATTCGTTGAGCGAATTGCCAACAGAAGGGGAACAGAATACGCGAATTATCATTATCACCACAAATCCTATCACCACCTGCGAAGCTAAGGTAAGTAGCCATGCGTTGCGACGGAACAGGGTGCCGCAGAATATCCAGAAGGCATAGTTGAAGGCAAAGAATGTGAGATAGCTCAAAGATTCCATGATACCTACCAAGGTAAAGCCATTAGGAAACAACAAACAGCCTTTTATGATTTCGCCATTGAGGTCACTGTAAATAGGAGTAAACAGAGCGGTAACAGATTTGACCACCACGCTATAGTCGGGACCCTTGAGCAATATGAACGACAAGAAGAGTTGCATGATGTCGGCAAATGCCAATGCCACAAGAAAACATAGCGGATAGCCTATCATAACATGGAACAAGCGAACCAAAAATTTCTCCAGGTTAGAGGCTGGCAGACTGAAAAACGCTATGCGCTGCTGCTTGGTGGCAACGTTCTTGAATACAAACGAGGCGCCTAAGAAAATGGCGAATAAGTATACTGTCCATGCGAAAACTGAGAGTTTCATGGCGATACCTTTCTTGAACATTATAATCAAATCCTCAGTATAGCCATTCACATCATCAAAATATCTTGAGATTATGGTGGCGCAGAACAAGAAGGTAAGGGTTAAAGCAATACCTATAGCAAAACGCATATAGTCTTTTCGCTCGGTCATCATCTCCCACTTCAGCAACTTTACGAAGCGAGTTTTATCAAATGTAGTATTCATAATAATCTGTGTTTTTTAAAGACCTTTGTATATAGCATTAAACAATAGTTCGAGATTTATCTGCGTCTCGTCGTCGCCTTCGCCACGTAGTGCCATCACGGCGTTGCCCTGCAATGTAGGCTCAGCATAGATAACCGTGGAGTCCATCTCTTGCAGAGAGCGGAACTCGAATTTATACTTCTCGCTGATCTCGGCAGTAGAAGCATCCAGCAGCATCTTGCTCTCTGAGAGCACGAGGATGTGGTCGAGCAGCGACTCTACATCGTGCACCTGGTGGGTGGAAATGATGATGGTGCGGTCGTCGGTCATGCTGTTTGCCACCACCCTACGGAATTGCGACTTCGACGGAATATCCAAGCCGTTTGTTGGCTCGTCCATAAAGAGGAAGCGAGTGTTGGCAGCAAGAGCGAAACTCATAAAGACTTTCTTCTTCTGTCCCATCGACAACTCGTTGAGCTTGTTGAAGTTTGGCAACTCAAAGTCGCGCAAGCAATTGTCTAACACTTCGCGACTAAACGCCTCGTAGAAGGGTGCATTAACCCTTACATATTCATCGAGAGATATCGGAGGCAAATCAAACTCCTCGGGCACGATAAAAATATCGCGGAGCATGTTTGGATTGCGCTCTTTGCTATTAAGCCCCTCTACATACACATCGCCATGATTAGGAGTGAGCAATCCGCTGATGAGGTAGAGCAGGGTCGACTTGCCTGTGCCATTTTTGCCCAGCAAGCCATAAACATTGTTGGCCTTGATGTCAAGACTGAAATCTGTGAAAATGTTGCGCTTAGTACCAGGGTACTTAAAGCTGATGTTTTTTACTTGTATCATATTCTTCTTACATTATGGTTTCTTATGTTATGCTTTCTTACATTATGCTTTTTGCACTTGTAATAGTGTACCACTATAATAGTACACCGCAAAGATATGACATTTACAAATATCAGCCAAGCCTTTAAGCCTAAAACTTTAAATATTAACGCATTATTAACATTTGCACATTAATAAATATATAATTGAGCACACCCATTAAGGCGTATATAATGGAGCTTTAGCCAGTTCTACCCTATCGCTATTTTGCGCGAAGTGGTATTTTTACCCCATCTCGCACAAAATAGTGAGTCGTTATTTTGCGCAAAACTATATTTTTAGTATAGTTCCCGCAAAATAACGACTTAAAATATTAGAATAATTATGATAATAATGCAGTTACTTAGCCACCAACGCTTCGCACAACTTGCGCTGCAACACACGGGCATCGAGCACAGACATTTCGCAATCCATGATGGCAAAGGCAAGCTTGTGGCCATCGGTGCCGTCGCAGATGCCTGCGAGCGAGCTGATGCCGTAAGGATGAGAAAGGGTGCCTGTCTTAGCCTTTATCTTGCCACGAGTTTTTGGTCCTGTCATTTCGCGCTTCAAAGTGCCATCGGTGCCTGAGACAGAAAGGT
Organism: Prevotella sp. CAG:1092; assembly: GCA_000436915.1. Lineage (GTDB taxonomy): Bacteria > Bacteroidota > Bacteroidia > Bacteroidales > Bacteroidaceae > Prevotella. The sequence goes on along the minus strand of HF994114.1, from coordinate 3,653 downwards.
TGCGCTCAAGAGCCTCACGGATATCGGGGTCGCGATAGCCATAGTCGAGAACGGCAGTAAGCGCACGAGGCGAAAGATGATTGTGGGTACAAAGACCGCAACCATCGTGGATAACGAGCGACTTGTGGGTCATGCCAACTTCATCGTGAAGGAAACGACGAAGGTAGGCAACGCCTGCTGTGGCAGGATGTTGATTGGGGTCTACCCTATGGCCTATGGTATAAAGCATGGCTGTGGCCTGGGTGTTGGAACTATTCTTCCACATTTTCTTCACCACCTCGTCGATGGCAAGGGTGTCGGAATGCACGGCTGTCATTCCCTTAGGAGTTGGAGCCTGAACAATCTGGCTATCTCTAACGGCAATACCCTGCGAACGGAGAGCCGACTTCAGGGCTGCTATGATGCGACTGTCGCCCTTGTAGAGCAAACCATATTTAGAGAATGAGAGGTCCCAAGGATACCAATGGGCTTCGCTCTGCACCGGTTGTTTTGCCACGAGGTCAACAATCATTTTACCACCAATTTTCTTTACTCCCTTTTGGCTTAGAGCCTTGGCAAAGTCGTTTAGGTCTACAGGCTGCAACTGTGGGTTCAAACCGCCACTAAAGGCTACATCGCCATTCAAGCAGCCATCGGCAGCCACCTTGCCACGCATAAACATAGTGGTGTAGTAGATATAGTTGCATCCCATCAGATGCAGACCGGCGATGCCCGAAAGGAGCTTCATACACGATGCCGACGACATAGCCATATCTTCGTTGCAACCATAAACAGGCTTCTGGGCTGTGATATCGTAGACCATAAAGGCAAATTTGCCAGTAGGGCGAGGACGGAGACTAAACTCCTTGAGTCGCGACTGCAAAGCGGTGTCGACAGGCAGATTGTTAGCTACGGCAATAGTGTCGGCTGCAGTAAGTTTTTTATTCTTATTGCTTCCGCACTCTGTGAATAGGGATATAATAAATACTACTAATACTACAATGCCCAATATAACGGCAGCTGTGAGTATGGATAGTAGCAGGAATTTAGTTTTATTTGGTTTCATGATGCAAAAGTACACATTATCTTTTTATTGTGCAAACGATTGCTACAGAAATACAAATATCTATAAAAATCTATTACTGCCCGGCAAAACTAATAATGCAGTTATAAACGGGCTGAAAGCCCAATAATCACATAGCCCATGGCAGCGCCTTGGGTAAACATTATACCCCACATCTCCATTCGCCTTGTAAGGGCAAAAGCCTAATTATTAAGGTGTTAATCTGCAAGATATGAGATTGAACCCTAAACAGCAAAAGCATCGTCAAAGTTTAAAGAATACTAAAAGATTTTCATTTGCTTGAAAATCCTTTTAAAATGCCTAAATTTGCAATGCCATTAGAAATGATGGCAAGCATAATTAGAAAGCAACATAGCTTTGTTCTATCTGAGAATCTGGACAATTCGCAGTACACAGGAACGACAGCCCAGGTCGTTTATCTAAATATGTATACTCATATCCATCCCGCTTCTGTGGGATGGGTATCTCTATACATTCGTTCTCGAAGTTTTAGTTAACTTTGCAACCGAACTATCATCCAAATCTGCATAACATGAATTCATATTCCGGAATTGTCATAGAAGAAAGCAGAAGGTCTGAACAATTTTCAGACTTTACTCCCATACCATGCAAAGGATTCAACATTCTTTGCAAGGCAAAGCGCTATGGCAGATGGTGGGTACTCAAAGGATTGAAGGAGCCATATCGCCAAGACGAAAACTACAAGAACTTACTGCACAAAGAGTTCGATATCATCATATCCCTGCAGCATCCCAATATCGTATCAGCCTACAGCATGGAAGAGATACCGGAAATGGGAACCTGTATCGTTATGGAATGGATAGACGGTATCACACTCGACAACTGGAACGGCACAAAAACGGAAGGAGAAAGCATCTTCCTTCAGCTACTTGATGCCGTGCATTACATCCATGCCAAGCAGATAGTACACAGAGACTTAAAACCTTCCAACATCATGATTACCCATAACGGTAGTCATGTAAAACTTATCGATTTCGGACTTTCAGATACCGACGACTTTTCCATTCTCAAACAGCCTGCGGGCACATCGGGCTACATCTCTCCAGAACAGTCCATCTCCAGAAAGGCTGACATCCGCAACGACATTTTCAGCATAGGTTGCATACTCGAGAAAATACTTCCAGGCAAAGCATATACTGCCATCATCAATCGATGCAAAGCTCCAATTGCCCAACGATATGCCAATGTTGACGAGCTAAAAGCTGATTTCATGGCTCACAGAAACAGCCATCCATCCGGTATCAAGCGTATCGCAATCGCAGCCTTGGCTTGTATCATCCCATTGGTTTTCATTAGTTATCCTTTGCAGCAGCAACAGGAAAAGAGCATTAGCATCACCCCGACACATCACGAAGCCAAGAAGGATACAGTCATCCGCCAGCAAGCGGGTGATGCTGCCCCACTCTCCGAAAGCAAACATTCCCAACAGCCTGTCGCTGCCGAGCCATCTTCTGCACCCCAGGCACAAGCTACCGAACTCATATCCAAGGGCAAGAAAGCTATCGACAAAATGTGGAAAGAATCAGGCATAGACACCATCCATTCTGTTGTAAGAAAGAGCGAGGCATTCTATCAGTTTATAGATAAGAGCAATGATTTCATCACGACCACTTATCCGCAGACATTCTCTAAAGACATCGCCGGCAGCAAGAAGACAGATATCATCTATGAACTGTCCTCCTATACCGCAGAGAGATATGTGAAACCCACCTTGTCGAGTTTTCAATCTTCCAAATAACGCTCCACGATGATGCCGTCCTTCTTGCCGATGGCATAAGTGACCGATGGCATATCCCCATGTTTCCAGGCATGAAGATAAGCAGGTTCATGGTTAATAAAATGATGGCATTCAAAGGTATCATCTTTCGACAATCTGGTATTTTCTGATGCCAGGACCCTAAATCTACCGTTTCCCTGATAACTGACGATGCAGGTTCTGTCGGGCAACCAAGAAAGTTTAAGCTGTTGCCCCTCATAAAGATCACCACAAGAGATTTCCCAGCCAATAACCATTTGGCTCTGCTGTTCTCCCTTCCCTTGCGACAATCCAATCTGCTCGAAATCCGTATAGCCGAGAAATTTCGCCAAGACGTCCTTGGTAAACTTGCTTGCAGAAACCCCTTCGCTCACATATCCCCAGAATCGACGAAGCGTAGAGGCACTCACCCTATGTTGAGTACGCTCCTCTACCTTTTGGCTTAACCATGTGAAATCGCGAGGTACAACCATCTTGCGCCCCACCATCTTTTCTATCATTTCACGTAACATCTGTTCCATATTGCAAAGATAGCGAAACATATCCAACCTATGCACTAAAGCTAAGATTTTTTCGCAAAAAACTATCCCATATTTAAAACTTGGAACAAAATGGAACGCAGAATAATCTGAAAAAGCTACTATTTTTGCAAAAAAATCAGCTCACTATGAACAACTTTAGAAAAGATTTCTTATTTTTGCAGTGCTGTTATAAACAAACAGCAGACATATTAAGGAAACAACCATGCTTGGTTCGTACTGAGAATCTGGACAATTCATTGTACACAAGAACGAAGACAGAAGTTGTTCACCC
>HF994113.1:10262-21011 GCA_000436915.1 Prevotella sp. CAG:1092 | reverse complement strand
GAGCCGTGACACAGTTCTGTTTACACTACCGTGAAATGTCATCCTCTAAGATTGCAAAAGAAGTACTGCTTATACCCTCTATAGTAAGCAATACTTCTTTTTTAATGTCAATTATTGGCTTAATTTTTTAATTCGAGATTTAATGGCACCTTCATTTCGTTCAAATATTTTGCACAATTCTTCTATTGTTTTTCCTATAGCATGAAGTTCTATTAACTTTTTATCTTCATCTTCCGTCCATTGAACATAAGCCTTTGAATGCTTCAACCTTTGTTGTTCTATATACGACATATTTTCTTTTTCTTGTTCTTTCTTCTTTTCCCATAACACACGCGTCCTTGGCATATCGGCATAAGACGCCATTAGTTCTTCAAATTCTTTATATTGAGTATGGGTCAAAGGTCTTATATCATGATTTATTTCTTGTTGCCATCGACGAAGAGAGCATTCATATTCACCAGATGTAGCAAATGGGAGATGCCCATTCTGCTCAACAAACTGTTTAAATTTATCAAGAGCCTCCTCGAAAGATGCACCTTCTAAAGAATGTACGGGTTTTCCGTTCTCGTCATATTCCGTTCTAACAGGAATGGTTACTGTTTGATAATCCGAAGAAACAACCACGTTATATACTGCCGATATTATTTCAGCAAAACGCTTTACAACCATATCACGACATTGTACATCTTCACTTATATATCGAGTCATCGGGTAACGGTTTTCCTGCCAAAGAGTATAATATACATCCTTGCCTACATTTTTTATAGTTGTATGCCATTTGATACACCCCATTAATTCACTTCCTATATGATATTCTGTTCCATTGAATGTAACAAAGTCCCTTACTGACTTTTTAACTTTAGGAGTAGTGACCGAATCCTTAATTTCAATGTCTTTGTTGATATTTTTATCATTCCATTCTTCTGTTTCGTTCGTTGAGAGTCCTTTATATACTCTAATAGCCTTAACAAATATAGTTCCAAGACTTTCGAGCTTATGAGTGCCTACACCAGATATAGAACCAAATGCGATATATGTTATTGGTTGTACGATAGCAAGTTGATGCAAAGTTTTATCGCTAAAGACAACATAAGGTGGAACACCTCTTTCAGATGCAATTTTCAAGCGTAGCAGACGTAGATTTTCAAAAAGAGTTTTATCTTCTGCCATTTCTGTTTGCAGTTCTTCAAAATGTAGTTGTTGACGTTCTTTTTGTTTCCGACCCTTTACCGTAAAATCTTCACGATTAATAATTGCCAACTGAGCCTGTTTGCGTTTATACAAAACATCCTCACCTTGTGATTTAATTTTGATATGAGAATTATCTTTGTAATCAATTTCTATATAACCCAAGTGAAGCATTTGTAAGAGATAATCTTGCCAATCTTTAAATTGAACATCGCGACCACATCCGTATGTCTTAATCAAATGATAACCTTTCTGATAAACCTCTTGATTAGAAGCACCACGAAGAATATCTATCAGTAGTTTAAATCCTACTTGTTGTTGAGTACGCATGATTGCTGAAAGTGCCTTTTGTACAAGTATTGTTCCATCAAATCTATGAGGAGGATTTTTGCAAACATCACAGTTATAACAATCATGGTCCATAGTTTCGCTGAAATAATTGAGCAGAATTCTGCGTCGACACACTTGACTCTCCGCATACTCCTGCATACGATCCAACTTTTCATTATTGATATCTTGTTGCCCACTTTCTTCTGCAAACTTTCTAAGCGTAATAAGATCACCTACTTGATAAAACAGAATTGTTTCACAAGGAAGTCCGTCACGTCCTCCACGTCCTATTTCTTGATAATAGCTCTCTATACTTTTCGGCAGATTGTAATGAACAACAAAGCGAACATTACTCTTGTCAATACCCATACCAAAAGCAACCGTTGCACACACCACATCTATTTCGCCATTAATAAATGCTTCTTGCACATCGTCTCGCTCCCTAGCAGAAAGTCCTGCATGATAAGCCTTGGCACGAATACCATTTTCTTGAAGTTTCTCAGCCACCCTCTCTGTAGTTTTCCTACTCATGCAATATATTATACCACTCTCGTTATGATGACGAGCTATCAAAGAAAACAGAAATCGTAACTTATCTTTTGCAGAATAGCCACGACGTACATCTAACGATAAATTTGGACGTTCGAAAGATGAGATAAAGATTTTCACTTTTCCTGTTTCATCTTTATCTAAACGAAGTTGCTGTATGATATCCTCTTTAGTGATTTTATCAGCTGTTGCAGTAAATGCAGCTACAGGAACATTAGGAAACAATTCTTTTAGCCTACCAAGCTGAGTATATTCTGGTCTAAAATCATGTCCCCATTGAGAAATACAATGAGCCTCATCTATAGCAAACATACTCACTTTGAGAGAACCTGCAGGTGCGGTTCCACATGAATTACTCAATATACCATATTGAATCTTTGATAATAATTTTTCAGGCGACACATATAACAACTTATATTCACCTCTGTATGCACGTTCTGCTATATCATGATTCTCAGCTTCTGAAGCATTACTATTTAGAGCTGCTGCAGCTATGCCGTTTGCACGCAGGCTCTCAACTTGATCTTTCATCAAAGATATAAGAGGTGAAACTACTATAGCTGTACCTGGCATCATCAATGCTGGTATCTGATAACAGATGCTCTTTCCACCGCCTGTAGGCATCAACACCAAAGAGTCTTTGTTGCTAAGTATATGGCGTATTATATTCTCTTGTAGCGGGCGAAAAGAGTTATATCCAAAATATCTTTTGAGTGTAGATAGCATAGGTTATTATTTTAAGGTGTATTATGAATATATATATTAATGTGACAAATGTACAAAGAATAATTGATAATTAGAAGAACGAAATGTATTATTTTGTTCTGTTTTTCTAATGACATTTTGTCTTGCCACATAGTACTACTTCTTTTTTCTCTATCTGCCAAGTTAGGATATGATTTCTATATCTTATAGATAATCCATTTAACTATAACTCCAAACAGCAATAATTATCCAAAAAGATTTTGCTTTTTGGATTTATTGTTGTAGATTTGCGCTGAGATAATAATATTTAGAATAATCAATTGACTTTAGAAATAACTCATAATATCATAGAATATGTAAATTGCTGTGTTGGAGCATTTGCAAATCGTTTTAGTTTGACATTGGCGCAGTCATATGCCTATTTACGCAGATTTAAAGGAATTGATTTTCTTATTGATTGCTATGCTGCAAAGCATACTCTTTCTATATAGGATGCTGTAGATGATAGTTTGTATTATGAGGGAGCTGTATATGTATTCTCGTATTTGGAAAACGAGATAGAAACAGGTGTTGTCTGTTGACGACTATAAAAAAACAAATATGGAAAGTATATACTGTAATTTATATAAAGCATTAAAATTATATCTTTTTTATATTTTAATAGTGCTAATAGCTACACCACTTGCCGTGTACGCATTTTCTTTTTTGATAGGAAACTATCTTTTAGGATGGAGCATTTCATTTGATTTTATTTTCCTTAACGACATAAGTCTAATATTGGGAAGCCTACTCATAATATTACTATTCATTAAAAAAGGATATACCCATGTAAACAAATCTTGCAGTATGACAGCTATGGCGTCTTTTGACAAAGGGCTGCTTTTGTGGATATTAATATTGGAACTATCGTCTATACTCCCGATTAATATGTTAGTAGCCTTCCTTGATTTCGGTGACTTTGCAACCTCCACTTCAGATAGTGCGTTGAGCATAGCTGCAATTGTGGGAACATGTCTATTGGCACCGTTTGCAGAAGAATTGGTTATGCGTGGTGGTGTAGAGGAATACCTTCTACGTTGGAAGCAAAACGCAGGTCTTGCAATAGTACTATCGTCGTTGCTTTTTGGGGTACTGCACCTTTATCCAAGTATGATAGTCGTAGCCTTTCTAAATGGTTTGTTATATGGCTGGGTATACTATCGGAGCCGTAATATTGTGGTATGTTTCTTAATGCACATGATCAACAATGTTGCTTCATGTCTTGCCGACTGGCAAAGACCTGACGACAGCACTAGTCTTGACATTCTCTTTCAGACACGTATGATAATCATTACGCTGTTCTGTGTAGTGTTTATGGTAACGTCGTTGGTGACCATAAAGAAGAAAACTGCCCAAGGCTAAAAAATGGGGTAAAATCGCATTGTGGTTTCGCATGTAAAATATATGTTGTTTAACGATTCTAGTATATGAAAGAACCATGCAGAAAGCACTACTTTATCGGAAAAGTGTAGTTTACGCCGCCCTTTTTTATAGGAAAAGTGTAGTTTTACAACAGCAAATTTATAGGAAAAGTGTAGTTATCGGTTGGCAATTTCGTAGGAAAAGTGTATATTTGCAAAAACTGATTATAAACCATACGATAATAACGAAAACAAGAAAATGATAAAGAGATTATTGTCATTCCTTGATGCTTCGCCAGTAAACTTCCTGGCAGTCAAGAATATTACAGAAGAGTTGGAGCAAAACGGATTCCGACGTGTAGATGCTACAGAAGCCTTGGGAGAGGTGAAGGCTGGCGACAAACTGTTCGTCACCAAAAACGATTCTTCTGTCTATGCTTTCCAGATAGGTAAGAAACCATTGGCAGAGAGCGGTTTCCACATGATTTGCGCACATTGCGACTCGCCAACATTCCGCATAAAGCCCAACGCAGAAATAGGTTGCGAAGGTGGCATCGTGAAACTAAATACCGAGGTGTATGGCGGTCCGATAATGTCTACATGGTTTGACCGTCCGCTTACCCTTGCCGGAAGAGTTATCGTAAAGGGCGCTGACGTGATGCACCCTACAACCATGCTTCTTCATATCAAGCGTCCACTATTGCAAATCAGCAACTTAGCCATCCACTTCAATCGTCAGGTAAACGATGGTGTGAAGCTTAGCAAACAGAAGGATGTGCTGCCAATACTCGGCATTATCAGCAGCGAGCTTGAGCGTGGCAATATGCTGATGAATATCATCGTTGAAGAGTTGAACAAACAGCAGGAAGTGGCACGCGAAGACATTCTCGACTTCGACTTATATCTTGCCGACGCTACCCCAGCCTGCACCTTTGGTGTGCACGACGAGTTTATCTCTTCAGGCCGATTAGACGACCTTTCTATGTGCTATGCAGGCTTAGAGGCGCTGATAGCATCCGAGGCTACCGACACCACACAGGTGCTCGCCATCTTCGACAACGAGGAGACTGGTTCGCAAACCAAGCAGGGAGCAGGCAGTCCGTTCCTTTCTTATATGCTTAAGCGCATAGCCCTTGCTCAAAGTGGCACTGCAGAGGCTTACTATCAGGCTGTAGAGCGTGCGTTTATGATTTCGGCAGACAATGCTCATGCTTGGCATCCTAACTATCCTGAAAAATACGACCCTACTAACCATCCTGTATTGGGTGGCGGTCCAGTCATCAAGTTTAATGCAGCTCAGAAATATGCGAGCGACGCTATGTCGGCATCGGTATTTGCAGGATTATGCCATAAGGCAGGCGTGCCATGCCAACGTTTCGTCAACCATAGCGATGTGGCAGGAGGAAGCACCCTTGGCAATATCCTTGCTTCATCAATTCCGCTCCGTGGCGTAGACATGGGCAATGCCATCTTGGCTATGCACAGCTGTCGCGAAACTGGTAGCACCCTCGACCATCAATTGAGATTGCCATTGAGATTGCTTGCGGATTTGAGGTAAATAAAACCTTTCATTGAAAACAACGTAAAATCAATAGCTTTATTGTGGTGATTGCACTTTTAGTAATCGCCTCACTCGTTGCACTCAGGATCACGAATATTGCGTAAAAGTATTCACCCAGTTCTATCAGGAATAAAGATTACCGCGCACATCCCTTCTAAATTATTAACTATGCTTGAAGAACTTTCATAGTGCTTGTAACGGATTTTCTTAATAAACGCTAACAAAAAACAATATTAGAACCAAATTTGTTGATTATTGGTGTATAAAATATTGTAAGTTACTTTCTTTCAACGAGTTAACAGATATTAGCCGTTATCAAAGTTATACTTCTATTATTGCTTATTGCTTTCTACTAAAACTAAAAGGTATTAGCGGACAGCAATAGATAAAAATAGCTCTTAATCTCCTTAAAAAAGACGTTTAGTTTCATTGTCAGTACCACTTAGGTGAAACTCCAGTACCACCTAAGGTAAACTCCAGTACCACCTAAGATAAACTCCAGTACCACCTAAGTGGTACTAAAAGTGGTACTGGAAGACTTTTATAACAAAATCAACGGCTCACCACATGATTGTGATGAGCCGTTATTGTTTATGATAATCGTTTATAATAATCCTTTAAGACTGTCTCGTTTATGCTATAAAAGATTAATCGTTTTGGAACTGCTTTATGCGCTGCTCTTCGCTGAGCTTGCATATTAACAAGGTGCCATCTTGCTCGGCAACGATGTAGCCATCGAGACCCTGGATAACAACTTTCTTTTCTTCCACGGTATGCACGATGCAGTTGTGGCTTTCCACCATCTTGATATTCTCGCCTATGCAGCTGTTGCCATAGAGGTCGCGTGGAGTTTGCAAAAGCAAAGAGCCCCATGTACCAAGGTCGCTCCAACCAAAGTCGGCAGGACAAACAAAGATTTCTTCAGCCTTTTCCATGATGGCATAGTCGACCGAGATATTCTCACACTCAGGATATTTCTCATTGATCACAGCCTGCTCCTTGTCGGTACCCATGATATCGAGCATGCCTTCGAAGATTTTGCTGAGAGCTGGTTCGTATACGCGGAATGCGTTGACGATGGTTTCTACATTCCACATAAAGATACCTGCATTCCAGAAATAGTTGTTCTCCTGAATATATTTCTTTGCTGTTTCAAGATCTGGTTTCTCGCGGAATCTGTCTACACGGAATATCTCCTTGTTGCGTGGAGAACTTGTGGTAAGGTCTGCCTGAATATAGCCGTAGCCTGTTTCTGGGCGATTTGCCTTCATACCAAGAGTTACGATGGCATCTGTTTCGCCAGTAAACTTCAAGCATTGTGTGATTACACGACGGAACTCCTGAGGATTGGTAACTATATGGTCGCTTGGTGTAACCACGATGTTTGCCTTAGGGTCGCTCTTCTTAATTCGCCAACTCACATAAGCTATACATGGCGCAGTATTGCGACGGCAAGGCTCAAGAAGGATGTTGGAAACAGGAATCTCAGGCAACTGCTCATGAACGATATCGGCATATCTGCTATTTGTAACTACCCACACATTCTCAGGAGAGCATATTCCCTCGAAACGGTCGTAGGTGAGCTGCATCAACGAGCGACCTACTCCAAGAACATCAATAAACTGCTTAGGTTTCTGCTCGGTGCTCATAGGCCAAAATCGGCTTCCTACACCGCCTGCCATAATAACAAGATGATTATTCGTACGTGCCATAAAATAAATATTAGTTTTTCCGATGATAATATTGAATATTGCAAAGTTAATGCAAAATTAACCAATATCAAAATAAAAAACCAATCTTTTTTTATAACTTTGCATATTGATAGCAAAAGGCTATCGCTAATCAATATAATATACTACAGAACTATAACTATCATGGAATATATGTCGCAAGAAGGCTACGACAAGCTCGTGGCTGAACTTCAAGAATTAGAAAACGTTGAATTACCAAAGGTTAGAGATGCAATAGCAGAGGCAAGAGATAAGGGTGACCTTAGCGAAAACTTTGAATATCATGCTGCAAAGCGTGAGCAAGGCAAACTGTTGAGCCGCATTCGCTTTAAGCAAAAGGTGCTGGAGAATGCAAGGGTTATCGACAAGTCGCTGCTAAATAACGACTGCGTGGGATTGCTGAGCCAAGTAGAGATAACCAACCTTGCTAATAATGCGCACATGGCATATACAATAGTAAACTCTCACGAGGCTAACCTCCGTGAGGGCAAGATTTCTATTAAGTCGCCTATTGGTCAGGCTTTGCTCAACAAGAAGGCTGGCGACGTGGTAGAAGTCAGGGTGCCTGCAGGATTGCTAAAACTACGTATAGAAGACGTACATCTATAATCAAGACGGACCATGAGAAAGCTTCTATTCCTTGTACTCCTGATGCTAAATGTAACTGGAGCCAAGGCTCACGAGCTGCAAGCTTTGCGCAACCACTACACGACATCCGATGGTCTTGCGAGCAATGCCATTGCCGATATCGTGGAAGACCGCTTTGGCTATATTTGGATAGCAACATGGAATGGTTTGAGCCGTTTTGATGGCTACAACTTCTGCAACTATCCCACAGGAAAGAATAGCGGACTATCCAATTTTCATAACCGCATTCTCACCCTTACTGCCGACAACATGGGCAACATCTGGATGCGAATGTACGACAACCGCATCTTTGTTTTGAATCGTCATACCGACATAATAGCCAACGCTTTCGAGAGCGTAGAGGGTGGCGATTTGCTAAAGACCAACAACGGCTACCAGGGCAAAACTCATCGCACGGCTTCAACGATAGTGAAGTCGATAGATGGCTATGTGTATGCCTACATCCGCCAGAAGGGTATCTACAGAATGCGCTCCGTAGGTGCTAAGCCAATGGTGCAGCTCGTAGATATTGGCAAACAAAAGGTGTATGCTATGGCTACCGATAAACATGCTAATCTTTGGGTGGCTACCGACAAGGGGTTGGCAAAGATAAAGCCTACAGAGACAAAGCTCAACAATGCCTTTGTGATGGACAACAAAGAGATAATGAATATCTGTTGTACAGCCAACAACACCATCCTCGTGGGCACCACAAAGGGTGATATATATAATGTAGGTAGCAAGAAGAAGATATATTCTACCAATGGTTCACAAATATCTTCGTTATACCAAGATAGTCAATCACTTATATGGTTTACTACCGACACTCAAGGAGTATTCCAATATAACCCTGCAACCAACACCACACGCCATTTCACCCAGATAGTATCTACACCAGAAATAGATATTAATGGTGCTGCATATAGCGAAGCAAATGGCGCTCTTTGGGTACGTATGAATATGGGTGGTTTTGGATATTACGACTACGCCACGGGCGAGATGAACTATTTCCACAACAATCCAGACAACACATGGAACTTGTCGAATACCGTTGCCACGTATGTGGCATTGCAAGAGGGTGTGATTTGGATGTCGACATTCAGGCGCGGACTGGAAAAGCTCTCCCTACTCCGCCCATGCATCATGCATCGCAACTTGATGCCTGGCTCGAATGTTTATGGCGCAAACGAAACTCGTGCCATAATCTACGACCATACTCGCAAAAAGATTCTCATTGGCAACAAGACGGGCAACATACTTTCTGCCGACAACGCCACATCTGCGCTATCGCCATTTTGCAAAGTTGACGCAAAAGTCTACGATATGATGCAATTGGAAAATGGCGACATCTATATTTCTACAAAGGGTATGGGCGTATATGTGTTGCCAAAGGGTGCATCGCAACCTAAGCATCTCGACATCAACCTTAGCTCGCCAAATGTTTACCAAACCGTGAAGGATAAGGCTGGCAACTTATGGATAGCTACATATAATGGTGGTGTAAACATGTATAATGGCAAAAGGGTGTTTTGGCCTCGCAACATCAAGGGCTACCCTAAGTTTAGCCACACCAAGGTGAGAACTATTGCCTTAGGTCCTGACGGCATGGTATGGGCAGGCACTTCGGATGGTATTCTCACTATGAAGAGCGATGGCAAGAATGTGTATGCTGCGCCTCTCGAAATGAGCGACGACACTGAGTTGCAAACAGGCAACAACGACATCATACAATTGCTTAGAGGTGCAGACGGCACCATGTGGGTGGCAACAAATGGTGGCGGACTAAGCAAGACCACAGGCAAGGACAAGAAAGGCAAATGGTGTTTCGAGACTTTCGACGAAGCCGATGGACTGCCATCAAACGAGATAAAGAGCGTTGCCGTAACCAAGGATAATGTGGTGTGGTTTTCTGCCGACCAAACATTATGCTCGTTCGACAACAACAAGAAGCTGTTTACTACTTTCTCTATCCTTGATGGTGTAAACGACGAATCGTTTTCAGAAGGCACAGGCGCATGTCTGCCTAATGGCGAAATACTCTTCGGTACGCTAAACGGATATTATATCATAGACCGCAGCAAACTGCGCACTCACAATGGTTCGCTGCTGAAGCTTGCCATAACCGACTTCTTTGTCGACGACAAGCTTATGTCACCACGACTCAACGACACCTACGACTACTATGTGCCAGATAGCTGTCAGGTGAGGTTGCCTTCGCGAGGAAGCATATTCTCGGTGAAGTTTGCATCGCTCAACTATCAGCTACAGCATCGTGTGCACTATCAATATATGCTCGAAGGCTACGACAAAGAATGGCACAACGCCGACAATCAGCGTAGAGCCAACTATAGCAACGTGCCGGCAGGAACATACACCCTGCGCATAAAAGCATTCTTGCTTGAGAGCCCAGACAAATATGATGAGCGCACTATCAAGATTACTGTGCCTCCATATTTCTTTGCTTCGACAGTAGCCTTGTGGATATACCTCATGTTGGCAATATTGGGCGTGGGAGCTTACTTCTACATACGCCAACGCCGCATACAATACGAGGCTGAACAAAGAAAGAAGATGAGGGTGCTGAAGGTGGGACCTGACGAGATAGCTTTCAACAACAAAGACGACTACGACTTCGTGAAGGCTACTCTCGACTGGCTGG
>HF994113.1:1157-10200 GCA_000436915.1 Prevotella sp. CAG:1092 | reverse complement strand
TATGGCTTCGCAAAGCGGATTGTCGCGCACATCGTTCTATAATCAGCTAAAGGCTCTGACCGGACAGTCGCCTAAGGAGTTTGTTTCGGAATTCCGTATGAAAAAGGCGTATATGTATCTCGACAGCTCAAACATGACGATATCAGAGATTGCCTATAAGACAGGCTTCAACGATCCTGTTTACTTTGCGCGACTATTCAAGCTGCGCACAGGCATGACGCCTAAGGCTTATCGCGAGAAAAAAGATAAAACTGCTGCCGAGGAACTGGCAGCTACACAAAAACAAGGTGCAAATACCAAAAACGAAGAAGCACCTACTCCAAACCAAAAACAAGAATAATAAAAATGTATGAAAACATCAATTTTATCAGTCATCATGCTGCTGACAGGCCTCACCTTTGGCTACACAGCAGCTAACGCTAAGAACAAAACAAAGACTATGGAAATAAAGATTGTAGAAACTTCGGATGTGCACGGAAGCTTCTTCCCTTACGACTTCATCCGTCGCAAGCCAAAGGCAGGAAGCCTTGCAAGGGTCAGCACATATATCAACAACCTGAGAAAGGAGCATGGCGAGAATGTGCTGTTGTTAGATAATGGCGACATCTTGCAGGGTCAGCCTATATGCTATTTCTACAACTATATCAACACCAAGGACGAGAATTTAGCTGCCAAGATAATCAACTATATGAAGTATGATGCTGCCACCATAGGTAACCATGATGTGGAAACGGGTCATGCCGTTTACGACAAATGGGCAAGCGAGGTGAAATGTCCGATGCTTGGTGCCAACGTCATCGACGTCAAGACTCAGAAGCCTTACTTCCTACCCTACACAGTCTTTGAGCGCCAGGGTGCTAAGATTGCCGTTATCGGAATGTTAACTCCTGCCATACCTAACTGGCTCACAGAGAATCTATGGTCGGGACTATATTTCGAAGAGATGGTGAAGGCTGCTCAGCGCACCATGAACGAGGTGAAGACCAACGTGAAGCCTGATGTTATCATTGGCTTATTCCATAGCGGAAAAGAGGGTGGCATAGAAACTGCCGAATATAAGGAGAGCGCCTCTATAGAGGTTGCTAAAAAGGTGGATGGCTTCGATGCCGTATTCTTCGGTCACGACCACTCTCGTTGTCTCGAAACCATTACCAACGATGCAGGCAACGAGGTGCTTTGTCTCGACCCTGCCAACAATGCCATGTATGTGGCACAAGCCAACCTCTCGCTCGTTAAGGAAAAGGGAAAATGGAGAGTGGCAAGCAAGAGTGGCGAGCTGGTAGACATGCGCGACCTTGAGGTAGACAAAGACTATATGGCTTATTTCGATGGCGATATCGCTAAGGTGAATGGCTACGTAAATCGCAAGATTGGCGAATTTGGCAACAGCATCTATTGCCAAGACTGCTTCTTTGGCTCAAGTGCGTTCTCCGACCTCATCCTCAACTTGCAGCTCAAGATAACAGGTGCCGACATTGCATTCAATGCTCCTCTCTCGGCTACCGACTCCATAGCCAAGGGTCCACTATATGTTAGCGACATGTTCAACCTTTATAAATATGAGAACCAGCTCTACGTGATGCGACTCACAGGCGAGGAGATACGCAAACATCTTGAAATGAGCTACGACCTCTGGGTGCACACCATGAAGAGTGCCGACGACCCATTCTTGATACTTGCCGACGACAAGAATGCCAACCAAGAGAAGTTGATGTTTAAGAATCAGTTCTTCAATTTCGATAGTGCTGCAGGCATCGACTACGAGGTAGACGTAACAAAGCCTAACGGACAAAAGGTGCGCATACTCCGCATGTCGAATGGCGAACCTTTCGACGAGGCTAAATGGTATAAGGTGGCTGTAAACAGCTATCGCGGCAATGGTGGTGGCGAACTGCTAACTCGTGGTGCTGGCATTCCTCACGATAGTCTCGAAAGTCGTATCATATATCGTAGCGAGAAAGACCAGCGCTACTATCTCATGCAGGAGATTGAGCGCATGGGAGTGGTTAATCCTAAGCCAAACAACAACTGGCGCTTCGTGCCCGACTCTATCGTAAAGCCTGCTATAGAGAGAGAAAAGGAAATGATTAAATAAGAAGTTAAAGAAGTTAAAGAAGTTAGAGAAGTTAAAGCCATTAGCCTTTTTGCTGGAGTTTTTAGCAAAAGCTTCAGAAGGTATTTTTAGCTTGAAATTAATCCATAAGACATATGGCTTTAACTTCTTTAACTCCTTTAACTCCTTTAACTTCCCTTCTTTAATAATAAAAAAACTACAAATGTATTATTTCATATTCTGCAAGACCGACATCTTGCTTCAGAAGCTTGAGGATGGCACATACACCATTCCTTGCTGCGAAGAACCTCCCATAGAGGTGAAGCCATGGACTCACATCATGGACATCGAGCCTATGGCAGACGGCACACCTGTGAAGGCTCTATATATTGATGCCCCCGTGACAGAAAATCCCAACTTCGAGATGTGCGGACTGCGCCAGTCGTTTTATAAGCTGTCTAAAGAGCTATACCTGAAGGCTGGCAAATGCCACGAGCTGCTATATTGGGATTCCAACACTAAGTTTTGCGGCATCTGTGGCTCGCCTATGCAGATGCACACCATGATATCTAAGCGCTGCACAGGTTGCGGCAAAGAGATATGGCCACAACTTGCTACAGCCATCATCGTGCTCGTACATCGTGGCGACGAGGTATTGTTGGTACATGCCAAAAACTTCAAGGGCAATTTCTATGGTCTTGTGGCAGGATTCGTGGAAACAGGCGAAACTCTCGAACAGGCTGTTCATCGCGAGGTGATGGAAGAGACTGGGCTCGAAATCACCAACCTTCGCTATTTTGGTTCGCAGCCTTGGCCATACCCTTGCGGACTCATGGTGGGATTTAATGCCGACTATGTAGAGGGCGATGTGCATTTGCAGCGTAGCGAACTATCGTGTGGTGGATGGTTTAGCAAAGACAACCTGCCGCAAATACCCGAAAAGCTAAGTATTGCCAGGATGATTCTTGATGATTGGTTAGAAAACTCCAATCTTTAACATAGTTTTAGGTTTTAGATTGTAGACTAAAACAGAAAACAAGTATCTTTGCAGTCTGAACTGTAAAAAGCTGCAAATATATGAACAAATATTTACCACTTGCTCTTGTTGGCAGTCTCGCCCTTACATCTTGCTTTAAGGACGAGCCTGCCAATTCAGAATGCGACATCACAGAGGCTTATCTACATGCAGACAACGTGGGTGAGATGTTTTATAACCCGTCTGACACCATGGTAAAGGTTCTGTATACTTCTTCCGACATTATTTTCAACGTGCGCAAGAAGGCAGACCTCACAGCTCTTGCGCCTCGCTTCACCATCACTCCTGGCGCCACCATATCGCCAGCAAATGGTAGCACCCACGACTTTAGTAATGGCAGCGTAGAGTATACCGTGACATCTGAAGATGGTGCGTGGAAGCGTAAATATAAGGTATCGTTTGTGCCCGTAATACATACCAAGAAAGACACTCTGAACTTCGATTTCGAAGACTTCCATCTCGACAAAGAGAAACAGAAATACTACGTTTGGAGCGAGAAGCATGCCGACGGCAACTTATATGATGATTGGGCTTCGGGCAATGGCGGCTTCTGGTTTACCCACAAAAGTGCACCTGCTACCGACTACCCTACCGCGCCTCTCGACGAGGGCTACGAAGGCAAGGGCGTGAAGCTTACCACAAGAGATACCGGACCATTCGGACAAATGGTGAATATGCCTTTGGCAGCAGGCAACTTATTCCTTGGAGCCTTCGATATGTCAGCAGCTCTAACGGATGCGCTCAAAGCCACTATGTTTGGTTTGCCTTTCGACAAGAAGCCAAAGACTTTCTCGGGCTACTACAAATATCAGCCTGGCGAGAAATATCAGGATAAGAACCAAACGATAATAGAGGGCAAGACTGACAAGGCTTCCATTTATGCCATTCTATATCTCAACCACGACGAGAATGGAAATGCCGTAACCCTTGATGGCAACAACGCTCAGACAAGTCCGCTCATCGTAGCCACAGCCATAGTCAACAACATTCCGCCTACCGACAACTGGACACAATTCAAGGAAGACTTCCGCTTCATTCAGCCTTTCAGCCAGGATATCCTCGAGAATCGTGGCTATAGTCTGGCGATAGTATTCTCGTCGAGTGCCGATGGCGACTTCTTCCAGGGTGCCATAGGTAGCACGCTATGTATAGACAACGTCAGAATAGTATGCGAAACAGAAGAATAATGATTATGAAAAAGACTATATTATCTTGCCTCATGCTTGCAGGCATGGCATGCTCGGCTTCTGCCATCAACATTCCCGACAGCCTAAACTATACAGCTCGCATAGGCTACAACATAGGCGGCACGGCTCCTATAGGAATGCCTGCTACCATACGCAAAATGAATTCATACAAGATAGTGGCTAACGTTTCGTATGGTATCGATGTGCAGAAAGACCTTTGGAACAACTGGGGATTGCTAACGGGTATTCACCTCGAAAACAAGGGCATGGAGATTGACGCCACGGTTAAGAACTACCACATGGAGATGGTGCGTGGTGGCGAAAGTATAGAGGGTAGATATACTGGACGTCTGGTCACCAAGTGCGACGAATGGATGCTAACCTTGCCTATCATGGCGACATATCGTGCTGGGCATTGGCTCTTCAAGGGCGGACCATACGTGTCGTATCTCACCACAAAGCATTTCTATGGCTATGTATACGATGGCTATCTGCGCGAGGGCGACCCTACAGGACCAAAGGTGGAGATGGGCAACGAAGAGGGCACTCGCGGCACCTACGACTTCGGTAGCGATATGCGTCGTTGGCAGTTTGGTGTAGACCTTGGTGCCGACTGTCAAATCACTAAGCGCTTCGGACTATATGCCGACATCACATGGGGACTAACGGGCATCCATCGCTCTTCGTTCAAAACAATTGAGCAAACCCTCTACCCTATCTTCGGCACCATAGGCGTAATGTATAAGCTGAAGTAAACTATATAATAGGTATAATATAAATAGGTATAACACAAATAAACAATTCGTATGAAGAAATTATTTACTCTTTTAGTATCATCGTTGGTGTCGCTCGCCTCTATGGCACAGACCACCGACTACAAATGTGCGTTGGCAGTACTCGTTAATGGTGCTCCTGCCGACCCTCAAGACATGGTAGTAACAACCACCAAAGCCGACAACGGTACATACACCCTGCAGCTCAAAAACTTCATCCTCTATACTCAGGGTCAGGCTATGCCCGTAGGCACCATCACCGTGCCTAATATTCAGGCTACAAAGGAAGAGGGCGACATCGTGCTCAAATCTGAACAGAATATCACTATTGCAGAAGGCGACATGCCAGGTGTAGAAGGATGGATGGGCCCACTCCTTAAAGAAGTGCCTATTAGCCTCGAAGGTGGCATTAGTGGCGACGTGCTTGGTGCGGTGCTCGATATTCCTTTCGGTACGATGAGCATATGCGTATATGTAAGTAGTGGCAGAACGCAGCTTGCTAACTCTAACTTCGAAGGTTGGCACGAGGCTTCGTTCAAGGATTATTATGGCACTACCACCACAAGCGACGAGCCTAACAGCTGGCACTCTTTCATGAGCTGCACAGGCACTCTTGCAGGTATCGTTAGTGGAGCTCCTCACACATGGAAGTCTAACGACGTGCGTCCAAACAGCTCAAGCAAAACATCTGTTTTGGTAAAGTCGGCAAGCCTGTTTGGTAGCATCTCTGCCAACGGCACCATCACCACAGGTCGTCTAATGGCTGGCGATATGACACCTTCAAACCCTAAAAACAACTCATTCCTCGACCTCAGCAATTCCGATAAGGATGCCAATGGCGATCCTTTCTACACAAAGCTTGATAGCTATCCTGACTCTATCGCTATGTGGGTGAAATTCCATCCTGGCAAGGGCAACAAAAATCCTACAGCCTTGGTTAGCGCCGTGCTCACAGACGGCACCTACTATCAGGACCCTGAGGACAAGGAATATGCCAACGTGGTTGCCAAGGCTCAATATAGCTCTATCGAGAGCAATGGCGAAGTATGGCAGCGCATAGTAGTGCCTTTCGACTATAAGAGCTACTATACCAACGATGTAGAGGCACGTGCCATGCTTGTAACAATCTCTACATGCTCTGTTCCTGGTGGTGGTTCAGCCAGCGCCGATGATCCTGACGCTATCAACGTCGACGACGTTAGCCTCATCTACAACGCTAAGCTCAACAGCATCAGCATCAAGGGTGCTAAGCTCGTAGACTTCGACAAAAACAAGTTTGACTATAATGTAGAGGTAGAGGCTTTGCCTGAGCCTAAGGATATCGATTTTGAGGAGGATGCAGAAAACTCGATGGTTAGTTTAAGCCTTGATGGTAGCGTAGCTACCTTGACCGTTATCTCCAACGACCTCAAGACAATCAACACCTATAAGCTCAACTTCAAGCTAAAGGATGCCAACGCCATCAGCAACGTAAATAATGGCGCAAAAGCAGCTGTAGCCACCTACAACCTTAATGGTCAGCAGGTTTCAGCTTCTGCCAAGGGCAACGTTGTCATCAAGAAGTATGCCGACGGTACCACACGCAAGGTAATGAAATAAAGAATAACTTATGCGGTTATGGAATATCGATTTCCATAACTGCATATAACTAAAAAACGGTTCCTCACTATCATTTGTGAAGAACCGTTTTTTTTACTTCTATATAAGCTTTTGTTTCCTACTCCTCTACAGGCTGTGGATTTTTCTCCTTATAGTATTCAAGGAAAGCGCGGAGGGCAGTACATGTGGCAGTAGAGATATTCATATCGCGACCCTCATCCTCGGTAAGCTTTATGGTGCGGATATCATCCTTCGAACCATAAGCAATCCAAATGGTGCCTACAGGATTCTGAGGAGTGCCACCACCAGGACCGGCAACACCTGTGCAGGCAATAGCATAGTCTACATTCAAAGCGTTGCAAGCGCCTATTACCATCTGCTTAGCTACAGGCTCCGAAACAGCTGTAAACTCCTCGAGAGTGGCGTGGTCAACATGCAATAGGTTTTCCTTCACCTCGTTGGTATAGCTCACTATACCGCCCTTGAAATAGTTCGACGAGCCTGGGGCTGCGATGATAGTCTGGGCAATACGTCCACCTGTGCAACTCTCAGCTGTGCCAAGAGTCTTGCCGTCGTCGTAAAGAGCCTGAAGAAGCTCACGACTAATTATTTTGCTTTCTAAATCCATGTCTTTATATTATTAATAATGTGGGGGAATTTCTACTTGAAAGTAACCTTTGAGAATGCAGGCAAATCGATAGAGCAGAAGTCGTGGTCGAGATACTTCATATAACCCACGATGCCTATCATAGCTGCATTATCGGTAGTATAGCTGAACTTCGGAATATAGATAGTCCAATGATAGCGCTCGGCATGATCACGGAAAGCATTGCGCAAACCATTATTGGCACTCACTCCTCCTGCCACAGCCACATGCTTGATGCCTGTCTGCTTTACTGCCATGCGCAATTTCTTCATCAGAATATCTACGAGGGTATACTCCAAGCTGGCAGCAATATCCTCCTTGTGGTTCTCTACGAAGTCTGGCTCCTGCTCCACCCATTTGCGAAGGTTGTAGAGAAACGAGGTCTTCAGTCCTGAGAACGAATAGTCCATGCCAGGGATATGTGGTTCGGCAAACTTATAGGCATGAGGGTTGCCCAGACGAGCCAAACGGTCGATGATAGGACCACCAGGATATCCTAAGCCCATCACCTTAGAGCATTTGTCGATAGCCTCGCCTGCTGCATCGTCGATGGTTTGTCCCAACACCTCCATATCGTTGTAGGCATTAACCTTCACAATCTGCGAGTTGCCACCACTAACCAAAAGGCAGATGAATGGGAATGGAGGTGCCGACATATCGTCGTCGCTCTCCTTGATAAAATGTGCCATAACATGGCCCTGCAAGTGGTTAACATCGATGAGCGGAATATTCAGCGAACGAGCGAAACCCTTAGCGAAGCTAACACCAACGAGCAAAGAGCCCATCAAGCCCGGACCACGAGTGAAGGCTACTGCCGAGAGTTGCGACTTGTCAACTCCAGCACGCTTCAACGCCTGGTCTACCACAGGCACCACATTCTGCTGATGAGCTCTTGATGCCAACTCTGGCACCACACCACCATAAGCCATGTGGACATCCTGCGAAGCTGTGACATTGCTCAGCAATACTCCGTTGCGAAGTACTGCTGCGCTGGTATCGTCGCAACTCGACTCTATGCCCAATATATAAACATCTTTCTTTTCCATAATTTTAGTAAGTTAATATCTCCACACCATGTTCTGTCATCACGTAGGTATGCTCCCATTGTGCCGATGGCAATTCGTCGCCAGTAATAACCTCCCAGCCATACTCGTCGTCGGCATCTATGAATACCTTCCATGTGCCCATGTTCACCATAGGCTCGATGGTAAACACCATACCAGGCACGAGCAACATACCTGTGCCACAATGTCCGTAGTGAACGACGTCTGGCTCTTCGTGGAATTTCAATCCTACGCCATGTCCGCAGAGGTCGCGCACAATGCCATAGTTATATTTCTTGGCATGCTTCTCTATGGCATGACCGATGTCGCCAACAAAGCAGAATGGCTTAGCAGCCTCGGCACCAATATCCAAGCATTCCTTAGCCACACGCACCAACTGTTCCTTCTCAGGAGTGGTTTTGCCGATGATAAACATACGTGAGGCGTCGGCAAAATATCCGTTGTAGATGGTGGTGAAGTCTACATTTATGATGTCGCCTTCTTCCAACACATCTTCCTCTTTAGGAATACCATGACATACTACCTCGTTGATACTCGTACAAACACTTTTAGGGAATCCCTCGTAGTTGAGACAAGCAGGAGTAGCTCCGTGCGATGTACAAATATCGTAGCATATCTTGTCGATTTCGAGGGTGTTCATTCCTGCATGAATTTCGGCAGCCACAGCATCGAGCACAGCGGGATT
>HF994113.1:0-1125 GCA_000436915.1 Prevotella sp. CAG:1092 | reverse complement strand
TTGATAACGCCAGCAGCACGTATGCCTTCTATCTGCTCAGGAGTCTTGATAAGATCACGTGTAGGAACCAGTCGTCCCTTGTTTTCCCAATACATCACCTGCTTGTCGAGTTCTGTAATTGGCTGACCAGACAGGCAATGCCATCTTTTCTTTTTGAATTGCATATCTCTTTAAAAAATTATATTTTTTCTTCGTTCTTCACTTTCAAAGCTTCACTCCCTCGCCATCCAGCAGAGCGTAAAGGTCGGCAGTCCAATCTTCGCCATTCACAGGACAGAAGGTGTGGATGCCAAGTTGCGAAGCGGCAGCACAATTTCTTGGACCATCGTCGATGAAGAGAGTTTCGTCGGGCAGCATGCGCTCGTTCATCAGAACATGACGGAATATGGCCTCGTCGGGCTTCATCATCTTTGCCTCATAGCTTGTATATAGAGCGTCGAAATAATGGTCGAGCGAATGGCCGTTGCCATCAAACTCTGTGCTTCTGCACCAGTCCATGACAAAAGGGTTGGTATTCGACAACAACACCACGCTATAGCCACGACGGCGAAGATTAAGCAGGGTCTCCAAATTGTGTGGAGGCACCATCTTGAAATATCCCAACCATGCTTTCTGACATTCTTCGTAACTAACCTTTCGACCAAGCATCTCGCACATAGCGTCAACAAATTCGGATGCTGTAATGGCTCCTTCTTCCAGTTCGCCAAACACCCCACTTTGGGTATATGGGTTCAAGATATCTGCAGCATCGCGTATGCCCATATCTGTAAAACGTCTCACAGCCTCGTCATGATCCAGAGTGATAACAACACCACCAAGATCGAAAATCAAATTCTTTATCATTCGAACAAATTAAGTTTGTTTTTTCTTGCTTCATCCAGGGAGACAAGTCGTTGTTGCTCCTCGGCATAATGCTTACGCATTTCGGCATATCGCTGTTGCAAAGCCTCACAATATTTATCGTGCTCATTGGCATTCAGCAACTTAGACAACACCACCACATTTTGCGCAGCATCCTTCACCCATACCACGGCACCACGATATTCGGGTGCTATCTTAAGGGCGGCATGCATCTCGCTTGTTGTTGCGCCACCCACCATGATAGGTATCTGCATGCCAGCCTTC
>HF994112.1 GCA_000436915.1 Prevotella sp. CAG:1092 | reverse complement strand
CTTTTCCTGCATTATCGGCTCATCTAACCGACGTAAAGTTTAGATACTCCGATAACAAAGATTACGAGCTTTGTGGTCAAATGGGACATCTGATTGGTCCTTCGGGCATAGGTAAAGCCCAATTAACGCATCTCGTGGAAGCAATAATGCGACCTTTCCGCAGTCACGACGAGATTGAATTTCAAAAGCTCGTAGATTGGCAACGTCAGATGAAAACCAAGGGCGCTAACAAGGAAAAGCCCGAACGTCCAGACGTGGCGTTCTGGTTTCCACCTGCCGATATCACCAACGCAGCCTTCATACAAAACGCTATGGCTTGCGAAAAAATGGGGATGCGCACGCAGTACCTACATTTGCCTGAGGTTGAAGTGGCAGATAGAATATGTGGCGGTCATCGACAGGTAAGCCAAATGGTACGCAACATCTACGACTGCCAACGTGCGGGTGCCTTGAGAGCTACGGCAGAAGGCGTAACGGGAAATCCTAAATTGCGCGTCAACATCAGTTTTACATCAACGCCAGATGCTGCGCGACAATTCTATAAGAAAGACCTCACTAACGGTTTCTTCGGACGCATACCGTTCGCATACAAACCACGTGGTGAGAGAAGTGGACGCATACCTCGACAGGGTACTTACGACGAAGCTTTCTTGCATACGCTCGATTCATATCTGCTACGCCTTACCAACTGCAAAGGTATATTTGTGGTGAAACAGCTAAACAAGATGGCTGACACGTTGGCGGAAGAAATGGCTCGACTTGCCGATATGGCTGACGATGACATGTTGTGGGAGCTATCTCATAGAAGCATCTTCTCGGCTTGGAAGAAGGGTGCTGTGCTTTGGATTCTCAACGACCAGACATGGTCGAAATCCATAGGCGACTTCGTGGAGTGGTTTTGCTATTACGACCTATGGTCGAAAGTGAAAGTGTTTGGCGATTTGTTTAAGAATTCAGAAATGCAGTCAGACGAGGCACAAAAAAGCGGACCTAAGAATATGCTTGATAGTCTCGACAATTCTTTCAACGAACAGCAGCTTGAAGCATTGAGAATAAACCTCGGCAAAAACAAAGAGGGCACTAAGCATCTACTAAACGTTTGGAAATATCGTGGCTTTATCACCTACTCCGCACAAACGGGCATGTATACCAAAACCAAGGAATACCTAAAGGGGGAATAATTCTGAACGTTGCACACGGATAGCACAGATGAACACGGATAATTCGAATAGAAAGCGAATCTTGAGCCTACAGCTCTTTTGCTTGAGCATTTATCTACATTCGGTAGATTCGAGAAATTCGTGTTCGTTTAAAAAGCCAAAAAGTTCGTGGTCTTTCTCAAGCAGCAAGGACCAGAGGTCCTAAAAATCCGTGTTGTCCGCGCTATCCGTGTGCGACAACTTAAGCTGCCAACTCGACTAACTTCCGATAACTCCCCTTCATCTAATTTCACATGATAAAAACAAAGAATTATGCAACAATACGAAATTCAACGTCTGCGCGACCTTCCTATCGAAGGCGTAGCAGAAAGGCTCGGACTGAGAGTGACACGCCACAAGTGCTTGTGCCCATTCCACGACGACCACCACGCCAGCCTCACGCTCTCCACGAGTCGCAACACATACCGTTGCTTCGCATGCGGAGCAGGTGGCGGCACCATCGACCTGGTGATGCAACATCTGGGCAAAGACTTCCGCGAAGCCTGCCGTTGGCTTGCCGATAGCCACAACGTAATCATCGACGAATACCAACCGCGCACGCCTTCGCCCACTCTCACTCCTAAGCCCTTCGACGCATCACGCTATCTGCGACATTTCGAACACCCCTGGCTGAGCGACGAGGCGCAACGATTTCTATTCACGGAGCGAGGCATAGACCCAAGGGTGGCTGCATGGTGCCGACTAACATCATGGACCGACCGCGACGGCACGCATTGGCTGCAAACGCCTTACTACAATCAGCAACGACAACTCATCGGCATACAAAACCGCAACCTCGATTATCGGAAGGATCAATCGGAAGAAGCCAAGGGCAAGGA
>HF994111.1:16587-27266 GCA_000436915.1 Prevotella sp. CAG:1092 | reverse complement strand
TATTACTTCACAATCTGAATCTTTCTTGCAATAGTTTCACCATCAACTACCGCCTTAACAACATACACACCAGTTGCAAGACCATTGATAGCAACGGTGTTGCCCTTAGCAGCTGCTACGGTAGCACCAGCTGCAGAAACGACCTCTACAGAAGAAACGTTAGCACCAGTAACGGTGATATTGTTATCACCCTGAGCAACCTCGAGACGACCGATAGTGTTGTCAGCAATACCTGCTGCGCCAATGAAGAAGGTAGTAGCACCACCCTTAACGCTTGTACCATTTACCTTGTAGTAAGTATCTACGCTAATAGTATGCTGCTTAGCATCCTCAGAGCCGAAGTCGTAGCTGAATGCAGGCGATGTAAGCATAGCAGTATTCTTCTTCACGCCATCGATATTTACATCGTAGCCAACAGCTGGCAATGATACTCCATTAGGATTCTCGATATTCATACCAATCATCCAGTTACCATAAATAGAAGCACTTGTTACAGAATTCCAGCTTTCACCATCAAGAGAATAGATATCAGAATAGTTCTGTACAGGCATATTCTGGTCAAGAGCCATTGGTGGACATTTTGGAGTAACGTCATAGCAATCGATAACAAGCTTGTAAGAAGACTTAGAATCGATAACAATAGGCTCAGAGAGCTGAACTGTATTCCACTGCTTTAGCTCATAATCGTTAATCTCAGTTTCGTTGATTTGTACATCATCCTTGTAGATAAGAACTGTAAATGTAGCATCGTTCAAAGGATAGAAGTTTACAGACTTAATCTCATATCCGTTGCGACCCTTCAACATTGCTGGTGTATAAATAGAACCTACCATAATACCATAGTTGTTCTCTGCTGGAGCAACAGGAGCATTCTTTGCAGCCTTACCCTCGCAATATGCCAATGTCACCTTATCCTTATCTACAGGAGTCTGCCACTTAGCAGTAATTGCAGAGTTTCCATTTGGAGTTACAACAACATTGTCAACAGCTGTAAGCTGAGATGCATTGTGAGCAATAGTCAATGATGTTGAGCAAACAGCCGACTCTTCACCATTAGCATATACAGAGCTTACACCGACAGTATGGTTGCCCTCTGCAATAGTAGGAATGGTATAGTTAGCAGTCTTAGCCGAACCAACAACTGTACCATCTACATATACATTATAGCGATCAACTACATCCTTGCTCAAGTCAGCGTTCTCTGGAGCTACAGTTGCATCAATAGCCCATGTTGCAGGATAAAGATATCCGCCGCTCTCCATCAACTCACCAATAGAATAGAAGTCATCCTCAGTTGTAAGACGTACCAAGTCGGTATAACCCTTGTTAGAGTGACCATAGTCTAAACCAGTAATTTCAGCAGCAGGAGTAGTAACAGCAACCTCTATAGCAATGAGCAACTCACCATCAGGAACATTCTGAGGAGTTGTCAATGTAACAACATTGCGCTCACCATATTTAAGAGTCTGAGTTATAGGCTGAGAATAAAGAAGCTTAAGTGCTCCATTAGCCTCATAGGTATAGAGATTAACCTTCCATGAACCCTGCTCCGACATAGGATAGAAACCTACTGAAGAAATCTTCTGCCCCTTATATGCAGCTGTAGCTACAGAATCTATAAGGATGGCTGTTTCATAGCTCCTACCCTTAGCATTCAGACCAAAGCCTTCCTGACGAGCATGGTCTACATCGAAATATGTGAACGAACCAAAGTTAGAAACTGGCTTATTCCACTCCATGTATGCAGTACTATAACCATGCTGCTGAGCAAACAAAGAAGTAGGAGTAGACAAAGCTTGCTTAGCTACAGCAACGTTAGCCTCTGCGCTCTTTGCCGACTCTGCATCTGCATATACAGCAGTAATGGTATACTTATGGTCGCCATAAGGAACATTAGCATCGAGATAATTCTCTGCTGTTACCAATTCCTTATTGAGCTTTTCGCCATCGCGGTATACATTGTATCCCTTGATACCTTCAGCTGCAACATTAGGTTTCCAAGAAACATTTACGCTATTCAAACCAGAGAACTGCTTAGCCTTTACGCTCAATGGGCAAAGACCTGTAGTAGACTGATTGAACTTAACAACCATTGTCTGAGAAGATACAGCATAGTTGCCTTCTTCATCCTTATCATCATTATAGATAAGGAAGCTCATCACATTATCATCAGCCGAAACTGTGCTTGCACGGTAAACCTGATAATAATCAGTTTCAGGAGCCATGAAGATATGCTGTTTAGAGAGGTCTACTCCATTCGCTGTTAAGAAATCTGGCGCATAATAAGTCTTACCACCTTTATATATATATCCAAGAGGGCCATTCTCACCTACAATAGTAAGATTATCGCTCATATCAAAGAAATCAAAGTTGCCAACTTTATCAATTGGAAGGATGCCTGTCTTAGCCTTTGTTTCAAGATTATATATTGCATAAACTGAAGCATTTTCAGCTTCCATATCATCCCAACCTCCCCAATAAAGAAGGTTCTTGCCATCATGAGTATATTTACGAGCTGAACTCCATGGCGACTGATATTCAGAAAGGAATGTAACCTCGCCATCAGCTTCCCAAATACATGCAGTACGATTATCCCTCTCTATCCATCCTGCAGCCGATTGTCCATCAGGAGCTATAGCGTAAGGCATCGAACAATTAGTATTTGGCAATTCCTTTACTATCTTACCATCTTTCCAAATATAACCTGTATAGATTCCAGATTCTTGAACATTACCTGTTACATAATGTCCGTCTGGAGAAATGCTTGCAGCACCAGAAGATGTTACATCATCAGAAGGCATCTCAAATCGGTTCCACTTGCCATTAGCCCAATAGCCAGCAAGTTCTACAGCCGCACCATTGCTCTTGTAAGAAGTGTCTTCATAAGTACCTACTACAAGACCGTCATCAGAAACTGCCCATGCAACAGAAGGCTTAGAAGGATCAAGCATCTCGATTTCACCGGTTTCCAAATTCCAAAGGAAACCATACTGCTCATTAGAATAATCGGAATAAGTACCGCAAGCCCACTTACCATTGCCTGAAGCAGCAAGGATGTAGAACTCGTTAGGGGTCTTCATCACGATAGGCTTCATTGTAGGAGTCTGCGCCATAGCAGCACCACTAACAAGAAGCGAAGCTAAAAGAGTTTGAATTTTCATTGTATATCTCATTAATTTAATATTAGTCATAATCGAAAATAAGTAGATAGACTATTGGTGAATAGTCCAACAGTCATTATAGATGTATCATATGTTATTTAACACGATATTTGTAAGCATTAACGTTGCCATTCTTTTCTACACATACGATGTATGCTGCAGCAGGAAGATTGTTGAGCGAAACGCTTGTTACATTATTCTCCTCATATACCTTCTGACCATTAGCTGCGAATACAGAAACTGTTGCATTGTCGCTAAGAGTTATAGTATTATTAGCGAATGTAGCCTTTACAGCACCATCAACAGTAACGCCTTCTACACCTGCAGCATTCTCAATGGCTTTTATCTTAATAGCGATAGTATCAGAAACTGCATAACCCAATGCATAAGAAGTAACGACATAAGCCTCTGTATCCTCTTCGAATGCAAGTTCTACATTAACGTTTGTAGAATCTGCCTTGGTAATTTCTGCCAAAGACTGTTTTTGCATTCCGAGGTATATACTATTCTTCTTGAAGCCATAGTCTGTAATATTCTCCGGATTCTTCCATGAAAGACCTGCGTAGTATGTCTTCTGCAAGTTCGCAATACTACCAGAAGTCTTAATCTCACCACCTGTCAAAGCAAGATCTGTTACAGCAGGAAGCTCTGTATATACAGTTACCTGTACTGGAGTTGTAGAATAGTAACCAATCCACTCTGCTTCAGGATTCTCCTCTGGAGTAACAACACCACCATCGTCGATACCTGGTTCATCGATATCGGCAGCCATCATATCGTCACTATATGCTGTGAACAAAGGCTGAATGAAGTAATCGTATGTACCATTCTTCAAGAGCTTGTCCTGATATGTGCAAAGACCTGTTTCGGGATCTGCATTTGTAACAAAATCTTCCAAAGAAAGAGTGTCGATAGGAGTGCAATCACGGTAGATAACGAACTTGCACTTCTGAATACCACCAAGCTGTGGCATAGTGAACTTCAAGTTTACTGTGTTATATGCTTTTGCATCTACTTCAGCTGTAAGCTCCATATATGTATCCTTTTCCATATCTGTGAAGTCAGCATAAGTATAGCGGCTATATGTACTCTCACCCATCCATTTTGAAATCTTGCCATTGTCGAAGTATGAAGAGTCGCGAGCATATACATCATTGTAATCACCTTCTACTACAGGTTCGTATACAGTCTTAAAATCAGGAACAGCGTTACCTTTATCATCATATCTGAATCTCTGATACTCTGCAAGGCAGTTATCTACATATTTCCAAGATTCAAGCTGCTTTGACTTATTCATTGTTGAACCTGGCATATTAGGGTCATCAACAACCTGGTACTGGTATTCTTCTATCTTGTTACCATTTTCATCATAATCGATCTCTGCATTATACTTCTGATAATCATAATTTCCATCAGAAACATACGAGATAACGTTACCCTTTTCGTCGTAAGTATACTTTATAGACTGAGAAAGTTTCTTTGTGTACTTGTTATAAGTATTCAATATTGACAAAGTTCCATTCTCATTGTATATATATTCATGATAGTAAAGAGATGTTGTGTCAGAAACAAGTTGACCAGCCTCGTTGTATTTGTAAGTCACGCAGTTAGGAGTCTTCTTGAATGTATAATCCAAGAAGTCGTATTGTCCCCACTGATAAGTGTTTCTCGCAACGATGTTGCCATTCTCATCGAATACAGGCTTAGCAATATCAACAATATTAAAGTTATCAGAAGTACCAAGATCTGTGTACAAACGACCATAGTTAGCATAACCAACTTCCTTACCATCTACATTATAATAATAATATGTACGCTTAGAGTCATCAGGAACATCACCCATAACAGAACCATAGATTCTTCTCATCACCAAGAAGCGCTTTGCAGCAGGCTTATCATCAGGAATATTCTCTGCAGCAACACCATCAGCTGAAGACTTGCCGAATGTGACACCAGCAATATTCGAATTCAAATCGCCCTTCTTTTCTACTGTACCAGCAGTTACGTCGAAAGCAAAAATGCTCTTGCCTGCAACATAATAAACAGTATTACCATCCTTCGATGCTACAAGACTATTAAATGTAGTATATGAGCAATTAACAGTAGTGTTAGCTACAGCCTCAGTAACCTTGTAGTCTGCCGATACCTTATAAAGAACAGGATAATACTTTCTGTCTTTACTTACAACTTTAACCAAATAGAAACCACCCTTATGGTCAGAAGCAATAGCTTTATAGCTATCATTCAATGTTGCGACTTCGGTAAGAGTACCATTTGTAGTATCCACAGAGTAAAGCTTAGTAGCAGGAGCGTCTAAAGATTCATCATAAACACCTTCGATGGTATAAAGTTTTTCATTAGCCTCATCATAAGCCATACCATTGGCACCGAAGCCAGGTTTGCCATAAGTAAAAGACTTATCATTAACAACGACCATTTTACCTGTGGTAAAGTTGAGAGTAACAAAAGCAGGAGCGTCAACGCCACGATTAACAACGAAAGCGTAATACTTATCACCCACAGATGTACCACACTTAAATTCCTCTGCATTTTCAAATGCAAACTCTGGGGTAATCTTTAAGGCTGTAGCGCCAAGTGCATCAATATCAAAAGATGTAGTACGAGCACCATATGTACTTGATGGCATAAGACCATAAACTACATTTTCAGCCCAAGCTGCAACCGTTGAATAAAGCGCTAACCCCAATACAAATAATGAACTAAGTAGATACTTTTTCATAAGAATTGTTTTTTAAAGTTTAACTATAATTATATCTCATCCGCTGCAAAGGTAAACAAATATTTTAAAATGTAAGCATAAACAGAGGGAAAATTCATAATTATTTTGTAGATATGCATAAAAAGTAGTAATTTTGCACTCAAAAGATAGTTAAGCTTACAAATTAACAATTACAGCAATTGTACTGAATACACATATTAAATATAAAAATATACATATATAAATAAAAAAGCGCGTATGAGAAAGATTTTCCTTAGCCTATCTGCTTTCCTTTTATTGGCAGGTAATGTGAATGCAGCAACCATTGGTTATTCTAATCAAAAGATTAGTAGAGCCAACATGTTTAGACTTGGTGACACAGAAAAACAAGGTCAAGCCATCAGAATTCCTAAAGCAAAGCTACAGGCTTTGAAAGGCAAGACTATCGACTTTGCTGAATTTGTAGTAAGTTCTGTAAACACCAACGACAAAAAACTGCATGTATTCCTCACGACTTCGCTTGATGCTACTCCTATTGCCGAAGGTACTATAGACATAACAAGAGCATTCAAGGAATGCAAATGGACTCTTGATAAACCTTACACTATTACTGGAGAAGAGGAAAACCTTTATATTGGATATACTGCTGAAATTCCAACAACTTACAAATT
This sequence comes from Prevotella sp. CAG:1092, assembly GCA_000436915.1. Lineage (GTDB taxonomy): Bacteria > Bacteroidota > Bacteroidia > Bacteroidales > Bacteroidaceae > Prevotella. The sequence goes on along the minus strand of HF994111.1, from coordinate 20,715 downwards.
ACTCTTTAGCGATGGTTCGTATGATATAAATGGCTACAACTTTGCATATAAAGATGGCGAATGGGTAGACACATATGGTATGAATAAAGGTAGTGCATTGATTAGCTTCAATGTTGATGGCGAAGTTAATTATACCGACGTGATAATGGGACGCACAAGCTGTGCAGGATATTTCAAGGCTGGCAACAACTACAGCTTTGATGCAAGATTCATAAATGAAGGCACAACAACCATCACAAGCTTTGATGCCAAAGTAAAGATTGATGGCAAAGAAACCACTCAGCACTTCGAAAACCTAAGTATACGACCTAAGGGTGTATATAATTTGACACTAAACGACATTAGTACAGACTCTGAGGGAGAAAAGAATGTTGAAGTAGAGATTTTCAATGTGAATGGTGGTAACAACGACATCGACACTTCTGATAATACTTTTAGTGGCAACATATTCTTCTATCCTAACAATATGGAGCGTTCTATATTGGTAGAAGGATTCACGGGTCAGGATTGCTCTAATTGTCCTGGTGGTCACTTGACAATGAACTCTGTAATTGAGAATTCTACTGAGAATATTGTAGAAGTGAGCCATCATGCTGGCTACTACCCTGACATGTACACTATGAAGGAAGATGGGGCATACTTGTTCTACTACCCAAATCCATCAAGCACTTTTGCTCCTGCAGTAATGGTGAACAGAAAAGCTGACCAGGATATTTCATCAGCTCCTGTTATTGCAATTGATAACAAAAATCTAAAAACATTGATTACTAAGGCTGCAGAATCTAAGCCTTATGTATCATTGAACCTTTATACAAAGTTTGACGATGCTAAACGTGAGTTAAAGATTAAATTGCAGATTAAACCTCACGAGCAGATTACTGCTGACTCTGTGTTGTTCAACGTGTTCCTAACACAAGACAACATTCAAGGTCCACAATCAAATGGTGGCTCTGAATATATTCACCACCATGTGTTCCGTGGAACTGTTACTGGCAATAGCTGGGGTATCTTACTTACAGATCTAACTCCAGGTAAGGTTTCTACATGGGAAAAGACTATCACCATTCCTGAGAGCATACATTCAAGCTATTGGACAGATGATATGATAACATATACTGACAAGGTTGTGAATGGAGAAACTGTAAAGGAAGCTTGGTATGAAGGTAAATACAAGGTTGAACAAACAAACATCAAGACTGTGATTGACGATATGTCGGTAGTGGCATATGTTTCAGAATACGACACCAGAAACAATGCTAAGAATGTGGTTTACAACTGTACAGAGGCTAAGCTTGGTACTACTCACACTCAGGCAGGCTTCGGTCCAACAACAGGTGTAGAGACCATTGAGAACAACAACGTTGCCAACGTATATGTAAGAAATGGTAAAGTTATGGTCGACGGCAAATACGACAAGCTATATGTATATAGCATTACTGGCGGTATGGTAGATGCAAACTCTACTCTCAGCAAGGGTGCTTATATCATTAAGGTTGTCGCTGGCAACAAGCAAATGACAAAGAAGATTTTGGTAAGATAATAACAACATGAGAAAATCATATATATATATAATAGGTATAGCAATGTCCCTCGTTCCCACCACTATGTGGGGACAAGGGACTTTGTCGCCAAAGGCTGCCATTACCATAAGTGGCAATGGCATGAAGAAGGCTAAAGCGCAAGGCGTGGACAATAAAAAGGTAAGCGCCTACGTAACCATAAACGACAACATCACTTCGTGGCAAGAGCTTGGCTTGATGCCTATAGCAGAAGATGGCAATACCGCTACCGTCAGACTATCATTAAACGAGTTAAAGGCATTAGCAGGTAAAGAGGGAGTGGAATACATTCAACTCTCATCGGGTGTACAGCAGATGCTTGACGTGGCTCGCAAAGAAGCAGGAACTGATGATATTCATAAGGGTACATCGTTGCCACAGCCATATACAGGCAAGGGTGTGGTAGTAGGTGTTGTGGATGCAGGCTTCGACTATCTGCATGCAGCATTCCGCAACCCTGAAGATGGCACTTTCCGCATCAAGAAGATATGGGAACAAGGAACCACAAAGCTCGAAGGTGCTAAAGCACCAGAGAAATATGGCTATGGCATAGAGCTAAACACTCCTGAGCTTATCATGGAGTCGCAAGGTGATAGCAAGGTAAATTCACATGGCACCCACGTAGCTGGTATTGCAGCTGGTAGCGATAGCTTCCAAGATGGAGCCTATGTGGGCAACGCTCCTGATGCCGACATTGTGTTGGTGGCATTGGATCTTAATAATTGTACGAATGCAGATATCTGCAATGGTGTGAAATACATCTTCGACTATGCCGACGAAGTAGGAAAGCCATGTGTAGTAAACCTTAGTCTTGGCAACCACGAGGGTCCTCATGACGGAACAACTACTTTCGACACTATGACCGACAAGATGCAGGGACCAGGACGACTTATCGTTGGTGCTGCAGGAAACCATCGTACAGACAAGTTCCACATCGACCATAGCTTTGCTTCTGCAGATGATGCTCCATTGAAAACATTTGTTGACTATAAACTTGGACCATCGTTGACAAGTTGCGGTGGCAACATAGAGATATGGGGCGAAGTTGGTTCAGAGTTTACTGTAGACCTCGCTGCTTATAACACTTTCAACAAGAAGGATATGGTTTCAACAACTGTATATCCAGCAGAAGGCGTAACCGAAGCTTCATTTGGAAGATATGCTACAGGAACATGGAAGGTGGCTTCAGAGATTAGCCCACTAAACGGCAAACCTCATGTTGTATTGACTTCAGCGCTCACCAACATGCGCAACAACTATGAGATAGCCATCACCATTACTCCCAAAAATAGCGGAAGAGTGAATATTTGGGCAGATGACACCTACGTAGGTTTAAGTTCAAAAGATATTGATGGCTTTATCGGTCCTGACGAGAAATCATCAACCTTGGCTGAGATTGGTGGTACAGGTAAGCGCATACTTACCGTTGGCGCCTACACCACACGAAACACCTATAAGACAAAGACAGCCTCAGGAACTCTCGAAGAGACTATTGGTGCTATAAGCTCGTTCTCAAGTTATGGTCCTACTGCCGATGGACGAATGAAACCAGAGATAACAGCTCCTGGATGTTTCATCATCTCTGCAGTTTCTACAAATGATGAATCTGGCAATGCCATGTATGTAGACCAAGGTTGGTACGACAAGTATGGCCACACAAATATCTATGGCTATATGCAGGGTACATCTATGGCTTCACCTTTCGTAGCTGGCATAGTAGCAACATGGTTGCAGGCTTATCCAGAGCTTACTCCTGAACAGCTTCACGAAATAGTAGCCTCAACAGCTCGCAAAGATAGCTTCACTTCTACAGAAGCTGATAACAACTGGGGATATGGCAAGATTAATGCCATGGACGGACTAAAGAAGTGCATAGAGATGCAGACTGCAGGATGCGAAAACATTGAATATCCATTTGATGGAAGCATCAAGGTGGCTAACAACAATATAGCTATCAGCTTCCCTCGCGACACTCGTGCAGCAGTATCATTAGCAAATATGTCGGGACACCTTATTATATACAAGGACCTTGGAAGCAGAAATGCAGGCGAGAGTGTAAACATTCCTATGACATCATTACAAAAGGGTGTTTATCTCCTTTCTGTAAAGACTGGCGCAGGAACAAAGTCATATAAGTTTGTATGCCAATAAGATTATTCATTTTCCAATAAGAATAATCGTATACTTATAAAAACATAAAAGACCGAACGTATATATTTTACAACCATAAAAGCCCGAACTTATATATTTTACGTTCGGTCTTTTATGTTATAATGCAAGCCAGTTGCCAATCATATTCTTTCCATCAGGGGTAAGCACACTCTCGGGATGGAACTGTATGCCATGTATATCATATTGTCGATGGCGAAGAGCCATTATCTGACCATCTTCGCTCTCTGCTGTTACCTCCAAACAGACAGGGAAGCCATTCTTTGAAACCACCCAACTATGATAGCGACCAATGGTGAAGCGGTTTGGCAAACCAGCAAAGACTTCGTCGTTGGCAGTTTGTATGCAGTCGGTAGCCACACCGTGATAAACTTCTGATAGGTTTTCGAGCTGTCCACCA
>HF994111.1:14971-16579 GCA_000436915.1 Prevotella sp. CAG:1092 | reverse complement strand
TCGAGCTGTCCACCAAAGGCTTCGGCTATAGCTTGATGTCCAAGACATACACCGAGCATAGGCTTTTTGCCCGCATAGGTCTTTATTACATCAAGCAACAAACCAGCCTCAGAAGGGATACCAGGACCTGGACTGAGTATTATCTTATCGAAAGCCTCAAGCTCTGTGAGCTTAAACTGGTCGTTGCGATATACTGTGACATCGGCACCAAGCTCCTTCACAAGATGCGAAAGGTTGTAGGTGAACGAGTCGTAGTTGTCTATGATTACAATCTTGATCATATCCAAGAATTTAATTTTATTAGAATTATAGATTAAGAGTTAATGGCGTCGGTCTGCTTTATAGCTTTGACCAATGCACCAAGTTTATTGTTACATTCTTCAAGTTCATACTGGTCGTTGCTCTTTGCCACAACACCACTACCAGCTTGAAACCACAACTCACCATTACGGCTGATGAAGGTTCGTATGACAATAGCTTGGTTTAGGTCGCCATTCAAGCCAATGAAACCTATACAACCTCCATAAGCACCACGGTTGTGAGGTTCGAGTTCGCTTATTATCTGCATAGCCCTAACCTTTGGCGCACCGCTAAGAGTACCAGCAGGGAAGGTATCGATAAAGGCACTAATCTTGTCAGCATCAGCATCGAGGGTTCCCGACACACGACTAACAAGATGAATCACGTGGCTATAGAATTGCATATCTTTATAGAAATCTACATGCACATCATGGCAGTTGCGACTAAGGTCATTGCGTGCAAGGTCTACAAGCATCACATGTTCAGCATTCTCCTTAGGGTCGTTGCGCAAGAATTCTGCATTTCGTTTGTCTTGCTCAATATTTCCTGTTCGCTTAGTAGTACCGGCAATAGGGTCGATATATGCTTTGTCGCCTTCTATTCTGTTATGTGTCTCCGGACTTGAACCAAAGATACGGAAGCCGCCAAAGTCGAAATAGAAGAGATAAGGACTTGGATTGATGCTCCTTAGAGAACGATACAATCTGAAATCATCACCTTCATATTTCTGCACAAACCTACGACTAATCACTATCTGGAACACATCGCCACGCAGACAATGCTTTATACATTTGCGAATGTTTGCCTTGTGCTCTTCGTCGGTGAGTGTAGAGGTTGGCTCACCAATAGCATGAAATCCATAAGGATTTATATTCTGCTTGTTGATGGCTTTTATTATTTCATCGATATTTGCTTCGCCCGCCGCCTCATCATGGCATAATGAGATTAAGGTCAAAGTATTATTGAAATGGTCGAACACTAAGATGTCGCGATACAGTATGTACATTATATCTGGTGCATCGTTCTTATCCATTGTGGCATCCTTGACAGGAATATCCTCGAAATAGCGGACTGAATTGAAGGATGTATAGCCATAGAGTCCGCAATAGTTGGAGCCTTCGCCCTCGACATTGAAATAATGGATGAAATCGTTGATAGCCTTAGCTACCGACACCTTAGCCCTACCCTTTTGCGACATGTCTACATCTGATTGCTGACGTGTACAATCAGGGAAAGTCATATCTATCTTTCCGTGTCCAACCTTGATGTTTGCTATCGGACAGATACCTATAAACGAGCGACTGTTGT
>HF994111.1:12705-14959 GCA_000436915.1 Prevotella sp. CAG:1092 | reverse complement strand
CGAGCGACTGTTGTCGTTGCCATGATAGTCAGAACTCTCAAGCAATGCACTCTGCGGATATATATCGCGCAAGTGCATGTATACGCCAACAGGAGTATATAGGTCGGCAAGTATGGTCTTTGCCTTGGTTATATATTTGTATTTTGCATTGTTCATTGTTGCCTTTCATTTAAAGTAATTACTTGTCCCTCCCCTTTTACCTTTTTACTTTTTTACCTTTTCACCCTTTCACCTTCATCACTCTCAATGCAGTAGCCGTGGTTGTTGCAGCCACTTCTTCAGCTGTCACACCATAGCTCTTTTACCTTTAAAAGTTTCCATACTCCTTAGCCATTTCCTTATGGCTGAGATATGTTTCTACATCCTTATCGCCACGTCCACTTACTGTCAGTACCACAACATCATCTTTCTTGAATGTCATCTTCTTCAATGCTGCAATAGCATGGGCGCTCTCAATGGCAGGAATGATACCTTCCATGCGAGTAAGTTCATAGCCTGCATAGATAGCCTCATCGTCGTTGATAGCAAGAACGTGAGTACGACCTTCGGTAGCCAACTGCGCATGCATAGGACCAATACCTGGATAGTCGAGACCTGCACTAATGGTAAAGGCTTCTTTTATCTGACCATCATCGGTCTGCATAACGAGGGTGCGAGCACCATGAATGATACCTTCAGTACCACATTGCATGGTTGCGGCAGTATAGTCGGTATCAACACCATGACCACCAGCCCCGGCAAGATACATTTTCACACGTTCATCATCGATATAATGATATATTGTGCCTGCAGCATTTGAGCCACCACCTACGCAAGCAATAAGATAGTCGGGATAATCTCTTCCTATCTTTTCTTCCAACTGCCACTTTATCTCCTCTGATATTATGCTCTGCATACGAGCCACGATATCAGGATAAGGGTGAGGACCCATGGTAGAGCCAACGATATAGAAAGTCTCTTTAGGATGGCAACACCAGTCGCGGATAGCTTCTGAGCATGCATCGCTAAGAGTCATATTACCAGTGGTAACGGGATGAACCTTTGCTCCAAGCATCTTCATACGCTCCACATTGGTATGTTGGCGCTCTACATCTGTCTTACCCATAAATATCTCACATTCCATATTCATAAGTGCGCAGACTGTAGCAGTGGCAACACCATGCTGTCCAGCACCTGTTTCGGCAATGATACGAGTCTTGCCCATCTTCTTTGCCATGAGTATCTGACCAACAGTATTGTTAATCTTATGTGCACCTGTATGATTCAAGTCTTCACGCTTAAGATAGAGCTTGCAACCATACTTCTCGCTCATTCGCTTAGCATAGTATAGAGGTGAAGGACGACCAACATAGTCGCGCAACAGAGCACGATACTCAGTCTTAAACTCCTCACTCTCCATTATTGGGAGGTATGCTTTCTGCAAATCAGTTACACATTTATATAATATCTCAGGCACGTAGGCACCGCCAAACTTGCCAAAAAATCCGTTTTCGTCTACTTTGTAATTCATGTTTATGTTTGTTTTTGTTGGTGAGAAATGAATGGATAAACTTTTATTTCTCTAATGCTGCATATAGTTCATCCATCGCCTTGTTGGCATCTTTATACTGATTGAGCAAAGTAACAAACTTACTACCAATGATGGCACCAGCAGCATTAGCCTGTGCACTCTCAAGGGTTTGCTTGTTGCTAATGCCAAAACCTATCATTCTCGGATTTTTTAGGTTCATGGCGTTTATTCTGCGGAAATACTCTTGCTTGGCATCATCAAAACTCTGCTGAGCTCCTGTGATGCTTGCCGAACTAACCATATATATAAAGCCATCGGTATGATCATCGATAAAGCGGATACGCTCTTCGCTCGTCTCTGGAGTAATCATCATTATCACTCTCAGACCATATTTGTCGGCTATAGGTTTCACTACATCCATATAATCGGCGAAAGGAAGGTCGGGAATTATCATTCCACTAACTCCGCATTCCACACAACTCTGACAGTACTTCTCTATGCCATAGTGCATGATGACATTTAGATAACCCATCATAACGAGTGGTATCTGCACTTGGTCTTTGATAGGCTTCAACTGAGAGAACAGATGCTTTAATGTCATTCCATTCTTCAAAGCCACGGTGCCTGCACTTTGGATAACAGGACCATCTGCCAATGGGTCGCTGAAAGGAATACCAACTTCTATCATATCGATACCACGTTTCTGCATGGTAAGGATGACATCGGCTGTACCTTCAAGTGTTG
>HF994111.1:0-12648 GCA_000436915.1 Prevotella sp. CAG:1092 | reverse complement strand
AAGAGCTTGCGCTCCTTATTCTCTGAGAAAAGTTTGTTTATCTTGTTCATAATCGTTGGTGTTTATGTTGATAATGTTTGTGTTGTGGGTGTTTGTGATGTCGTTTATTATGTTTGCGTTGCTTTTGATGTTTGCGTTGTTTATTTCATTTCAGATATAAAAGTCTTCACTTTCTCAACATCTTTGAAGCCTGGTTCTATCTCAAACTTACTATTGAGGTCGATACCTGCAAACATAGGATGATGAAACTCTTTAATGCTTTCAGCATCATCGGGTGAAATGCCACCACTAAGCAGGAAAGGAGTATTGCCATTGTAAGCTTGTAGCATCTGCCAATCAAACTTCTTGCCACTACCGCCTACGCTTGAGCATTTGGTATCGAAGAGGAACACATCTACCAAGCCTTCATATTGTTGGCATTTCTGTAGGTCTTCCTTGTTAGCTATGCTTATTGCCTTTATCACCTTTAGTTCCTTTCGGATATCTGGCACAACAGTAGCCTTTAGATTCTGTATCATTACAGGGCTCTCGTCGCCATGCAACTGCACATAGTCTAAGTCGTAGTTGTATATTCTTGTAACGATATTCTGTGGAAGATCATCTACGAATACGCCTACCAGCTGTGGTCTATCATTTATAGAAGATGCTTTATCGTTACTTGCAACCTTCTCGAAATCGCTATCTACATGGTCTGGGATTAGTCCGCTACGAGAATCTACCATGGTAACACAACGTGGACTCTTTGGATAGAAAATCAATCCTATCATATCAGCACCAGCATCTACAACAGCACGAATATTGTCGGCATCGCGCATGCCACAAACCTTTATTATCATATCTTATTTTCTTTTATTAGTTGCTTAGTTCATCTAAGATAATAACGCAGTTTTGGCAATTATGTTGTTTTGATGGTATCAATGAGTGTCTTTAAAGCAAGTCCTGGGTTGTCGGTCTTCATAAAATGTTCACCCATAAGGAAACCACGGAAACCAACTTTTCGCAAGTCCTGTATTGTTGCAGCATTAGACAAGCCACTTTCGCTAACCTTGCATACTCCTTCGGGCAACCTCTCTGCCAATCTAAAGCTATTCTCTACCTGAGTGACGAAGGTTCCAAGATTTCTATTGTTGATACCATACATATCGGGCTCAAGTTCAGCATATTCGAAGTCGCGGTCGTTGTGCATCTCCAACAGCACTTCAAGCTTCAGTTGATGGGCAGCTTGTATCAGTTGCTGACATCTATCTTTCTCTAAGCATGCAGCTATGAGCAATACTGCAGAGGCACCGCTATGTACAGCTTGCAAGAGTTGGTATTCATCGATAACGAAGTTCTTATATAATATAGGTAATGTAACCCCACTCTCTCGCGCGTACATTATATATTCATCATACCCTCCAAAATAATTTGTGTCTGTGAGTATACTCAATGCTGCAGCTCCATTCTCTTGGTATTGCAATGGCACTACATCAGCCTTAGCATCTTTGTTTATCCATCCTTTAGAAGGCGACTTGCGTTTAAACTCTGCTATTATGCCCGTATCTGAAGCCAGCAACGCTTCACGCATCGATGGTACACCTTCTGCATCACGCTTTGCCATATCAGCCTCAACTGACGAGTATAGTTGACGTGGTGGCAAGAACTGCTTGAAAGCCTCAAGTTCTTGATGCTTATGGGCAACTATTTCTTCAAGGATATCCTTCATTTTATATTGAATTTGGAATGGTGAATATTTTATTTCGTGGGCGAGATTATTAAAGAGAACTAAGAGTAATCATTATGGATAACTAAGAGTTTATCTCTGCAAACTTACGGAATGTGGCGAGCGCCTTACCGCTATCTATAGATTCGCGGGCTATTTCCACACATTCTTCTATGCTCTTTCTTCCCTTCTCCATAACCTGTATACCAAAGGCTGCATTTGCCAATACCACATTCTTCTGTGCAGGCAAAGCCCTATTCTCTAATACTGCATCAAAGATTTCTGCAGCCTCATCTTCGTTGGCTCCTCCAACAAGTTCTTCCGGTGTAGCAGGAACAAAACCAAGGTCTGCAGGCGAGAATACTCGTTCATAGTTGTTGGTAGCAACCTTGAAATCGCCAGTAAGACTGATCTCATCGTATCCGTCTATGCTATTAACGATGCCATAGTCGATACCCAACTTCTGATATACCTGACGATAAAGGCGCATCTGATCAAGGTTAGCAACACCAAGGAGCTGAGCCTTTGGCTGTGATGGATTAACCAACGGACCAAGAAGGTTGAAAACCGTTGGGAACTGCAAAGCCTTGCGGATAGGACCAACAAACTTCATTGCACTTGCAAAGAGCTGCGCATGGAGATATACGATACCTGCTTCGTTGATGCTGCGATTCAATTTGTCGATATCGGCAGTAAACTTCACTCCATGATGATGAATCACGTTTGATGCACCACTAACAGATGTTGCAGCATAGTTGCCATGTTTAGCAACCTTATATCCAGCTCCAGCAATAACGAAGCAAGAAGTTGTGCTGATATTGAAAGTATTCTTTCTGTCACCGCCAGTACCTACTACATCGATATACTTATCGCAATCCAGTATGGCTTTCACTCCCGTTGCCAAAATGCCATCACGGAAACCCAACAACTCGTCAACAGTAACACCTCGCATCTGCAAACCAGTAAGTAGCGCTGTTATCTGCTCGGTTGGAAATTCATCTTTAGTAATACCAACAATGATATCACGAGTTTCGGTGCGCGAGAGCTCCTCGTGGTTCAGCATCTTGTTCAAAACTTCTTTCATCTCCATAAATTTGTCTCCTATTTGTTTGGTTGTTTGCAGAGGACTAAGGTATCATATCTTGTTGTCTCTGTATTTGATTGAAATTTATTAAAAAAGGCCTGTCGTAAGAACGACAGGCCCATTGATATCTTATTAAAGTATCCACACGGCTTACTCGACTCACGACTTTATTGAAATCTTGAGATACGCCACCACCATGTAAGAGATACTATATTGATCATAGTCTTTATTGTTTTGGTTTTTAATATTTGATTAGAACTATTGTTCGTTTGCAAAATTACACTTTTTCTTTTAATCCCCAAACTTTTTGAGCAAAAATATTTTAGATTGATAGCAAATTGTATCATTTACCTTATTATATATAGTTTAATCATAGAATAAATAGCGTATTATTATTTAACAACATGAGGTTTGTATATTCAGAAAATAGAAAAAGCATTGGACTCTAATCGATAATTAAATTGATTTAGATTAAAAGTGCAACTATTTTTTCATTTCCATGTAATAAATTTGAAAGTGGTACGTTTAATATACAGAACCAAATTTATGATTGCCTATGAAATATTTTACACTTGAAGAATCTGCTCCATCAGAAATGACATTAGAAATAATTCGCAAGATTGCCCATACATATAGAGTATCTAAAAACAACGGCAACACTTTAAACTTTTGTCTAAATTGATAAGCAAAATGAAAACTTTGATTTCACCTTCTTTGTTGGCGGCTAACTTCCTCAACCTACAAGGAGAGATGGAAATGATAAACAAGAGCGAAGCCGACTGGCTTCACCTTGATGTCATGGATGGCATGTTCGTCCCAAACATCTCATTCGGATTCCCTGTCATTGAGGCTGTAGCTAAAGTCTGCAAGAAACCTTTGGATGTTCACTTCATGATAGAACAGCCTGAACGTTACATCAAACAGACCGCTAAGGCTGGCGCAATGATGATGAACGTACACTATGAGGCTTGTCGACATCTGCATCGCACAATACAAGAAATTCACGAAACAGGAATGAAAGCTGGCGTAACTCTTAACCCTTCAACCCCTGTATCTGTGCTCGAAGATATCATCAATGATGTCGATATGGTGTTATTGATGAGCGTTAACCCAGGCTTCGGTGGTCAGAAGTTTATCGAGCATACTATAGAAAAAGTCGGTAGGCTAAAGGACTTAATAGCTCGTAGTGGTAGCAAAGCCTTGATAGAGATTGATGGTGGAGTGCAACAAGATACTGCACCACGCCTCGTTGAAGCAGGAGCCGATGTGCTGGTAAGTGGCAGTTATGTATTCAAAGCCGAAGACCCATTGGCTACTATTAGCTGGCTGAAGAATCTATAAAAACTCTATAGAATATTTATGGGGCTATACATTAAGATGTGATATTATTATATCTTCTTAATGTGTAGCCCCATTTTTTATTATAAGCCTATTTTTAATATTATCTCAGTATATAGCTACTTTTTAATATAGCTCCAAGTCAAGTTCTTGTGTGCGAGCCATACGACGCATATTCAATATAGCATAGCGCATACGCCCCAAAGCTGTATTGATGCTGACATTGGTACATTCAGCTATTTCCTTAAATGATAGCTGCTGATAATATCTCATGTAGACAACTTCGCGCTGTGTATCGGGTAAGAGATTCATAATCTTCTTCACATCCTCAAGCACTTGGTCGTTGACATATTGGTTTTCAATATTCAACTCCAACAAATTGTCGCTACTGATATTAGTAAGATTGTTATCTTCAGGAGTCTCAATAACATTCTCTATTCTTCGCTCACGATAAGAGTCCATTATAATATTGTGAGCAATACGAATCAGCCAAGCGCCAAACTTACCGCTTGTAACATAGCGTTGCTGCTGCAACCTTGATATTACTTTGACGAAGGTTTCTTGGAATATATCCTCTGCCTTTTCGCGGTCACGAACCACGAAAAGAATATAGGAAAACAATTTAGTCTGATTGCGTGACAATAGCAAATCGAACGCCTTGTTATCTCCGTTGGCATAAGCTAATGCCAACTCCTCGTCAGTAAATTCTGAGAGTTTCTTCATTTCTTAATCTTTTTATTATTAAGTAAATGTATATCCTATAGGCGTGTCGTTTTGTTATTAAATAATGTTTTGTATTGGCAAAGGTAGTTATTATTTTCCAAAACAACAAATATTTCTGTGAAATAATGTAAATTCGGCAATAATTTAACAACTTCTACGTTGTCATTTATTATTAGTCTAATCTATAAAATCAAACTACTAAAACTATGGAAGATAAATCAGAACAAGACAAAATAAAAAATAAGCAAGAAGAAAAAGCCCTAAATCAGAATAGAAAAGAGATTGAGCAAGATAAAGCACCTAGTGAGAACAATAAGCTTGAACAAGATATAATTCCGAGTGTACTCAAGCAGCAAGCCAACTGGGATGCATTGTTCTTTTATCAGAAGTCGGATGTGATATATCAGCTCACATTTGCCTTCTGTGACCGCTTTATCCACCTTTATAAAGACCGCACTCGTGATCAAGTGATTCAAGCAGCACGCTCATGCAAGCAGAATATCGTAGAAGGATTAGCAGACGGAGTTACATCAACCGAAATGCAACTTAAGCTATTGAATGTAGCACGTGCATCATTAAAAGAAACTCGTGAAGACTTTGAAGACTATTTAAAATCTCGCCACTTACTATTCTATCGCAAAGGAGAAGATAGATACGACAAGATGCTCAGCTACTGCCGTTATCACAATAAGCTTGAAGACTACGAGCCATTCTTCTCTAAATGGAGCGATGAAGAGATGTGCAACTGCGCCATCACCCTCTGCCATATGGTCGATAAGATGCTAATGTCATTCTTAGCAAAATTAGACAGGGAGTTCGTCACAGAAGGTGGCATCAAAGAGCGTATGTACAAAGCCCGCACTGGATATCGCCAAAAGCAAGACGAAAGATTAAAGCAACTCGAAGAAGAGAATCCAAGGCTCATAAAGCAAATATTGGATCTAAAGGGGCAACTTGAAGAGCAAAAGGAGGAGCAAAAGAGGCTAATGGAGGAGCAAAAGGCGCAACTTGAGGATGCTCTATCTTTAGCCGCAAAATGGCAAGCCGCTTACGAAGACCTCAAAAAAAGGGCTTTGAAAGCTTATTATGAGCAGCAAGCAGAAATAGAGAGGCTAAAGAAAGATAGATAGATTTTCTAGATTATCTAGAGCTTCTAGAACTTCTAGTTTATCTAGAACTTCTAGTTCATCTATAGCTTTAAGCCAAAAACAAAAAAAAGAGGTTGGTGCAGGATGCTACCAACCTCGAGGGATGATTTCGAAAAAAACTCGAAATCCATAACAACTTTCGCAAATATAGACCTTATTAACGAGATTTCCAAATTTTCCCCAAAGAAAATGAAATATTTAACATATGTTTTACTCTACCATCTATTAAATATCAAGTTTTACCACTACCATACCAAACACCTATTTCCCTATATATCAACTCTTTAACAAAAAGTCACATAAAATAGATGAAAATTCTAAAGGATATAAATATTATTTTTATATCTTTGCAAAAAGATTGTGCTAATAGCACTAATAGCTACAAGAAACTAATCAAAATCACAAGATACTGGTAACCTTTCAAAAGGTACCCTCCAACAATCACCCAATACAGGAACTAATCAACAATCATATAATGAAACAATTACTGACAACATTAATCATGTTGCTATCGTTACCACTATGCTCTTTTGCACAGGGTTGGAACGAAAGCGAGTACAAACAAATCGAGAGTAACATCAGAACTCCTCAGTTCCCAGATCGTACTTTCGCCATCACACAGTTTGGCGCTAAGGTAAAGGCTTCTGCAGCTGTAAACCAAAAGGCCATTAACAAAGCTATTGCCACTTGCTCTGCTAAGGGTGGTGGAACAGTCGTTGTGCCTAAGGGTACATGGAACACAGGTGCTATCAGAATGAAGAGCCACGTAAACCTAAAGGTTGAGGAAGGTGCTACTCTTCTCTTCGCTTTCCAACCAGAGCTTTATCCTTTGGTAAAAACCTCATGGGAAGGCTTAGGATGCTGGAACTATTCTCCATGTATTTATGCCTACGGTGAGACCGATCTTGCTATCACCGGTAAGGGAACCATCGATGGTAATGGTAGCCGTGAAACTTGGTGGCCTTGGTGTGGAGCTAAGAAGTTCAACTTTCAAAAAGGTGTTACCAAGGAAGCACAAAACTTGGGTAGCCGTGCACGTCTGCTGAAATATGCTGAGGATGGTGTACCTGAAGATGAAAGACGTTTTGGTAAGGGACAAGGCTTGCGTCCACAGCTCGTAAACTTCAATCGTTGCGATGGAATCCTCATCAAGGATGTAAAGCTCACCAACTCTCCTTTCTGGGTTATCCACCCATTGCTCTCTAAGAACATCACCGTAGATGGTGTATACATCTGGAACGAAGGTCCTAATGGTGACGGTTGCGACCCAGAGGCTTGTGAGAACGTTCTTATTCAGAACTGTACTTTCCACACTGGCGACGACTGTATCGCTATCAAGAGCGGACGCAACAACGACGGACGTCTTTGGAACACTCCAAGCAAAAATATCATCATCCGTAACTGTAAGATGGAAGATGGTCATGGTGGTGTAGTTATCGGTTCTGAGATTTCTGGTGGTTGCCAGAATGTATATGCAGAGAACTGCCACATGGACTCTCCAGACCTTGAGCGTGTATTGAGAATCAAGACTAACAACTGCCGTGGTGGTTTGATTGAGAATATCAACATGCGCAACGTTACTGTTGGTCAATGTCGTGAGGCTGTATTGAAGATCAACCTCGACTACGAGGCTAAGGAAATTTGCTATCGTGGTTTCCAGCCTACTGTTCGCAAGGTATACATGGAGAATGTAACCTGTCAGAAGAGTAACTATGGTGTATTGATCATCGGCTTGAACGAAATTGAAAATGTTTACGACGTTACTGTTAAAGACTGTAACTTCACTGGCGTTGTTAAACAGCCTGTAAAGATGACAGGTAAGACACGCAACGTGAAGTTTGACAATCTCATGATAAATGGCAACCTCATTCTTCAAGATGCTGATAAGCCATATCAGAACTATTCACAATGGATGACATGGTCAGAGATGAAGCGCACTCCAAAGAGCTATATGCTCGACTTCGCAAAGAAGCCAAAGTGGAGCTATGTGATGGGGATCGAAATGGAAGGTATGCTCGACACCTATTATAGATATAAGGACGAGACTATCGCAGAATACCTCAAGGAATATCCTGCAAAAATGATAGATGCCCAGGGTAATATCACTGGCTACAAGCTCGAAGACTATAATCTCGACAACGTACGCACAGCAAAGTTCATCTATCGCATGAACGAGTTGTTCCCAGCAGAAAATCAGAAGAAGGCTCTAGCCACATTATTCTCTCAGCTCGAGAAGCAGCCCCGCACCAAGGAAGGTGTGTGGTGGCACAAGGCTATCTATGCAAACCAGGTATGGCTTGACGGAATCTTCATGGGTCTTCCCTACTACACTCTCGCTGCTCCAAGCATCAAGGGTATGAAGAAGGCTCAGAAGAAATACTGGAAGGATGCAGTAGACCAGATTCTAAAGACCGACCTTCGCACATACGATGCTAAGACAAACCTTTGGAAGCATGCTTGGGACGAAACCCACACAGCTTTCTGGGCAGACAAGGAGACAGGACTCAGCCAGCACACATGGGCAAGAGCTTTGGGATGGTATGTTATGGCTATCACCGAGGTGCTCGACGTATTGCCTGCTGACTATCCTAACCGCGACAAGGTTGTAGCTTTGTTGCAGAAGACTATGCAGTCGGTAGTAGACTATCAGGACAAGAAGACTGGTGTATGGTACGACGTGCTCGACGTTAAGGACAGCCGCAACTATCTTGAGTCAACAGCCTCTTCTATGTTTGCTTACGTATTGCTCAAGGGTGCAAGAACAGGCTACCTTCCTGAGTCATTCCGCGCAGCTGGTATCAAGGCATACAACGGCATCATCAACAACTTCATCAAGGTTAATGCCGACAAGACTATCTCTCTCACCAACTGCTGTTCAGTATCAGGCCTTGGTCCTGCTCCTGGTCCATACGTAAAAAAGCCTAACTTCAAGCGTGATGGCAGCTTCAATTATTATATGAGCGAGCCTATCCGCGACAACGATGCTAAGGGCATTGGTCCTTTCATCTGGGCTTCATTGGAGATGGAACAGCTTCCACAGGGAAAGTAAAGAACGAAAAGTGAAGAGTGAAGAATCTAACAGATTAGATATTCAAAAGCATTCTATGAAAAGAATTATAATGGCTGCCGCTGCAACACTTTCTATGTCAGCAGCAATGGCACAGTCTCCTGCATTTCCTGGTGCTGAAGGATTTGCACGATACACTACTACAGGTGGACGTGGAGGTAAGGTGATTCATGTCACTAACCTCAACGACTCTGGTGCAGGATCACTCCGTCAAGCTTTGCAGAACACATCGGGTAAAAGAATTATCGTATTTGATGTTTCTGGTACAATAGCATTGAAGAGCAACCTCACTATTAAGAATGGTGATGTTACGATAGAAGGTCAAACAGCCCCTGGTGATGGTATCACACTCCGCGACTACACATTAGAGAACAAGGCAAACAACGTAATCATTCGTTTCATACGCGTTCGCCGTGGCAATGCCGTAGATGTTAACGATGGTGCTGATTCTTTCTGGGGACGCAATCGCAACAACATCATCATCGACCATTGCTCTATGAGCTGGAGTATCGACGAGACTGCTTCGTTCTACGACAATAAGAACTTCACCATGCAATGGTGTACCGTAGCAGAGAGTCTCAACAACGCAGGTCACGACAAGGGTGCTCATGGATATGGAGGTATATGGGGCGGTAAAGGTGCTTCATTCCACCACAATCTCTTGGCACATCATACCAATCGTTGTCCACGACTCAATGGCGCCCGCTATGGATGGGGAGGCTCTTCTGCCGACAACTATGCAAGCAGCATAGAGGCTGAGCAGGTAGACTTGCGCAACAATGTGATGTACAACTGGGGCAAAGGCAACGGAGCCTACGCAGGTATGGGTGGCTACCACAATATAGTTAACAACTACTATAAGTATGGCCCTGCTACAAAGAATAAAGATCGAGTATTCCAATGTGGTCACACATCAGGTGCATCAGGCGAAGTAATTCCAAAGAACACCTATGGTCACTTCTATATCGATGGCAACTACGTTAGAGACAAAGGTGAGAACTACGATTGGAAGGGCGTAATCATCGACGATGGCAACACTACTGTTAGAGACACCATCAAGCTTAAAGAGCCAGTAAATCCAGGCGTAGTAACAACCCACTCTGCTCAGAAAACCTTCGAAAAGGTACTTGCATATGCAGGAGCTTCATACAAGCGCGACGCTGTAGATGCTCGCTATGCAGAGGAAGCAAAGAATGGTACTGCCACCTATAAGGGAAGCATAACAAAGCTTGCAGGTATCATAGACTCACAGAATGATGTTGGCGGATGGCCTACATTGAATTCTACAGAAAAGCTTCTCGACTCTGATAACGATGGTATGCCAGATATCTGGGAGACTGCACACGGCTTGAATCCTAAAGATGATAACGACGCTGCTGCTTACACTATAGACAAGAAGGGCTATTATACAAATATCGAGGTTTATTGCAACGCATTGGTTGAAGACTTGATGAAGGCTGGTAACGCCGACGCGCTTGAGAGCGTAGACGAATACTATCCAGAGACAATCAAGGTAGACGGTATACCTTATTATAATAGTGGCAACAGCAACAGCAACCCTACCCTCATCGCAGATATCGACTACAACGATGACAACACCTACGAGTACTACAACCTTCAGGGTATGAAGGTAAACAAACCTACTCGTGGCATCGTAATCGAGAAAAAAGGTAAGACCATAAAGAAAAGAATATACTAAACTATATTTATATCATCATCGCAAAGAAGGATAGTGCATCATAGTATGTGCTATCCTTTTTTCATTTATAATATATTGGTGAGATTTTCCTCCCTATACCAGGGAATTTTAGTTGTTTAATAAAATTTTAATATTAATATTCGGTTTATATTAATAAATATATCTATCTTTGCAATGAATGTAAAACTATTGCAGAATTATGTGTTCTCATAAAGGCCTATAAATTCTTATAATCTAAATATTAACTAAATTAATACGAACAGTTATGAACAAAATTTTACGCTTATCTTTCATAGCAGTCCTTGCTATGGTGTTTAATGTTTCGTTTGCTGAAACAAAGATTTGGTCAGAGGATTGGACTGGTGCAAAAAAAGACCAAACTCCAGCACAGGTCAACAAGAACTATGCTTCGGAAAATGCTGGTACAAAGATTTATGAAGAAGCATTAGCAGGTGGTAAATCTCCAGAACTTCTTGTTGCAAAGAAAAGTGGTAGTTTCACAGCTACAATTGCATTAAATGGTGCAACTGGTGAAATGACATTGAGATATAACACCAACAAATCTCTTACTATTTCATCAAGCACTAAAGGTGTAACTATTGGCGAAGGAACAACATCAGGCAACACCGTTGAAGCTAAGATTACAGTTCCTGCAGGAACAGAAACACTTACTCTTACATTTGCTAACACCACATCAAACAATGCTCGTCTCGACAACATTCTTTTGTATCAGGGTGTAGCCAAGAAACCTGCAGGTCTTTCTTGGGGTACAGCAGCAAGAACTGTAACTATCGGTAGCGCAGAGAACCAATTCCCTACCCTTGCTAATGCTAACAAACTCAATGTAAAGTATAGTAGCTCTGACGAAAAAGTTGCTACTATCAACGAAAAGGGTGAAGTTACTCTTGTTGCAGCTGGTGAAACAAACATCACTGCTGAATTTGCAGGCAACGATGAGTATGAGGCTCAGAGCGTTACTTACGCTCTTACCGTTAAGGCAGCTTCTACTGTTGACATCACAAATACTCCAGAAACAGCATACACAGTAGCTAAGGCTTTGGAGCTTATTGAAGCTGGCGAAGGTCTTGATGCTAAGGTTTATGTAAAGGGTATCATTTCATCTATTAAGAGTGTAGACACAGCAGAATGGGGAAATGCAACATACAACATTTCTGACAATGGTAAGGAAGAAAACGTGTTGGTAATCTACAGAGGGTACTACCTTGGCCCTAAGGACAACAAATTTACATCAGCAGACCAAATCAAGGTTGGTGACAAAGTTGTTGTTTATGGTAAGCTTGTAAACTACAACGGCACTAAGGAAATGAATTCTGGTAACTACATTTACTCTCAAAATGACAAGGTTGCAGGTGTAAACGCTATCACTCTTGACAAGACAAACGCTCCTCTCTACAACCTTGCAGGTCAGCGTGTAAGCAACAACTACAAGGGTGTAGTAGTAAAGAACGGTAAGAAGTACTTCAACAAGTAATCTATACTTTAGCTGATTGCTAAGTATAAATAATACATATAAGGCTGGCATCTCATTTAGGATGATGCCAGCCTTTATTTTATTGACTCCTTCGTTCAGCCCAGGCTGAACGAAGGAGTTAATTATATTACTTTCCAAAGTTATTAAGCTTCTACATCCGTTCAGCCCACTGTTGAACGATAAAGTAAGTTAGTTATGATGGCAAAGTAAGTTAGCTTCTACGACCATTCAACAGCTGTTGAACGCAAGAGGTAATCTATTATAGTCTTTAACGAGATTAATATGTATAGGTGGTAAAAAAATATTGCTTGGCATTCACACATGATGTGATCAGCCAAGCAATACTATAAAAAGCAATATAATAGTTTACCCCAATTCGGGATAAAATAGCGATT
>HF994110.1:6636-7847 GCA_000436915.1 Prevotella sp. CAG:1092 | reverse complement strand
TTCGACTAATCGTAATTAGCATTTCGTCTACTCCAAGATTCTGAACTTGGCAAACTTTAGGAGTAGCTGCTTGATACCTACGTTTTCAAATTCTACGGTTGCCTTAGTATTCTCGCCCGAACCTTCTACATTAAGCACCTTACCAATTCCGAAGCGCAAATGCTCGATGACATTGCCTGTATGAAGCGAAGCAACAGAAGCTGACGACGGGGAACTTGAGGAAGTAGACATACCAGCTGATGATAGCGAAGAGCCAGAAGATGATGCCGACGGCATCTGACGGCCACCATTTGTCATGGCTTCCGACACACGCTTAAAGTTGCCACCACTTGCAGCAAGCAATTGCTTAAACTTATCTGAGAATGGGTCTACAGCCTCTTCACTTCTATTGCCACGAGTAATCTTCGGCTTAGGGTCGGCAACAAAGCGGTCGGCAACAGGACGATTGTTTTGCATGCCGCGACCATAATGCGGAGTATCGCTATCCCACCCATGAGCTCCATGATAAGGGGTATTCGACTCGTAGTTGTCGCTACCCCAACGAGAACCGCGTGACGACTCGCCCATAGACTGATTCTGCATTGATACATACTTAGAACTAATCTCGCGCAAGAACATGCTTGGATTCATAAACTCAGCACGGCCATAGCGGAAGCGTGACTTCACATGTGTGATATAGCAATGCTTCTCGGCACGAGTCATGGCTACGTACATCAGTCGTCGCTCCTCTTCAAGACCGCGTAGCGAGTCCATACTCATTTGGCTTGGGAAGATAGAATCTTCTACGCCAACGATAAAGACGGTATTAAACTCCAATCCCTTTGCGGCATGAACCGTCATGAGCGACACACGATTTTGAGTATCGCCATCTTCGTCGCTCTCAAGGTCGGTAAGCAACGACACCTCTTGCAGATAGTTAGAAAGATAAATATCATTCTCCCTACCCTCTTCGCGTTGAGCCTCCACGAAGTCGTGGATAGAAGAAATGAAGGCATCGATATTCTCACGACGAGTTTCGCCCTCTACCGTCACATCGGCAGCAAGGTCGGCCATGATACCGCTATTCTTGAGGATATCCTCGCCAAGAGTGTAGGCATCGGTTACGTTGACCTCAGCCACAAAACTATCTATAAGCTGCTTAAAGCGGTCGAGCTTGGTGAGTGTTCCCTTGTTGACATCGAGCTTATAGAGCATAGGATTTTCCAACATTT
>HF994110.1:6340-6582 GCA_000436915.1 Prevotella sp. CAG:1092 | reverse complement strand
GCAGCCGAAGCAAGCTTCTGAATTGTTGTGTTGCCTATGCCACGAGCAGGATAGTTGACCACACGACGGAAAGCCTCTTCGTCATTAGGATTGGCTACAAGTCGGAAATATGCCATCACATCCTTTATCTCCTTTCGTTGATAGAAGCTCTGACCGCCAAAGATGGTATACGGAATATTTTGCTTGCGCAATTCTTCCTCGAAACTTCTACAAAGGGCGTTGGCACGATAAAGGATAACGAA
>HF994110.1:0-6308 GCA_000436915.1 Prevotella sp. CAG:1092 | reverse complement strand
TTGGCTATTCTCACGATTCACATATCGCTTAATGGTATTGCAAACCACGATAGCCTCTTCCTTATCAGAATAGGTCTCGATTACCGAAATCTTGTCGCCCTCCTCATTCTCGCTATACACTTGCTTCGGTATCTGCCTACGGTTTTTCTGCATGATGCTGTTGGCAGCTTCAACGATAGTTTGAGTGGAACGATAGTTGCGCTCAAGCTTGAAGAGCAAAGCATTAGGATATTGATGTTGGAAGTCGAGGATGTTGTCGATATTGGCACCACGAAAGGCATAGATACTTTGGTAGTCGTCGCCAACTACGCAGATGCGTTGGTTTTCGCGAGTAAGGAGAGTAAGTATGCGTTGCTGAGCATAGTTGGTGTCTTGATACTCATCCACGAGCACATAGGCAAACCTCTCGGCATATTTTCTCCTTACCGCCTCGTTTTCCGAAAACAGACGGAAAGTGAGTACCAGCAAGTCATCAAAGTCCATAGCATTAGCCTGCAAGAGTCGTTGCTGATATATGCGATATATTGCTGCTGTTTGCGGTATCTGCGCACGAGCATCACGCTCAGCAATATAGTTGTCGGCAGCATAAGCTTCGGGAGCCACAAGTTTGTTTTTAGCCAACGAAATATGCTTATGCACGGTAGCTGGCTTATATAGCTTGTCGTCGAGTTTTAATTCCTTAGCGATATTCTTGAGTAGCGAACGCGAGTCGGCTTCATCATAAATAGTAAACTGCGAAGAATATCCTATATGCTCAGCCTCGGCACGAAGTATGCGTGCAAATACCGAGTGGAAGGTGCCCATATTTAGTCGCAAGGCTGCCTGGTCGCCCACGATAGTGGCGATACGCTCTTTCATCTCCTTGGCTGCCTTATTGGTAAAAGTAAGGGCAAGGATGCTCCATGGCTGCAAGCCACGAGCTATGAGGTAGGCTATCTTATATGTAAGCACACGAGTCTTGCCCGAGCCTGCGCCGGCAATAACAAGTTGCGGACCGTCGAGATATTCCACGGCCTTGCGTTGCGACTCGTTGAGCTGCGAGAGAATGTCTTGTATGTTGTAGTCCATATTGATGGTTTAATTCTTCTTATGATACACGCCACCAACGGCAGTACTTGGATTATAGTCTTGACCCTCCTTAGGAAACGACGGAATGTATCTCATATTTGCCTTAATGGCTCTTTGGCGTTTGCGCATATAGGCACTTGGATCTTTCGAGCTATAAATATGTGGATTAGGCAAAGTGGCAGCTATCAAGGCACATTCGCCTCGACTCAATTCCGAAGCCTGCTTGCCGAAATTGTTTTCTGCCACAGCGTCCAAGCCATATATCCTATCGCCCATCTCAATAGAGTTGAGATAAACCTCCATAATGCGTTGTTTGCTCCACATCATCTCGATAAGAGCCGTGAAATAAACCTCAAATCCCTTTCTTACCCACGAACGACCAGGCCAAAGGAATACGTTTTTAGCTGTTTGCTGCGAGATTGTGCTGGCGCCATATTTCTTTCCTCCCTTAGTATTGCGCTTAGCAGCCTTGCCTATGGCATCGAAGTCGAAGCCGTGGTGTAGCAAAAACCTTGAGTCTTCGCTCGCCATCACGGCCACGGGCATATGTGGCGACATTTCGTCTAATGGCACCCAATGATGATGCATGGTGAGGCTACCTGTTTGCATACAACGGATGAACATTAATGGAGTGAAATAAACAGGAATAAAGCGATAGGCTACGACAGCAAGAATAGTAGAGGCAAAAAATGATGCCACTATCCATTTCAGTATATTCTTCAGCTTTTGCACGAGTGTTGTTTTGAAGTTGAGTTCTTTATTAAGAAAAATGTTTCTTTTAAGAAAACAGATTCTTTTATTAAGAAAAAAACATGCAGGAACAGGCATACTTCTTATTAATACGCCTGCACCTGCATGGTAGTATGTAAAACCCAGTATTACTTGAGTGTGCCATTGTTAGCAGCCTCAATCATAGCCTTGCTTGCATAGAGATAGAGCTCTACACGACGGTTAGCCTGACGACCAGCAGCTGTTGAGTTGTCAGCAACAGGCTGGGAGCTGCTCTTACCAACAACATTAGCAAACTGTGAACGAGGAACGCCGCAGCTTACCAAATAGTTTACAACGCTCTGTGCACGTTGGTTGCTCAAAGGCTGATTGATATCCTCGTTACCTGTAGAGTCGGTATGACCATAAACGTCTACCTGGCAACCAGAATTGTTCTTCAACATAGTAGCAAATTTAGCCAAATCGTTCTTTGAAGCAGCACTCAAAACAGCCTTGCTTGAAGCAAAGAGAAGGCCAGAGTCGAATGTTGCCTTTACTGCCTTTAAACCATTAGCATCTGTAACTTCCTCAACCTTTGCACTCTCAATCTTAGCAGCTTCTGCAGCCACCTTATCCATATGCTTGCCGATGATAGCACCAGTTCCCGCACCTACAGCACCACCAATAGCAGCACCTACAGCTGTATTACCTGCAATCTTACCAATAATAGCACCAAGAGCAGCACCTGCTCCTGTACCAATCAAAGCTCCTGTACCAGTTTTGGTAGAGCAACTGCAAACAGCCAACACGCAAAGGCCTGCAGTCATCATTTTAAGATTCTTCATGTTTGTTGTTATTAAAATTGATTAAAAGTTTGTTTCTTTTACCTTTGGGTATGCAAAGTTAATTCTTTTTTCGTTATTGTTTGCCTTATCCCAACATTTTTTTGTAATTTTGCGGCAAAATTAATGAATAATTCCTTAAAGGATATGGGAAAATCCCTATTGTCTTGTAGGAAATACTATAAAAACTGTATAGATTTCACTATCGAGGGGTTATAGCAATGATAATGCAGAAACAATAAAACCAAAATATAAAAATGGCAAAAGAACTAAAAGAATTGACCAAAAGAGCTGATAACTACAGCCAATGGTACAACGACTTGGTAGTAAAGGCCGACCTCGCTGAGCAGTCGGCAGTACGCGGATGTATGGTGATTAAGCCTTATGGCTATGCCATCTGGGAAAAGATGCAGCAGCAGCTTGACAAGATGTTCAAGGAGACAGGTGTGCAGAATGCTTACTTCCCTTTGCTAATCCCTAAGTCATTCCTTAGCCGAGAGGCAGAACACGTAAAGGGCTTTGCTAAAGAGTGTGCCGTTGTTACCCACTATCGTTTGAAGTCGAGCGAAGATGGCAATAGCGTAGAAGTAGACCCTTCAGCTCGTCTTGAGGAAGAGCTCATCATTCGTCCTACATCCGAGACTATCATCTGGAATACATACAAGAATTGGATTCACTCATGGCGCGATCTGCCTTTGATGTGCAACCAATGGTGTAACGTAATGCGTTGGGAAATGCGTACTCGTCCTTTCCTCCGCACATCTGAATTTTTGTGGCAGGAAGGTCATACCGCACACGCTACACGCGAGGAGGCTGAGAAGGAAGCACAGAAGATGCTTCAGGTTTATGCCGACTTTGCCGAGAAGTGGATGGCTGTGCCTGTATTGACAGGTGTGAAGAGCGAGACTGAGCGTTTTGCTGGAGCTCTAGACACATATACTATTGAGGCTATGATGCAGGATGGCAAGGCTCTTCAGAGTGGTACTAGCCACTTCTTGGGTCAGAACTTCGCTAAGAGCTTCAACGTTACATATCTTAATAAGGAGAACAAGCCTGAGTATGTATGGGCTACATCATGGGGTGTTTCTACACGTCTTATCGGTGCCCTCATCATGACTCACTCAGACGATAACGGACTTGTACTTCCTCCACACCTCGCTCCTATCCAGGTAGTCGTAATTCCTATCGGCAAGCCTGAGCAGGTTAGCGCTATTTCTGAGAAGCTCAACCCTATCATTAGCGAATTGCGTAGCCTTGGCATTAGCGTTAAGTTCGATGATGCAGACAACAAGCGTCCAGGCTTCAAGTTTGCAGACTATGAGCTCAAGGGTGTGCCTGTACGTTTGGTTATGGGCGGTCGCGACCTCGAAGAGGGAACAATCGAAGTTATGCGTCGTGATACTCTCGAAAAGGAGACTCGTCCTGTAGAGGGAATCGTAGAATATGTAAAGCAGTTGCTTGAAGACATTCAGCAAAACATCTTCGAGAAGGCTCGCAAATATCGTGACGACCACGTTTACGTATGCGAAAACTACGAGGAGTTCAAGGAGAGGGTTAAGGATGGCGGTTTCTTCCTTTGCCATTGGGATGGTACAGAAGAGACTGAGGCTAAGATCAAGGAAGAGACTCAGGCTACTATCCGTTGCGTGCCTTACGCATACGAGCAGACTCCAGGTGTCGACATGGTTAGCGGTAAGCCTGCTAAATATCGTGTCATCATCGCAAGAAGCTATTAAACAAGATACATACAAATAAAAAAACATAATGCTGGATGTAAGCGGGATATATTCCCAAAGCTTACATCCAGTTTTTTTTCCAGGCTTCGTCATTGCGTACCCCAAAAATCGGCTCACACGATATTAAATGCTTATTAAAAAGATAAATTCAGATAAAATTTTGTATATTTGCAAAATGGATGTATAGAAGAGTATATTGCTTATAGAAATAAGGGGGATTCAGATGTTTAAAGTGTGTAAGTGATAACAAATCTTCTTATAATACATTTTAGAGTTTTTTGTTTTTGTAATAAAATGATGCTTATGACAACAAATAATGCATTTACGGAAGTGATTGAAAATCTTCATTTTAGCTTAGACCATAAAATGAAGACAGCTACGCTTTTACCAAAAATGAATGAACATTATTCAGGTGATATTATTCTACCAGAAAAGGTTAAAGATAATAATGGAGTTGAATATTCTGTTATTGCTTTGGAGGATAGCTGCTTCGAGAATTGTAACGGCTTAACTTCCATTGATATACCTTCATCTGTCACTTCGTTGGGTGATCATTGCTTCTATAATTGTAACGGCCTAACATGCATAAAGGTTCCTTCATCTGTTACTTCGTTAGGGCGCGGTTGCATTTCCAGTTGTCACAGTTTGACTTCCATAGAGATACCTTCATCTGTAATTTCGTTGGGTGATCATTGCTTCGAAGGTTGTAGCGGATTGACGTCCATAGAAATACCTTCGTCTGTAACTTCATTAGGATGGAGTTGCTTCGCTGGTTGTCACCGCTTAACTTCCATATTGATACCTTCATCTATAACTACGTTGGGTGGGTGGTGCTTCAGAGATTGTAGCGGATTGACGTCAATAGAGATACCTTCGTCTGTAACTTCGTTGGGATGGGGTTGTTTCTCTGGTTGCCACAGCTTAACTTCCATCAAGATTCCTTCATCTGTTACTTCGTTGGGCAAGTGGTGCTTCAGATATTGTTGCGGATTGAAGTCCATAGAGATAACTTCGTCTATAACTTCGTTGAGTGGTTGGTGTTTCTCTGGTTGTAGCGGCTTAACATCCATAAAAATCCCTTCATCAGTAACTTCGCTTGGGGAATATTGTTTCTCAGATTGTAGTGGCTTAACTTCCATCGAAATCCCCGATTCTATTACTTCGGTAGAGGAATATTGCTTCTCAAATTGTAAAGATTTAACTTCCATCAAAATTCCTTCATCTGTAACATCATTGGGGTCATATTGCTTCCAAAAGTGTAGCAGTTTAACTACCATTGATATACCCTCGTCTGTTACTTCGTTGAGTGATTATTGCTTCTATAATTGTAACGGCCTAACATGCATAAAGATACCCTCGTCTGTTACTTCGTTGGGGGAAAATTGCTTTAGAGGTTGTAGTGGTTTAACTTCCATTGAGCTTCCCTCATCTATTACTTCGTTAGGGAGTTGCTGTTTCGCTGATTGTAGCGGCTTAACATCCATCGAGATTCCTTCATTTGTCAGTTCGTTGGGTAGGATGTGCTTCGAAGACTGTAGCAGCTTAACATCAATCAAAATTCCTTCATCTGTTACTTCGTTGGGGGAAAATTGCTTCATGTGCAGTTTCAACCTTAAGAGCATATATTTTAAAGGAATGGACCCCAAGTATTTAAGTGAAGCTTTTATCCCTACGACATGCAGAATTTATGTACTTGACGAATACCTTGTAGATTATAAGTATGCTTTGGGAACAGATTATATGTATATTTATACTTGGAATCCTAAAGAATAAAACGATGATTTTATCTATTTATTAATTTATAGAACTATAGCTGTACGCTAAAACTTTTTTGAACATACAATAACATCGGCAGAATTCCTTGACTTGGAAGTCAGGAAAAAGTAATACATGATACTTGCCCAAGTAATGTCTTATACTGATATAGGTAGACACATTTACAAACCATTAAATG
>HF994109.1 GCA_000436915.1 Prevotella sp. CAG:1092 | reverse complement strand
CAGTATGGCTTCTGGATAGTAAAAGAATATCGCGAGGCTTACGATATGTATTGCTGTTCGGGCATCCTCTTCAACCACGAGAGCGAGCGCCGTGGCGAAACATTCGTTACCCGCAAAATCACTCTCGCTGCCGCACGCATCAAGCAGGGCAAGCAAGACAAGCTCTATCTTGGCAACCTTTCGTCACTCCGCGACTGGGGTTATGCTAAAGACTATGTAGAGTGTATGTGGCTCATCCTTCAGCAAGACAAGCCAGAAGACTTCGTCATTGCTACAGGTGAACAGCACAGCGTGCGCGAGTTCTGCTACTATGCTTTCAAGCGCGTAGGCATCGAACTCGAATTCCAGGGCGAAGGCATGAACGAGAAGGGTATCGACAAAGCCACCGGCAATGTGCTCATCGAGGTTAGCCCAGACTTCTATCGTCCTACCGACGTAGTAAACCTCTGGGGTGATCCTACTAAGGCCAAGGCTAAGTTGGGCTGGAACCCATCAAAGACCCCATTCCAAGAGCTTGTCAACATCATGGTAGACAGCGACATGGCTAAAGTAGCTTCCGATGGTGCCGCCGAGAAAGTTCGCACCAACCTTGCCGAATATCTCGAAAAGGGAATCGTGAAGTAAGTGAAAAACGAAGAGTGAAGAACGAAGAGTGAAGAGTGAAGAATCAAAATGCTTAACAAGCTAAAAGATTCTTCACTCTTTTTTTAGCTCTCGTTCTTTACTTCCATCGGATTCTTCACTCTTCCCTTCCATCGGATTCTTCACTCTTCGTTCTTCACTCTTCACTTAAATTCTTCACTCTTCGTTCTTCACTCTTCCCTTAACAAAACCCACTTCTCTCTAAAAAAACATAAATCATTTGCTATCCTTATATTATTAAACTACTTTTGTACCAAGTAATCAAACCCTCACTAAAACAAAATCTACAAAACAAACAATTTCTCACAACATGAAGAAAATCATGACCCTTGCCGTAACTCTGCTCCTTAGCATAGCGGCTTATGCTGCCGACTACGGCACCTACTATCAGAACATGCCCGTAAAAATGCAGCAACCTGAAGTAGCAGTAATCCCAGACTATAGTGTAAACCTTAAAGACTTCGGAGGCGTAGGCGATGGAATCACCCTCAACACTCAAGCCTTCGACAAAGCCATCAAGGCTCTCGACAAAAAAGGTGGAGGCCACCTCATCGTCCCTGCTGGCGTATGGCTCACAGGCCTCATCTCGCTCAAAAGCAACATCGACCTCCATATCGAGAAAAATGCTGTTATCATGGCCACTCCCGACCGCTCACAGCATTTCAAAGTCTCTAACGGAGTGAAAGCAGAAAAAACCTCACCACTCATCTCTGCAAGCAAGCGCACCAACATCAGCATCACAGGCGAAGGCACCATCGACGGCAACGGAGCCATGTGGCGACCAGTAAAGCGCTATAAGGTTAGCGACGTAGAATGGAAAGAATACAAGTCTATGGGCGGCACCGAAACCGATGGCGGACAACTGTGGTTCCCATTCAATCTAAAACATTTCGACAACCTCGCCGACACCCCAGAAGCCCAAGAGCGTCTCAGAGCCCACCTCATCCGCCTCACCGACTGCGACCGAGTGCTCATTAGTGGCATTACCATCCAAAACTCACCTCGCTTCCACCTCATCCCTACTTGCTGCACCAACGTCATCGTCGACGGCACAACTATCCGCTGTCCTTGGAACGCACAAAATGGCGACGCCCTTGACATCAGCTGCTGCAAGAAAGTGCTCATCGTAAACAACACCATTGACGCAGGCGACGACGGCATTTGCATGAAAGGCGGAGTAGGCAAAAAGAATGCTGCAGATGGACCATGCGAAGACATCCTCATCCAAGACAACACCGTCTACCATGCACATGGTGGCTTCGTCATTGGTTCAGAATTCTCTAACGGCATGAAGAATATCGTGGTTCGCCACAACCTCTTCTCAGGCACCGACACCGGTCTTCGATTCAAGAGCGGTATTGGCAGAGGTGGCAAAACAGAAGGCATCTACGTTAGCGACATCGTGATGACCGACATCAAAAACGAAGCCATCATCTTTGAGTGCACCTATGCCGACAAGAGCTACAGCGTGAAGTCAGACAATGGCAAAACCGTAATCCCACAGAATGCAGAATACGTGCCAGAGTGGAACGACATCCATATCAACAATATCGTATGTCGTGGAGCAAAAACTGCTATCAGCGCTCACGGTCTCCCTGGCTACACCTGCCTCAAAAACATCACCATCGACAACTCCACCTTCTTCTACACCCAAAAGGATAAAGACATCGATGCTGGCGACGGCGTGAAACTCACCAACTGCAAGTTCGCTACATTCTAATAAAAAGCAACAAACAAAAAAAGTATCCTATATTCTCGATTTGTTCATCCCAAGTTGAACAATCGAAGAATATAGGATACTTTGCGTTTAAATTATGTTGCGAGGTTGCCGAGCTATTGTTCGAGATCCTCGTCGAGTCTCGTTATGCCTCACTCGTGTAATATCATTCATGTTCTTTCCCCTTAATTTATCAAATGAGCCATTATATCAACAAATATCCTAATTGGTTTTATTGCTGTCCGCTAATACAATTTATAATTTACAGATAGTTTACCGTAAAAGTCGATTTTAGAAAATATAGTTGAATCCTACAAGCTATATAATTGGATGAAACAAGTCTCCCAGTACCACTTTTAGTACCACTTATGTGGTACTGGAGTTTCACCTAACTGGTACTGGAGTTTCACCTAAGTGGTACTG
>HF994108.1 GCA_000436915.1 Prevotella sp. CAG:1092 | reverse complement strand
TTTTACCTTTTTACCCTTTTACTTTTTTACCCTTTTACCTTTCCTTGGCAACCGTCTCCAGTTCCTTAGCTGCGTTTAGGCAGAAGTGTTTGAAGTCGTCGGACGTAGCGAGTTGAGGGCGGTTGAATGTAGGGTAGAGCGAGCCATCGGGTTTGCGATTGATATTGATGTACGCACCCTCGTACACGTGAGGGTTTCGTTGCTCAGCCGTTGCCACTTTCTTCTCCATGGCATTTTCGATGAACGAGAAGTGGTCGTCGCCATCGCGTGTTATCACTCCCGACAGGTATTCGCCCTCAGGCAGTCCGCCCGGCAGGATGGTGATGAGCTTCAGGTCTACGCAAGGTTCCGTGGTAGGGAATTGTGCCCTTTGCCATGTGCGGTATCCGCGGCTCATAGGTGAATTACTCTGGAGCATCTTCTCGATGATGTCTCCGATGGTGCGAGGCTCAGACGATTGCGAGCCTGCGAAGCTTTTGATTGCTTTGGTTTTCATTTTACAATTATTTCGGCTTTTACCCTCCGTTCTGAAAGAGGGAGCCTAAGGAGCAGAACGCCTCGTACACTATGTACTTGGTCCTCCCTTATTGAATCGATTGCGATTGCAAAGTTAATGCATAACGAGTTGAGTACCAAGTAAATAAGTGTAAACCTCGATGCGCCTGTTCGTGGATGAAAAGTGGCATTTGTGGAAGCCTGAAGGAGGAAAAAGTGGAATTGTTTTTGATGGAAATCCACGAGTGGGCAAAAAGCTGGAAAATGAAAGACGAAATTTTCCACGAATTGATAGAAGTGTAACAGAAGTGGTAGATTCGTGGATTTTGTATGCCATTTGTGGATAAAAAAAGTGGATAGGCTCCATCAGAACCTATCCACTAATGATGTATTATGCGAGTAATCTTTTCAGTTTATAGCCGAAATTGGCACTATTTTGCTATCCTTTTCGTTGTGAGCATGTCGCTTTTGTGCAAGCTTTTCCACTTCTTGTTTGAATTTCTCGTATTCTTCGCTATCATAATTACTCTTTTGTCCTTGTACGGCAGAATTTCTCACGAGCGAGTATTTACCTTGGTATGTGTCGTGGAAGAATTTTTCCACAAAGCTATATTCGTTGCCTTTGCCCACTACCATGCACCATTTTTGCAACATGGCAATAGCCTTAGCGTTTATCTTGTTGCCGCCATGGCTGTTGTCTTTTCTGCCTTTAGCAAACGATAGTTCGTCGAAGTGTTGCACCACGTATCTTGTGTCTATCGCCAGTTCCCTGTTGTCGCCGAATAGTATTTGCTCAACGTCGGTAAGTCCGTTTTTGAGAGCCGAAGTTCTAATTTCGCTTATCAGAATAGAGCAAAATTCCTCCCATTCCAGGTTGTGAAACCATTTTGCGAGCTCGTTTGTTATCTTTGGGTACACAGGAATAGCCTTAGAAGAGTCGAAACCTTGCATATTAATGATGGTTAACATCTGTTTTACGGTAGTATTGTTTGCTTTTTCCTTTGTTTTGTTGTAGATAATGAGCAGTTGGTTTGGGTCTTTTCTTATTTCCGCTTCTTTAGTGATGACCTGCCTGCATATTTTGATAGCAAAAATTATTTTGCCAAAGAATTCTTCTAATGTTTTAAGAAAATCTACGACGTATTGCGGAAAGCTATCTATGCCAAACAAGTCGCCTGTATAGTTGCCATGCAGGCAGTAAGCCTTTAGAAAAGCCGACGTTTTGTTTTTCTCAGGGTCAGGATGCTTCTTGTTTATCCTTGGCGAAAGCGTCTTGTATACCTTTTTTAGGCAGCTGACAGATTGTCTGATTCTGTTGAACAACAGATGAGCGCACTCAAAACATTTGTTGTTTGTAGTGGCATAATCGGTATTAAATGTATTAGCAAATCTCCATAACGACGCAATCTCCATGTCCAGTTTCTTATTATAGCTCTCTACCATAAGTTTGTTTTGCATTATGGTAAATTCGTCGAGATTGTTTTGCGAAATTGCGTATAGCAATCCCTCGTCCTCGAATTTATTAACGGCTTCGTTAATTTGGTTTAGTCCTGTTTCATCTTTTTCTACGATGGTTGTTATGTTCATTGATTATTTGGTTTTGAGGGTGTAAAATAGGAGTGAATAAATTGCTACAAAGATAATAAATAATTTATAAGAAATTGATAAAATATTTCAGAAATATTGCTGTTTAAAGTTTTTTATAGTATACAATCATTCCATCTTTAGCATGCTTCTGATGAAGCTCGTGTGCCATGATGTTGAAAAAGTAATAGTAAAATTAGAAAAGAAAGCCAATCACCTATCTATAATTACGAAAAAATAAGTAACTTTGTCAACACATATATATAACTAAAGTTTCGGATTTAGGCAGGGAC